>NZ_MJLZ01000004.1 GCF_003666245.1 Brenneria alni
CCGCACCATTACTAATTAAATGGCGGCTCGATAATCTGAAAGATTTTTTATTTTGTTATTCATTTATATTAAAATGCCTTTAATGGGACGTTTCACGAAAATATATTTCGAGCTTCCCTGAGTTTTTTTGTTGTTACTCTTGCAATAGCGTTAATACAATTTCCGACTGCTGGTTGGCCTGAGATAACATGGAAACGGTTGTCTGTTGCAGAATTTGAGCTCTGACCATCGCAGATACCTCGGTGGCATAATTCGCGTCCGCAATACGGGAACGGGCGGCGCGAATCGCCTCGGTTGTATTCGTCTGAACATTCATCACTGACTCCAGACGGTTTTCCATTGCGCCCAAACTACTGCGTTTTTCATCCACCAGGGCGATGGCATTATCAATCACGGCCAATGGGTTTTCAGGATTACGCAGTCTAATTCCTTCTCCCACTTCGGAGATGTTAATGACGGTCTGATTAGTACTGGCATCGGTATAAGCGGTGTAATTCATTTCATAATAGATTTTAACTTCCCCACTGCCGTTTATTGTTCTGAGCAAAAGGCTATTATTTTCCTGGCTGACGACTGTCGCACTTTTATAGCCGGGTACGCCGTCATCGGATATGTTCATGACATAATTCCCATCAGCATCTTCTGTCAATACGTTGTTATATTGATTACCTTCGCTATCGATATAATTGACAACGACATTATCTGAGTCAATTGTGATGTCGGACGTGCCACTTACACTGGCGACAACAGAAAATGTATTAATTGCCGTACCACTACTTGCCACAATATCGACCTGCACCTCGGTGCCGTTCGTCGTTACTGCAACCGATGCGTTATAATATTGATAGTTTCCTGAACCATCATCGACTTCAAGAATATACTGGCTACCCTGCTGCAATAATCTGGCGTTCTCCGCATCAATGGTATTCCCATTACTGTCTGTAAATGACAATATTGCGGTAGTAATATCCTGGTCATCAATTTGTGTCACCGACGTGTAAAGTTCGGACGATGCAATTGCCCGGATAGTCGTCGTGCTATTTCCTGTCGCCGTATCATGCGATGCAGTATAAGCCGCCAGATAATAAACCGGCTTTCCCTGTTCATCCTGCGCCTGAATATAATACCGGTTGTTACTGCTGCTGCGTACAAATGTCAGCGAGGTTAATGGACTGTCCGGATAAGAATAACTTGTCGTAGTCGTAGTGCTGTCCAGAAAAATATTCGAGGCCACGCCCGTTAGCGTATTTTCATCATACACTTCTCCGCGGATACCACTGATAATCAGGTCGTTCAGCCCCAACTCATCTACGCTGAATCCCGGCGGAGAAAAATCCAGCGATAAGGTTTCGCCGTCGTTCGCGCCAACCTGTATATCCACCTGACCTAAACTGCCATCAAGCAGGGTCAGGTTGTTATAGCTGGTTTGGGAGGCCAGGCGATCCATCTCTTTCAAATTCATGTTGATTTCAGCCTGGATAGCATCCGATTGCTTCTGGCTATAGGTTCCATTCAACCCCTGAACGGTAAGTTCACGTATACGCTGTAGACGACTATTGATTTCGTCCAGCGTGCCCTCCGCCGTCTGAAGCAGGGAAATGCCGTCATTTACGTTGTTCTTTGCCTGGGAGAGTCCATGGTACTGGCTGGTCATCCGGTTAGAGATTGCCTGACCCGCAGCGTCATCCTTTGCGCTGTTGATGCGTATACCTGAAGCCAGACGTTCAATCGCCTGACTCAGGCTGCTGGATGATTTACCCTGCTGATTAAGAATCGTTAAATAGAGGGTATTAACCGGGATCATAGGACACCATAGTATTTAATTTGGCTGTCTATCAGATTGACTAACTGAGTTTTTGAGTTGGCATTGTGTTTACTTTCAGCCAGTAATTTTTTTCTGCGCTTATCATTGGTAAATGAAATATAACTATCAAGTATTCCCGACAGGTATTTGAAATCATCGTCTGTGCATTTATGAATAATCGTTTTCACGGGAGGCTCCTGATTCATATTTTCATTATCCAAAGCAGTTTATTGCTGTCAGCAATCGGCGTAACAGTTTATGGTTTGGATTTCCGTCTGATAAAGAACACGCCATCCCCCTTCCCAAGAATGAGAATAAATCTTTTAAACACATGTGGTTATGAGTGTTTTAAGAAATATCCTATCTGTGTTTTTGATCAAAAGATAATCGTTTTTATAGATCGATTCGATCCTATCGATCGGTTATAACGATCGAAGGCACAGAAAGGAGCGAGCAGCCATTAAGCCAGCGCTGGCAGGTTTGTAGCCACGCCTGAGTGGCTGGTGGTGTGTATAAATCATTCATCGATGTTATTGCCGCTGCTTTCCTATTCGGTAGTATCAAGATCATCGTATTCGGTATGCATATCGAGTTTTCAATCCGTATGGTTTTCTGGCTCGGGGCCTGCTGGCAAATCATCACTGCCAGATTACATGGAAGATCGGCGCAGATGTAACGCTTGGCCAATGGCAACAGTCGGCGGATTGGATTGTGGAATATCTTGAACTGACAATTTTGATGCCCGATCACATTGAGAAGACAATGCAAGGCTATGAGATAAAAGTCCTGACCGTGAAGCCAGGACTTTGTCAACAGTCTGTGGCCCAAATGGGCCTGGAGATCATTTGCGTTTTATCAGAAGGCCAATCACGATGCCAATTGCCCCGGCTGCTAATAAACCTGCGATTGGGGATTCTTTGACTTTACTGGCAACAGTATCTGTTGCGTTGCACAGCACATCGCAAGCTTGTGCTGCGTATTTTCGGGTAGCCCCTTTTATTTGATGTTTCGGTGAGTCGACAGCATCGCCGAAAGTTTCCTGAGCGGCACCAGCAGCTTCATTGGCTTTGTTTGCGACCTTATCAACGAGGTTGTCGGCATCTGTATCAAACTTGTTTGTTGACATATCTATTTCCTTTTTTACTCATAAATGACAATAAAAGGATAGTTCGTAATGCCACTCGATCCACTATTAACTGCATTACATGTTTATAGCGGTCAGCAATATCGGGTGTCAAAATTCTCGGTGCGGTTATTTTTCAAACCGACAGAAAATTACGAATGAGCACAAAAACGATGCTGGTGGACGAGCAGAATGCGGTTTTTGCTGATCAGATACGGGTATAAAAAGAGTTTGTTGCTCAGTTACTGGGAAGGGAAAATCAGACTAACGCCTGTAGTAAAGCAGGGGTGAGCCGGACTGACTAGACAGTGGACATGTTTTTTGTAGCACTTTTGTCGTAGCGCTTATCTGGGCATGTTTCCGGCTCATTCTGATCATTAGTTAATTTTTCGGCACAAAAATTTGTCTTTTATGACGCCATCAAAAAAACGGCCCTTAGATACAACAGATTCAGATATGAATTTCCCGTAAATGCGAGCTGGAACGCCAATGTATTGATAGATATCTTTATTATGAAATTCTATTTCAAGAATACGTTTTTCAGGATCGTATCCAATCGAACGAATTCTTGACGATGACACCAATTGCCGCTGCAATGACTCCCCCTCCTTTATGTGGAATGTTGGATGGAACTATAAAGGATTTTAAGCGTGTCGTGTTGTCAATATCATGCTGGACACCAGAGACTCGTGTAGCAGGTTACCCAACTAGTGCGTATTCCTGGGGGTGAGCGGGCGTTACCGCCCGCGTTAATACCCGTTAAAATGTTTCCCAATTGGTGTTATTGGTACTTATTTTCTTTGATGAAGCTGATGGCAGCGTTTGTGTCGGTTTAGCTGGCGTTTTTGCTTTCAGTGGCTCAACTGACTCGGCAAGTTTGAAAATAGAGACAATTTCTGTCAAACGGCGCGCCTGTTCTTCGAGTGATGCTGATGCAGCGGTTGACTGTTCAACTAGGGCGGCGTTTTGCTGCGTCACGCTATCCATTTCAACCATAGCCTGACCAACCTGAGTGATCCCTTTGCTCTGCTCGTTGGAAGCGGAAGCAATCTCACCCATGATGTCGGTTACGTTAGTCACGGCTTTAACGATGTTCTCCATGGCATCGCCGGCAAGCGCTACCTGGTCTGAGCCTGTTTTTACATTATTTACCGACTCATCGATCAATCCTTCAATCTCTTTTGCTGCTTGTGCACTACGCTGTGCCAGATTACGAACTTCACTGGCAACAACGGCAAATCCGCGCCCTTGCTCTCCGGCGCGTGCAGCTTCTACGGCCGCGTTCAGTGCCAGAATGTTTGTCTGGAAAGCGATACCATTTATGACATTAATGATATCGGCAATTTTCTGGGAGCTACTGGTAATTTTTCCCATAGTCTTGATTACGTCACCGACAATCTCGCCGCCATTGTTCGCTATTTTAGAAGCATTCTGCGCCAAAACACTGGCCTGGTTAGCGTTGTCTGCGTTCTGTTTCACTACGGCGCTCAATTGCTCCATGCTGGCCGCGGTTTGCTCCAGTGCTGATGCCTGTTCCTCCGTACGTGAGGATAAATCCGTATTGCCTGAAGATATTTCACCAGAGCCACGGTAAATCTCTTCCGCACTGCCCCGGATTTCAGATACGGTTGTGATCCAGTTATTTTGCATTTGCTGAACGAAAGGAATCAATTGCCCAACGCAGTTTTTACCCATACTGAGCATTTGGGTGTGTAAATGACCCACCGAGAGTACCTGAAGGTGTTTTTTAATTAATTCGAGAGGTTTAACCACGAAAATAGCCAGATAGCGATCGGTTAGCAGGACAATAATAAGTCCGATAATCAGTGCTAAAACCAGGATCTTTTGACACCAGTCGACCCAGAGATCAATCCTACTTTGCGCTTCGCCTTTTAACTGTTCAATGACGGCGTTGTATTTATCAATCGCCGTGGTGAAATCTCTGCGTAGCGGGCGATAGGTTTGACTTGATTGCTGTATAAAATCATCAATGCGATCTGCCTTGACGGCCTCATACATTGGGATAACGCCTTCAGTGAAGAGGCGATAAGAGCTGTTATAGATATTGTCAATGGTGGCGGGATCAATATTCGCATGATCGACCACTTTGAATTGAGCCAGGCCGGCCTTAAGTTTTTCTAACTCGCCAGCGACGGACTGAAGTTCCACATTGGCCTCGGCAGCATCATTTTTCTGTTTTGCACGAGCAGCACGTTCAAGAATGCTTACTGCCCGGTAGTACTGTCCATTGGCACCATTAATAATGTCGCCATTACTTTGCTGGACATTGGTTAGCTTCAGTTCAAAAGTAAGCTGACTCAACGAGTACAATGCGAATGCTGAGACGCCCCCCCATAATAAGGAAAAGAGTATAAGAATCAAAATCATCATAGTTCTGATTTTAATATTGCGGACGAAGTTCATGATGTAATTCCCGGTGGTGAAAATAATATGAATTAATCCTAAAAAAGACAGGATCGCTGCTAGCGTTTCCTTTCGAATACCCGCCTATCGGGGACTATCTGTAGGCAGGTTAATTGTCCGTTGCGGTAATTTCTTACGTTTTGGTTATCGGCATATAAAAGCTAAACTTCATCAATGCTTGACATGATTTTGCTTACTTTAGCGCGAGATTTTATTATTACAGGTGGATGAGAGTGCAGAAATATGAAGAAAAATGCAGGAATATTATGAATATCGGGCTGACGTTATAGATTGGTTGTAACTTGCTTTATCTTTCTCTATCCGCCAATCAGTATTCGACTGTTCGTTCAACTTTTAATCTTTTCTACAAATATGTGGTGGTGTATAAGATGGGAATTTACTCGCTTATCCTGGATAATGGGGTTCCGTTAAGCCATTGACCGAAATATCACCAGCCTCGATAAAGCTAAGTTAACTATTATCTGCATGTTATATTATTATACCATTCAACAATGATAATACTGTTTCTTTAGAGTCAGAGGGATTATTGAGAAAATTTCATGAAAGTTAATGATTTAGTGACAGTTAAAACAGACGGAAGATCGCGAAGGGAAGGGGTGATCCTGGCCGTTGAAGAGTTTCAGGAAGGAACGATGTATTTAGTTTCGCTTGAGGATTATCCTGCTGGTGTCTGGTTCTTTAATGAAGTTGAGAACAAAGATGGAACCTTCGTAGAGCTTAAACATTCTGCTGGGGAGTAACGAAGAGCAGATATTGACCAGCTCAAAAATCAATATCTGCTCCGTGCGTTAGTCAGTCTGCTATGTTAAAAGCTTCCCCTGTGGTCTTTCTCTGGTTGGGTTACTGACTGGGTTAATGCAAGGGAAGAGGTTGGTTGCGTTACCAATGTGGGCTGGGAAACGGGAGCAAAGGTATATATTTGCGACTGTTGGTCGGACAGCTTAAATATTGCCACGGCACAGGATAGCAGCTTCCAGAGAAGCCGCTGTCACGGTGGCCTCAAAAGTTCATTTGGAAGGCAATACTCTGCGTTGTTCGAAACGATAACGTTTTGCCTGTAACTCGAATTTTTTAGGATACAAAAATAAAAGAAAATTCGCTATTGGCTTTAGCCTGAATTAAATAGTGGTTGGTTATATAATCAGTGAGTTAATAACGTAATGCCAGATAGTGTCTGGGAACGAAATTATTAATATTGTTATTCTCTTTTTAAGAAAGTGATTTTAATTTCATCAGGTTATCTATAATTTCGTTAATGGCATTTTCTGTCAGGGAAGTAAGCGCTCATGCGATTCCCTCGTTATTATTAAAAACTTGGTTGATACATTGTTGTTTATCAACATTGGCTAATTATCAGGCTGATTTTATGTATTACAACAGTTTCACCTCTTTTTTCTGCGGAATATGAAGTAACGGCGCGAATCGGTTTATTCAGCATCAGCAGTATGTGGCAGATGATCGTAGCCCGTGTGTCATAATTTCCTTGTCCGCGTTACGTTTTCAGGTTTGGTTTCGAGCATTACGGCTCTTGTCAGTGTGAGGATTGGCATCGATACGACCAAATTCAATGTATTCGTGATTGTCTGATATGCCCGCTGATTTTACCTAGCGCACTGTATTGCCTTTACTATTGCCGTTGTAAGTAATCAGTACTTGTATTGATTGGTACAGGTGAGAGGTATTGACTGTTTTTTCGCGGCCTAAATCAATACGTAAAGAAATGAATGTTTTGGTAAAAATATAAACACATATCTGATATGTAAATTCGCTATATAAAAGTAATCTTTATTTATCTATATTTATCTTTCCATTACATAGCACGCAAAGTATTTTTCACCATGCTTATGCCTTTTTGTAACGTAAAATACATTTTTTTGTGTTAAAAATGAGCGATTAAGGAGACTTGGTAGATGAAAAATCACCCACAGCACTTCCAATTTTGTGATCTGTATCACATAATAACCAAAATCATTCCTCGCTTGCGTTGTATGTGCTACGGATTAGGCGGTACAGTTGCGCTGTTTTAGGATTAATCCTATGCTGGTTAGGATAGTGACAGAAACCTTTAAGGATTCTGAAGAACTAAGGGCGAATGGACTCAATGCATAATGGATGCATGATGAAAGTTGGCAGAAGTACTTAACTGTCCTGCATTAAGAAATGAAAAATAGTGACTAGTATCTGGCACTGATAGTTTTTTATGCCATCAATGGAGAGTGATTTTTGAACTGGGCGATATGGTCTATCACCTAACTTATGTTTTAAACATAGCCTGTCGGGATGGGAAATATGGGTACCTCTGAATTACTCAAGCACATTTATGACATTAATCTGTCTTATTTGTTACTGGCACAACGGTTAATTAATGACGAGAAAGCTTCTGCGATGTTTCGTTTAGGCATCGATGAAGCAATGGCAGATATGCTGATGCAGCTTACCCTGCCGCAGATGGTTAAATTAGCAGAAACTAACCAACTGATATGCCATTTTCGTTTTAATGATCACAATACCATCAAACTCTTGACTCAAGAATCGCGTGTGGATGATTTGCAACAAATTCATACTGGTATTTTGTTGTCGAGTCATTTATTACAACAGTTAACTTCGAAAGAAGAAAACTTGCCTAAGAAAAGGGCATAGTAATGGCGGAGAAAAGTATTGTTCAGGAAGCAAAAGACATCCAGTTAGCAATGGAACTCATTTCGCTGGGCGCTCGTTTGCAGATGTTAGAAAGCGAAACGCAGTTAAGCCGTGGACGTTTGATTAAGCTGTATAAAGAACTTAGAGGAAGTCCACCGCCAAAGGGAATGCTACCGTTTTCAACGGATTGGTTTATGACCTGGGAACAGAATATTCATTCATCCATGTTCTATAACGCCTACAGTTTTTTGCTAAAAAATGGGCAATGTAGTGGTGTTGAGGCAGTCATTAAAGCTTATCGTCTTTATTTAGAACAATGTTCACCCAAAAACGATACTCCATTGCTGGCGTTAACGCGCGCATGGACGCTCGTTCGATTTGTCGACAGTGGTATGTTGCAACTCTCTTCATGCAACTGCTGCAACGGTATGTTTATCACCCATGCCCATCAGCCAAAAAACAGTTTTGCCTGTAGCTTATGTCAACCCCCCTCCAGAGCAGTAAAAAGACGTAAACTTTCGCAAAATCTTGCCGATATTATACCTCAACTGCTGGATGAACAGGTAAAACACGCAGTCTGAGCTTGGTAGCGATTTGTGAATCTATCACTGTTTGTTATTAAGGGCAGTGATAGGTTTTCTTCTTAAGTAATTTCTGGCTACATACTCTGCGCTTTTACCTCACCTTCCGCCCACTTTTTTTACTAAGGAATTCTTGTGCTGGTTATCTTGGGTTATATCGTAATTGTGGGTTCAGTACTTGGTGGTTATCTCATGGTCGGTGGGGCCCTGGGCGCACTTTATCAACCCTCAGAGCTGTTGATCATCGGTGGCGCCGCAGTCGGTGCCTTTATCGTTGGTAACAACGGCAAAGCGATAAAAGCCACGCTGCGTGCTTTACCGATTTTGATTAAAAAATCTAGATATAACAAAGCGTTATATATGGATTTGATGGCGGTGCTATTTCGTCTGATGGCAAAATCACGCCAACAGGGGATGCTTTCTCTTGAGTTTGATATTGATAACCCTCGCGAGAGTGAAATCTTTTCAAGCTATCCCCGTATTTTGGCGGACAGTAATGTCGTTGAATTTATTACCGATTATCTGCGTTTGATGGTGAGCGGTAATATGAATGCCTTTGAAATTGAAACGTTGATGGATGAAGAGATCGAAACTGTCGAGCATGAATGTGAGGTTCCGGCTAACAGCCTGAACCAGATGGGGGATGGATTGCCGGCATTTGGTATAGTTGCGGCAGTAATGGGCGTGGTTCATTCTCTGGCCTATGTCGACCGCCCCGCTGCCGAACTGGGTATGATGATAGCGCACGCAATGGTAGGGACCTTTCTGGGGATTTTGCTCGCCTATGGTTTCGTGTCGCCGTTGGCTGCATTGTTGCGTCAGAAAAATGCTGAAAAAATCAAAATATTACAGTGTATCAAAGTCACATTACTTTCCAGCCTTAACGGTTATGCGCCGCAAATTGCAGTAGAGTTCGGCCGAAAAACATTGTACTCAACGGAAAGACCTTCCTTTACCGAACTGGAGGAGCATATACGCCGGGTGAAAGCTCCTGCTCAATCAGCGGCGGAAAATGACGCATGAAACACCAACACCCCATTATTCGCAAAAAGCGTAAATCCGGGCATGCAGGTCATCACGGAGGCTCCTGGAAAATTGCGTATGCTGACTTTATGACAGCGATGATGGCACTGTTTTTGGTTATGTGGCTGATTGCGATTTCTACGCCAATGCAGTTAGCCCAGATTGCTGAATATTTCCGGACTCCGTTAAAAATAGCGTTAACCGGTGGTTCTAAAACCAGTGAGAGTTCCAGCCCGATCCCAGGTGGTGGGGATGATGTAACCCAGCAGGATGGTGAGGTTAAAAAGAACATTAAAATCGATACGCTGGAAGGGAAATTAGACGAGATCCGGTTGAACAAGCTGAGGGAAAGATTAGATCAGCTTATTGAAGCTGATCCGCGGCTACGTGCCCTGCGTCCACATTTACTGATCGAGATGGTTGATGAGGGGCTGCGTATACAGATTATTGATAGCCAGAATCGCCCGATGTTTCAGACCGGGAGCGCGCAGGTTGAACCTTACATGCGTGACATCCTGCGGGCGATAGCGCCTATTTTGAATGATATCCCGAATAAGTTGAGTATCTCAGGTCATACTGATGATGTGCAGTACGCCACCGGTGAGCGAGGTTATAGCAACTGGGAATTATCAGCCGATCGCGCCAACGCCTCCCGCCGTGAACTTCTCATCGGCGGATTGGCTGATGGTAAAGTGCTTCGGGTTGTCGGTATGGCCGAGACGATGGGGCTGAAGCAGGCGAACGGCGGCAATGATGCGATTAACCGTCGTATCAGTCTGCTGGTGCTGAACAAGCAGGCACAAAAGAATATTGAACACGAAAACGCCGAACATAGTGCGGTAGAGGTGGATAGTGCGGAAAATTTACAAAATATGGGGTTGGAAAACCCTAAACCTCCCACGCCACCTGCCGACAATAGTAATAATAATATGGATGGAAGTGGTGAAACTCCGCCGCAACCTGTTAATGGAGTTGCTGCTCCAGAGCGTCAACAGCCAACGACAGCGTTGCCTGCTGCGCCGGACAGTCAGGCGACGCCTTCTCAATAAGCCGCGATTCACAGCAGAGGTGACCACGTGAGCATGGACATGAGCGCTTTCTATCAAACATTCTTTGATGAAGCAGACGAATTACTGGCGGATATGGAACAGCACTTGTTGTTGTTAGATCCCCTGGCACCAGATACGGAACAATTAAATGCCATTTTCCGGGCTGCTCACTCTATAAAAGGAGGGGCCGGAACGTTTGGTTTTACTGTTTTACAGGAAACAACGCATCTTTTAGAAAACCTACTAGATGGTGCTCGACGTGGTGAAATGCGCCTTAGCACTAATATCATTAACCTGTTTTTGGAAACGAAAGACATTATGCAGGATCAGTTGGACGCCTATAAAACCACGCAGGAGCCCAATGCCGAGAGCTTTGAGTATATCTGTCAGGCCCTGCGACAACTGGCTTTAGAGTCTCAGGCTGAAAACGCTGCGGCTCAGGCTACTCCGTCAGCGGAGCAGATCAATACTGTGCCTGAAAAACCTGTATCAACCGGGCAGGGCGAGGTGCGTATTGCCCTTACCGGTCTTAAATCGCAGGAAATCCCCCAATTGCTGGAAGAGCTCGGCAATCTGGGTACCATAAAAGACCCTCATCAAACTGATAGCAGTATAGACGTCACTTTGGTCACTTCTACCAGTGAAGAGGATATCAGCGCGGTCTTATGTTTTGTGTTGGAACCTGAGCAAATCAGCTTTAATTCAGCCGTTCGCGTTCAGCCAGAAACCCCTGTTGCAGAACCTCAGCCAGTGTTTGAGGCGCCTGCGTCAGAGGTGGTTCCCGCCGCGTCGGTGGCTCAGGCTGCCGCTGCCCCGGTCGTTGCCAAGCCTCATGATGCCACGAAGAACCGCAGTAAAACGGGCGATACCAGCATTCGTGTGGCGGTAGAGAAGGTTGATCAGCTTATTAACCTGGTTGGTGAATTAGTTATTACACAATCTATGTTGGCACAACAGTCAAGTGAACTTGATCCTGTCGCGCATGGCGATTTGCTGAATAGCATGGGGCAATTGGAACGTAATGCCCGCGATTTACAAGAGTCTGTCATGTCTATTCGTATGATGCCGATGGAGTATGTATTCAGTCGCTTCCCTCGTCTTGTTCGTGATCTCGCGGCTAAGTTAGACAAGCAGGTAGAGCTAACGTTACTCGGCAGTTCCACTGAGTTAGATAAAAGCCTTATCGAGCGTATTATTGACCCGCTTACCCATTTGGTGCGCAATAGCCTCGATCACGGAATTGAGTCACCAGAGAAGCGTATTGCGGTCGGTAAATCAGAAGTCGGCAACCTGACGCTGTCTGCTGAACATCAAGGCGGTAATATCTGTATTGAAGTTGCGGATGATGGCGCAGGGCTGAACCGCGAAAAGATTCTGGCTAAAGCCCTTTCTCAAGGATTGGCGGTGAGCGACAGCATGACTGATGAAGAAGTCGGTATGCTGATCTTCGCCCCCGGTTTTTCCACCGCAGAGAAAGTGACTGATGTATCTGGTCGGGGTGTTGGTATGGATGTGGTGAAGCGCAATATTCAGGAAATGGGGGGACATGTTGAAATCCATTTCCAGGCGGGAAAAGGGACGACTATTCGAATTCTGTTGCCATTAACACTGGCTATTCTTGACGGCATGTCTGTTAAGGTTAATAACGATGTCTTTATCCTGCCTCTTAATGCGGTGATGGAATCATTACAGCCGCAAGCTGAAGATTTATATCCACTGGCTGGCGGAGAACGTGTTTTGCAAGTTCGTGGTGAGTATTTGCCGCTGGTTGAACTGTTCCATATCTTTGATGTGGATGGCGCAAAAACCGACCCAACTCAGGGTATTGTTGTAATTTTGCAAAGTGCAGGCCGTCGTTATGCATTATTGGTGGATCAATTAATCGGGCAACATCAGGTTGTTGTTAAGAATTTAGAAAGTAATTATCGCAAGGTGCCAGGAGTTTCAGCCGCTACTATTTTGGGTGACGGCAGTGTTGCGCTGATTGTGGATGTTTCAGCGTTACAGGCGCTTAATCGAGAAAAGCGTGTGGTTGAAACCGCTGCTTAATAATAAAATAGAAGGTTGATTAAAGGTGGAAAACATGACTGGACTTGCAAACGTCACGAAATTGGCAGGTGAAACTGTAGGACAGGAGTTTCTGATTTTTACGCTGGGTGATGAAGAATACGGTGTTGATATTTTAAAGGTACAGGAAATTCGTGGTTATGATCAGGTAACCCGCATTGCCAATACGCCTACTTTTATTAAAGGTGTAACCAATCTGCGTGGTGTAATTGTGCCTATCGTTGATTTACGTATTAAATTTGCCCAGCAGGAAGTTGATTATGACGATAATACTGTCGTTATTGTTTTGAATCTCGGTCAACGCGTTGTTGGGATTGTTGTCGACGGCGTATCTGATGTTCTCTCTTTAACCGCCGATCAGATTCGCCCTGCGCCTGAATTTGCAGTTACCTTATCAACTGAATATCTGACGGGGTTGGGTTCGTTAGGTGAAAGAATGCTGATTCTGGTTGATATTGAAAAACTGCTTAGTAGTGAAGAAATGGCACTGGTCGACAGTGTTATGAAAGTCTGATTTATCACTTATTTGTGTGGGCCATTATTTGGGTGGTCCACACCTCGCCTTTGCTGCCCTTCGATTTGAAAAATCATAAAGATATTCAGAATAATGCCGATACCATCGGTAGTCGATCTACTCAAAGGATATGATATGTTCAGTCGTATGAAAGTTGTTACAAATTTGATACTTATATTAGTGTTATTTGGCTCACTTCAGCTTATT
The DNA here is from genome assembly GCF_003666245.1 of Brenneria alni. Classification (GTDB taxonomy): domain Bacteria; phylum Pseudomonadota; class Gammaproteobacteria; order Enterobacterales; family Enterobacteriaceae; genus Brenneria; species Brenneria alni. The sequence goes on from NZ_MJLZ01000004.1 coordinate 13,454, forward strand.
TCGGCAGGCGTGTTTTTTAGTTCACTGAAAAATGATAAGAATATTTTTAGTTCGGCACAGATTATTAATCAGAAGAAATCAGAATTAGATGCAACGTGGTCATATTTGTTACAAACGCGTAATACTTTAAACCGGGCGGGTATTCGCGTTGCGCTGGATACAGAAGGGCGGGGCGTAGGTGCGGCGTTTGATGAGCTGCTCGCTTTGGCCAAGGCACAACTGAATTCTGCCAGTACGCACTTTGACAATTATGATCAAATGGCAATTGTCACGCAGCAGGATCCGACAGTTGCCAAATCAGTAAAAGAAAATTTTGCGGCGCTGCATGGAGCGTTGTCCGAACTGGTTCAATTCCTCTCCAGTAATGAATTTGAAAAGTTTGTTGAACAACCCACTCAGGGATTCCAGGATAATTTTGAAAAGGCTTATAACGCTTATCAAGCTGACAGTGAGAAAATGTATCTGTCAGGAATAGCGGAAAACAATGCTGCTTATGATTCTGCGCTTTGGATTTTAGGTGCTGTTATTATTCTGGTTCTTGTATTAGCTCTGATGGTGTGGTTTGGCATTCAGCAATTAATCACACGTCCGCTTCAATATATCGTTGAGCATATTCAGTGTCTTGCTAAGGGAGATCTGACGAAAGTCATCAATTTCAATAGTAAGAGTGAAATGGGGATATTGGCAGACAGTATCCGGGATATGCAGCGTGAATTTGTCACCACGGTAAGCGCGGTGCGTAAGGGGGCTGATGCAATCTATACAGGTGCAACCGAAATCAGCGCCGGCAACAACGATCTCTCCTCTCGTACTGAACAGCAGGCGGCCTCGCTGGAAGAAACAGCCGCAAGTATGGAACAACTGACCTCAACGGTGAAACAGAATGCGGAGAATGCTCGTCAGGCCAGCCAACTGGCGTTGAGTGCATCAGAGACGGCGCAGAAAGGCGGTAAGGTCGTCGATAATGTGGTCAGAACAATGCACAATATTGCTGGAAGTTCGCAAAAAATTGCCGATATTACCAGTGTGATTGATGGTATTGCTTTTCAGACCAATATCCTGGCATTGAATGCCGCAGTAGAAGCGGCAAGAGCCGGAGAGCAAGGGCGTGGTTTTGCGGTTGTCGCTGAAGAAGTGCGTAATCTGGCTCAACGCAGCGCCCAGGCGGCAAAAGAAATTAAAGGTTTGATTGAAGATTCCGTCAATCGTGTCGATGAAGGTTCTGTACTGGTTGAAAGTGCCGGTGAAACAATGGATGAAATCGTCAGTGCGGTGACTCGGGTTACTGACATCATGGGCGAAATCGCTTCCGCTTCGGATGAGCAAAGTAAGGGTATTAATCAGGTCAGCCAGGCAATCACTGAAATGGACAGCGTAACGCAACAAAACGCAGCATTGGTTGAGCAGTCGGCTACGGCAGCCGTCGCGCTAGAGGAGCAGGTACGTATCCTTAATCAGGCGGTGTCGGTATTCCGTCTTTCCGATACTAATGCAAGTGCATACAAAACGGCACAAACGGAAAGTCGTCAGAAACCTGTTCTGCTGGCGGTATCATCGAATACGGATAAAAAATCGAAACAAAGTCAGTCGACAGAGAATTGGGAAACATTCTAAAGAATAATCAATATTGATTTGTGGCAAAGGCTTCATCGCTTAAATAAGAAAGTTGAAAGGATGTTAAATGTTTAGACGGATACGTATTTCCACCAGTTTGTTTTTATTGTTGACGGTATTTTTTGTTGTACAACTGGTATCCAGTAGTTACTCGTTTAACGGGTTTCGTGCGGACTACCAGAATTTCACTCAGGTGGCGGTGGGGAGCCAACAGCGGGACGAGTTGACGATGAGTTGGGTTGCGTTGCTGCAGACGCGTAACACATTGAATCGGGCGGCAACACGGGCGGCGCGTAATGTTGCTCAGGAGCAGGTATCTGTGCTGATGACCAGTGCCAGATCGTATTTGGCTCAGGCGGATGTACATTTTAAACAGTACCTTGCGGTTCCCAGAATGACCGATAAGGGCGTGGAACTGACTGGTAACGTGACGGCAAGCTATGAGAAGCTTCATGCCGCTCTTGCTGAATTGATTATGTTTCTCGACAGCGGACAATTACAGCCGTTTCTTGATCAGCCGACACAGTCTTTTCAGGATAACTTTGAGACTAATTTTTCAGTCTATCTGGAATATGTGAATGGGCATTTGAAAGCAGCGGGTGACAGTAGTCAACACTCTTATTCTGGCTCTAAGTGGTCGTTCGGCATTGTAGTTATGCTTTCGATCCTTATTACGCTGCTTGGACTAATCTGGTTGAAAAAAGCGTTATTACAGCCGTTAGACGTGATGCGAGAGCATTTTGAGCGTATTGCAGACGGCAATCTGGCTGAAAAAATTGCTGATTATGGGCGTAACGAAATAGGCGTTATGTTTAATGCCCTGCAAAAAATGCAGGTGTCACTGGCGAGTATGGTTTACTCCGTTCGGCAGGGAACTGATGCCATGCTACATGGTGTGCAGGAGATATCCGCCGGAAATGATGATTTGTCTTCCCGAACGGAAGAACAGGCCTCTGCCCTGGAGGAAACGGCTGCCAGTATGGAACAGTTGACATCAATAGTGAAACAGAATGCTGACAACGCACATCAGGCGGCGAAACTGGCGCAGCAGGCCACTGTTACAGCAAAAAAAGGTGGCGAATTAACGGGCAATGTCGTGACAACCATGCAGCATATCGCACTTAGTTCACGGAAAATCAGTGACATAACCAGTGTCATTGACGGCATTGCATTTCAGACAAATATTTTGGCATTGAACGCGGCGGTTGAAGCAGCCAGAGCAGGGGAACAGGGAAGGGGGTTTGCTGTCGTGGCCGGTGAGGTGCGGAGTTTGGCGCAGCGGAGCGCTCAGGCGGCCAAAGAAATTAAAGGGTTGATTGATGAGTCTGTCAGCCGTGTCCAGCAAGGCTCTGAATTAGTTGAGTCCGCGGGTAGTACGATGGATGATATTGTTCGATCTGTAGCTCAGGTTACAGATATCATGGGTGAAATTGCTTCGGCGTCCGATGAGCAGAGCCGAGGAATAGAGCAGGTAGCTCAAGCTGTCACGGAGATGGATGGCGTTACCCAGCAAAATGCGGCTTTGGTAGAAGAAGCATCTTCTGCTGTCCGGTCACTTGCGGAACAGGCTGAGATGCTCACCAACACAGTGTCAGTTTTTAATCTTGCCTCATTAAAAGATGAATACCTGATAAATGATAACGAAGATAAACCTGCTATAGCTGTAAGGGAAAGTTCAGATTGGAAAACACCATAGCAAAAATAGATATTCGAGCGATTTAATATGAAAACTACACCATCGCAAAGTCGCCCCGAACCTGCATCTATCCTGACGCAGATGGTAGATCGGTTGCCGTTGTCGGATGTCCATTTCCGGCGTATCAGCCAACTAATTTATCAGCGTGCCGGTATCGTGCTGGCCGATCACAAAAGAGAAATGGTTTACAACCGTCTGGTCAGGCGTTTGCGTTTGCTTGGGATAAATGATTTTGGCCAATACCTGGCATTACTGGAATCCGATCATAACAGCGCTGAATGGCAGGCTTTTATTAATGCGCTGACGACCAATCTGACGGCTTTTTTTCGGGAAGCTCATCACTTTCCTATACTGGCTGAACATGCCCGCAGCCGTCCTAACGGCTATACCGTCTGGAGTACGGCGGCGTCAACAGGGGAAGAACCTTATTCTCTGGCTATGACGCTGGCTGAGGTTTTGGGTAACCGGGTGAGCGGCTGTCAGGTGTGGGCCAGTGATATTGATACGCAGGTTCTGGAAAAAGCTAGTGCTGGTATATATCGGCAGGAAGAGTTGCGTTCACTGTCCCCACAGCAACTGCAACGGTTCTTTTTACGTGGTACTGGTCCGCATAGCGGGCTGGTGCGCGTTCGCCCGGAACTTGCGTCGATGGTGCATTTTCAGCAATTGAATCTGTTGGCGCCCGAGTGGTCTGTTCCAGCACCGTTTGATGCCATTTTCTGTCGTAATGTGATGATTTATTTTGATAAAGAAACTCAGGAGCGCATTTTACGCCGATTTGTTCCGTTGCTTAAACCGGGTGGGCTGCTATTTGCCGGCCATTCAGAGAATTTCAGCCAAATTAGTCGGGAATTCTATCTGCGTGGGCAGACTGTTTATGGACTGGCTAAGGAAAGATAATGAGCAAGATTAAAGTATTGTGTGTTGATGACTCTGCCCTTATGCGTCAGATCATGACTGAAATCATTAACAGCCACCCTGATATGGAAGTGGTTGCTACAGCGCCAGATCCCTTAGTTGCCCGCGACTTAATTAAAAAATTTAATCCACAGGTATTAACGCTGGATGTTGAAATGCCGCGTATGGATGGATTGGATTTTCTGGAAAAATTAATGCGCTTGCGTCCAATGCCGGTTGTGATGGTGTCATCCCTGACAGGAAAAGGCTCAGAAATCACACTACGAGCTTTGGAACTGGGGGCCATTGATTTTGTAACAAAACCGCAGTTAGGTATTCGCGAAGGAATGCTGGCATACAGCGAACTTATTGCTGAAAAAATTCGCATGGCTGCTAAGGCGAGACTACCACAGCGTAGTCAGGTTCATGAGCCTATGGCGGTTATGCAACATATGCCATTACTGAGCAGTGAGAAATTAATCGCCATAGGCGCATCAACAGGAGGAACAGAGGCGATACGCCATGTATTACAGCCTCTGCCGCCGACAAGCCCAGCATTGCTGATTACGCAGCATATGCCGCCGGGATTTACCAGATCTTTTGCTGAACGTCTAAATAAGTTATGCCAGATTACAGTGAAAGAAGCCGAGGATGGGGAACGTGTTTTACCTGGACATGCCTATATCGCTCCAGGGGCACGGCACCTTGAACTAGCACGCAGTGGTGCAAACTATCAGGTACGCTTAAATGATGGCCCACCGGTTAACCGCCACCGTCCATCAGTTGATGTGTTATTCCGTTCGGTTGCACAGTATGCCGGGCGGAATTCGGTAGGGGTCATTCTTACGGGTATGGGAAATGACGGAGCTGCCGGTATGTTGGAGCTCCATCAGGCCGGTGCCTATACTCTGGCACAAAACGAAGCAAGTTGTGTGGTGTTTGGTATGCCACGCGAGGCTATCGCTATAGGGGGCGTCGACGAAGTGGTGGATTTGCACCAGGTTAGCCAGCGGATGCTGGCACAAATTTCTGCCGGACAGGCATTACGTATATAAGCAGCTCCCGGTGAGCAATAAATATTTTAGGAGTAGGTATGGCCGACAAAGAACTCAGGTTTTTAGTAGTGGATGATTTTTCGACAATGCGCCGAATTGTTCGCAACCTACTAAAGGAGCTGGGCTTTAATAATGTAGAGGAAGCTGAGGATGGCGCTGATGCGCTCAACAAGCTTCGTTCCGGTGCTTTCGATTTCGTTATTTCCGACTGGAATATGCCCAATATGGATGGTTTGGAGCTGTTGCAAACAATTCGTGCTGATGCTTCGCTGTCGAAACTTCCCGTGTTGATGGTGACGGCGGAAGCAAAAAAGGAAAATATTATCGCCGCAGCACAGGCTGGTGCCAGTGGCTATGTCGTTAAACCATTTACTGCTGCTATCCTGGAAGAGAAGCTGAGTAAGATTTTCGAAAAATTGGGTATGTAAGGGGATCTTATGACGATGCCACATCCGATGCCGCCGGTGAATGACACTGCTTCGGCCACTGAAATTATTTCTCGTATTGGTCAATTGACCCGTATGCTGCGTGACAGTCTGCGGGAGTTAGGATTGGACAACGCGATTGCAGAAGCAGCAGAAGCAATACCTGATGCCCGCGATCGTCTTGATTATGTTGTCCAAATGACGGCCCAGGCGGCAGAGCGGGCGCTAAGTTGTGTTGAAGCCGCACAGCCGCGTCAGAATCAGTTGGAAGCTGATGCCAAATCACTGAAGGATCGTTGGGATCAATGGTTTGAAAATCCCATTGAGTTGGCTGATGCCCGTGAGTTAGTGACCGATACGCGTAGTTACCTTGAGGATGTCCCACAGCATACCTCGTTTACCAATGCGCAACTGTTGGAAATTATGATGGCGCAGGACTTCCAGGATCTTACTGGTCAGGTCATCAAGCGTATGATGGATGTTATTCAGGAAATTGAGAAACAGTTGCTTATGGTGCTACTGGAAAACATGCCTGAAAAACCCGCCTCGGCCAAACGTGCCAATGACGGCCTGTTAAATGGCCCACAAGTGGATAAAAGCGCAGCAGGGGTGGTATCTAATCAGGATCAGGTGGACGACTTGCTAGATAGCCTTGGGTTCTAGTTCTTCCAATCAGCTTGACGTGTATGACGGTGATGCCACTTGCACGTTTGTAATTTTTAGCTATTTATGGCCGTTTTATCCGGTCATAAATAGTTAGATCGTTTTTCTTCCCCGAAATACCGACCGACTATCCGTTAAAGAAACGTAAGTTCTTCCCGTTGTTCCAGCCATAAAGTTTTTCCATATTTGTCATGCTAGGCAACAAATCCCTATCCCAAGTAGTAATGACAGGAACGCTGCAGTGGCTGAAGATAGCGATCTGGAAAAAACAGAATCCCCCACTCCCCACAAAGAGGAGAAGGCGCGAGAAGATGGCCAGATCCCCCGTTCCCGTGAATTGACTTCTATTCTGATGCTGGTCGTAGGGGTAGCAATACTGTGGATGGGCGGAGACGTGATGGCCAGGAAACTGGCCGCGATGATTGCGGATGGGTTGTATTTTAACCACTCGATTATCGATGATGACAAGCAGATGTTGCGGCAGATTGGACGGTTGCTTAAACATGCAGTAATTGCGTTGCTGCCGATCATGTGTGGTGCGATGCTGGTTGCACTGTCGGCCCCTATGTTGCTTGGGGGGCTTTTGTTCAGTACCAAATCGTTTAAGTTCGATTTGACGAAGCTGAACCCACTAACCGGCTTGAAGCGAATTTTCTCCAGTCAGGCATTGGCTGAGTTATTCAAAGGGATACTGAAATCATCCATGGTGGGGGGGATAACAGCCTGGTTTCTCTGGCATAACTGGCCGCAGATGCTGCGCCTGATTAGTGAGCCGCCGGTGGTCGCGCTGGGTAATGCGCTTAATCTGATTAGCGTGTGCGGGCTGTTTATCCTGATGGGACTTATCCCTATGGTAGCATTTGATGTGTTCTGGCAAATCTGGAGCCACATCAAAAAATTACGTATGACAAAACAAGAAATACGTGATGAACATAAGGAACATGAAGGTGATCCGCATGTGAAAGGACGTATTCGTCAGCAGCAGCGCGCCATGGCCCAGCGTCGCATGATGGCAGATGTACCTAAAGCTGATGTCATTGTTACCAACCCGACGCATTATGCGGTGGCGCTGCAATACGATGAAAAGAAAATGAATGCACCCAAGGTGTTGGCAAAAGGAGCGGGCGATATTGCTTTGCGTATCCGTGAAATTGCGGCGGAACATCGGGTTCCGGTGCTTGAGGCACCGCCGCTGGCGCGGGCGCTGTATCGCCATTCCGATGTGGGAAAGCATATTCCTGCCGAATTATATGCCGCAGTGGCTGAAGTGCTGGCATGGGTCTACCAACTTCGTCGCTGGCGGCGCGAGGGTGGCCTAATACCACGAAAACCTGAACGTTTACCTGTGCCAGATGCTCTGGACTTTGTGAGAGAGAACGATATTGATGGCTAATCTGGCCGCATTGCTGCGCTTACCCAGTAATTTTAAAAGTACGCAATGGCAAATTCTGGCGGGGCCGATCCTGATCCTGCTGATTTTGTCGATGATGGTATTACCGCTTCCCCCCTTTATTCTGGATCTGTTGTTTACCTTTAACATAGCCTTATCGATTATGGTATTGCTGGTGGCAATGTTTACCCAGCGCACCCTGGAATTTGCCGCATTTCCGACCATTCTGCTGTTTTCCACTTTGCTGCGTTTGTCGTTGAATGTCGCTTCAACGCGTATTATTTTGCTGGAAGGTCACACCGGAACGGCTGCTGCCGGTAAAGTGGTCGAATCATTCGGGCACTTTCTGGTCGGTGGAAATTTTGCCATTGGTATTGTGGTATTCATTATTCTGGTTCTGATCAACTTTATGGTGATTACCAAAGGCGCAGGACGTATCGCTGAAGTGGGAGCGCGTTTTGTGCTGGACGGTATGCCCGGCAAGCAAATGGCTATCGATGCCGATCTCAATGCAGGATTGATCGGCGAAGATGAAGCGAAAAAACGCCGTGCGGAAGTAACGCAGGAAGCAGACTTTTATGGTTCGATGGATGGCGCCAGCAAATTCGTTCGTGGTGATGCCATTGCCGGATTGATGATTATGGTCATCAACATTGTTGGCGGACTGATGGTCGGGATGCTTCAGCATGATATGCCACTAGCCCACGCGGCAGAGAGCTACACGCTGTTGACCATTGGCGACGGTCTGGTGGCGCAGATCCCCGCGCTGGTGATCTCGACGGCGGCTGGTGTCATTGTGACACGGGTCAGTACCGATCAGGATGTCGGCCAGCAGATGGTAACCCAACTGTTTAACAACCCCCGCGTGATGATATTAAGTGCTGCGGTGTTGGGCTTGATTGGTATGGTGCCGGGGATGCCCAATTTTGTATTCCTGCTGTTTACCACCGCGCTACTGGCTTTGGCCTGGTGGATGAGAGGTGAAACGGCGGCGGATACTTCCTCTGATACTTCAGAGCCGGTGGTCAAACAAAACCAGCCGATTGTTGAGGCCAGTTGGGCGGATGTTCAGTTAGAAGATCCTCTGGGTATGGAGGTGGGATATCGGTTGATTCCCATGGTTGACTCTCAGCAAAACGGTGAACTGCTGGGCAGAATCCGGAGCATTCGTAAGAAGTTTGCTCAGGAAATGGGGTATCTACCACCCGTTATACATATCCGCGATAATCTGGAATTACAGCCAGCGGGATATCGTATCCTGATGAACGGGGTTGAGATTGGGCAAGGCGAGTCACACCCCGGCCGTTGGATGGCGATTAACCCAGGCAACGCAATTGGGAAGCTGCCGGGGGATGTCACTCAGGATCCGGCCTTTGGTTTGCCTGCTGTGTGGATCGATAGTGCATTGAAAGAACAAGCGCAGGCTCAGGGATTCACCGTGGTTGAGGCAAGCACGGTGGTGGCTACGCATCTTAATCACCTGATTACAGTAAATGCCAGTGAACTATTTGGCCGGCAGGAGGCCATGCAGTTGATGGAGCGGGTTACCAAAGAGATGCCAAAGCTGACAGAGGATTTTATTCCTGGCGTCGTGACGCTCACTGTCTTGCATAAGGTACTGCAGAATTTGCTGGCTGAACGGGTCTCGATTAAAGACATGCGAACAATTATTGAAACCATATCAGAACATGCGGTGGTGCAAAAAGATCCAAATGAGCTGACAGTGGTTGTTCGTGTTGCTTTAGGACGAGCTATTACCCAACAATGGTTCCCAGGGCAGGATGAAATACAGGTAATTGGTCTGGATTTCGGCCTGGAGAAAATATTGCTGCAGGCGCTGCAAAATGGAGGAGGATTAGAGCCAGGTCTGGCCGACCGTGTGTTGGAACAGGCAAAGCAGGCCGTGCAACAACAGGAAACGCTCAATGCTCCACCTGTTTTGTTGGTTAATCATGCTCTGCGTCCGTTGTTAGCACGTTTTTTACGCCGTAATGTGCCGCGACTGGTGGTTTTGTCGAACCAGGAAATTAGTGATAATCGCCAGATACACATGACATCGGTGATTGGTGCAACGAAATGACAAAGCTGTATGTGCTGCTGTTACTGCTGTTTATGCAAGCCAGTCTGGCCGTCGACGGTAGCTGGGATGGCAGCGGCGCAAATACAGTGATAAGTCAGCGTGGAATACCCACGTCATCTTCGGTTATGCGCCCTCAAGGGGGGCTACCCGCTGGCAGGATAATGACCTCCGTTCACTGGAATTATAAGTTGTTGACGTCTTCTCCATCAGGGTTGCGGGTCGCCTTATGCACACCGGGGCTTTGTGTTCCTTTGGATGGAGCAAGTGGGAGGACTCAGGCTTTGCAAGGGGTTGATGCCAATAACCCACTCTATTTTTTATATATGTTGCCGGGGAAAGGGGCGATAAGACCGCCGGTACGTGTGCTTCACTACCAGGTATTGGTGAATTATCGTGAGCGGAATTAACGCGTTGTTTTAAAAATTCATCACACAACCTAAACGCCAAATTTTCGGCCCAGCTTGTTTCCCTGACGGTGCGACTGACCATCCGGTCCATAGAGGTTTGGTTGGTTTTTCTTTTCCAAAAAACCGAGCGCATCTTGCGTATGTTTTAAATGTTGTTCTAGCAGAAGGCCATTACGGTGATTATTTTGGCTCAGATGGCGGGTCTGACGCTGAATAGCCAGCCAGCAATTATTGAGTTCTGGATCCTGATCGTAAGGCGCGTAAATGGAGAGTGTTTGCTCCATCTGAATTCGTAACTTGTCAAAATGACTGAGAGTAGACAACTGTTCATTTTTATTTTCAGTTAAACGATGCAAAAAAGCGGCATTAACGCGAGCTGCACTCAACTCTTGCTGTTCCTGAATCAATATGTCGTCAAGCTGGTGCAGGGAATCTTGTATGCGGGTTAAAATGTCAAACATGTCCATCGTTGACTCAGCCATCATCGGTCTATTCCCGACTGTGCTTCTGCAATCAGTGCATCCGCTATCTTACTGGTATCAACCTTTAATTCGCCGTTACGGATAGCCTGTTTCAAATTTTCAACTTTCTCAATATTGATATCCAGTTCACTTGATTGAGTGAGCTGCGCCTGAGCGTTACTGAGATTTACCTGCGTTTCACTGGTAGCCGTACTCTGTACAGACGCATGACTGGTCTTGCTTTTGGCATGAGGGGTTAAATCTGCATCCTGACTTTGAACAGATTTTACCCCGGATATCGGGCGTGTACTATCGATACTCATGATGTCCTCTCAGGTCGTTTGGCAAACAGGCAACGGGTGTTATGATTGTCTATCGGCTAACTGAGCAAAATCTTTAATTATTTATAACGCAACCTTAACGGTACCGTCAGCTTCTACTGAGCCGTTGACTATCTGACCAGAATTCATTCTGACCCTGACTTTATCATTCAATACCGCGTTATTCATCACTTTACCTTCACTACTGATACTAAAACCGGCTCCACTGGCGATGACCTGTACCGTTTGCCCGGATTTGACCGCCCACGGCTGACGGAACATTTTTGCCTGCAGTGGTTGTCCGGTGCCGATCATCCGTTGACTGACAGAACCAAGAACCTGATCGAGAGCGGTTACTGGCATGGTGGGGAAGGTGTCGATCCTACCCCGCTGCCATTTTATATCATCCATGCTGATTTCATGTTTGGCAGGAATGGGACGCGTGGCCACAAGATAATCGCCCGTTACCTGAACGCTGGCCTGCACAAAATATTTGTCAGAGCCACAGGTGACTCTAATGCTCAGATTTCCCCATATTTTATTACGAGAAGGGAGGGCAAACAGCGGCGCGGAGCAGTTTGACAAGCTGGACGCGGGGGTTTTTATCTTCACATCAATATGCTCAACAGGAATAGTAATCTGCTGACGGATAAATGTTTCTATTTGCGAGGATAATACCTGCGATGATGGTTCACTGGCGAAGACTGACATACCCGTCAGTAAAGCTAAAACGCCGTTAAACCAAACCAGCCGCTTGCCCCCCATCATTTGCCCTCGTTAATTGATTTAACGTCCTAATCAGCTTTACAACGCCGTCAGGAATATATTCCACGGTGGTAAGTTTACCTTTTCACCAGCCAGGCCAATCGGGAAATTAGCTACTCATTTCCCGCTTATTCCAGCGATAAGGCTATCTCTATCCCGTTTATGCTACCTGCACTGGGTAGTGTCTGCTGACGTGAATTCCTGTGGAGAAATTAGAGAGATGCTGGACAAACTTGATGCGGCCTTACGCTTTCAACAAGAAGCACTGAATTTACGTGCGCAGCGCCAGGAGATCCTGGCTGGCAATGTTGCTAATGCGGATACGCCAGGTTATCAGGCACGCGATATTGATTTTTCCACGGAGCTAACCAAAGCTATTGAGCAAGGCAGAGCATCCGGTTCAGGGCTTTCTCTCTCGGTGACATCATCCCGGCACATACCCGCGCAGACATCATCGCCACCCTTACTGGATCTGTTGTATCGGGTACCTGATCAGCCTGCATTAGATGGCAATACGGTCGATATGGACCGGGAAAGAACCAACTTTGCTGATAATAGCCTGCGTTATCAAACCAGTCTTACCGTTTTGAGCGGACAGATTAAAGGTATGACGTCAGTATTACAGGATAAATAACGACCTATGTCATTACTCAATATTTTCGAAATTTCAGGTTCGGCACTGACGGCACAATCGCAGCGTATGAACGTGAGCGCCAGTAATCTGGCCAATGCTGACAGCGTTACCGGTCCTGATGGTACGCCATATCGTGCAAAACAGGTAGTGTTCAAAGTGGCTGCGCCTGCAGGTCAGGACATCGGCGGCGTTCGGGTAGACAGCATTGTTGACGATCCGTCGCCTGACAAACTGGTCTATCAACCTGGCAATCCACTTGCTGACGAACGGGGCTATGTTCGTATGCCAAATGTTGATGTTACTGCCGAAATGGTTAACTCCATTTCAGCCTCAAGAAGTTATCAGGCTAATGTGGAAGTCCTGAACACAACAAAAACACTCATGCAGAAAACGCTGACATTAGGGCAGTAACGGAGGGGAAATGAGCATTGCTATTTCAGTTAATGAGTCAACCGATTCCAGTACGGTTACCACTACATCGTCATCAACAGGCAACAGCAGTTCAGATCTCCAAAGTCAGTTTCTGACGTTACTGGTGGCGCAATTACAAAATCAGGATCCCACCAATCCTATGGATAACAGTCAGTTAACCAGTCAGTTGGCGCAAATTAGTACGCTTAATGGTATTGAGAAACTCAACACTACACTGGGGTCGATTTCTGGACAACTGGACACCAGCCAGACGTTACAAGCATCAACCCTGATTGGTCATGGCGTGCTGATATCTGGCAACAGTATTGTGGTTGGGGAGAGCAGTTCGGTTACGCCATTTGGTATTGAACTGGACAATGCGGCCAGCAACGTGACGGTGGCCATCAAAGATTCAAGTGGCAGTACTGTGCGTACCGTTACTCTAGGAGAACAAAGCGCAGGTGTTCAGACTTACAGTTGGGATGGCACGGATGACACCGGCGCCGCCGTTGCGGAAGGCAGCTACAGCTATACGGTGACGGCTACGTCGTCATCTGGAAGCAGCGTGGTGGCTACACCGCTCAAATATGCGCTGGTTTATGGCGTCAATACGAGTTCAGATACCGCCACGCTCAATCTGGGCCTGTCGGGAACCGCAACACTTAGCGATGTTAAACAGATTATTTGATTTTTATCTCTCTGCGCTGGGTGTAGATAACCACAGTGTTTTGCGTAACTTACTTTATTCAAGAGGTGCCCTGCTATGGGTTTTTCACAGGCGATTAGTGGTTTAAATGCGGCATCCAGCAATTTGGATGTGATTGGTAACAACATTGCCAACTCGGAAACAACCGGTTTTAAAGCTGCATCGGTATCCTTTGCCGATATTTTTGCGTCTTCCCAGGTTGGTCTGGGGGTCAAAGTGGCGTCAGTCAGTCAGGATTTTGGTGATGGTACGGTTGAGTCTACCGATCGGGGGCTGGATGTGGCCATCGCCGGTACTGGCTTTTTCCGTATGACCGATGAAAATGGTTCGGTTTACTACTCACGTAATGGTGAACTTTCACTGGATAGTGAGCGCAATATTGTTAACAGCAGTGGTTATTACCTGACGGGTTATGCAGCAACGGGTACGCCGCCGACCATAAATACCGGCGCTGAACCTACGGCGATCAATATCCCCTCCGGCGATATCGCTGCCAACGCCACCAACAGCGCAAGCATGGTACTCAACCTGAACTCCAGCGCCGATACAATACCTGCCGGTACAACGTTTGATGCAACGGATGCCAGTACCTATAGCTATTCACGCACGCTGACCACCTATGACAGTCAGGGCAACACCCACAACGTTAACCTGTATTTTGCTAAAACGAACGATAATACCTGGAACGTTTATGGTGTTGACAGCAGCGATGCGGCGGCGGAACCCCAGACATTAGGTACGCTGACTTTTGACGGTAGCGGTATGTTAACCGGAACGACAGAACTGAACGTCGCCACCAATGGGATTAACGGCTCAGATGACAACACCTTTGCCATTTCGTTCACCGGCACAACCCAGCAAAGCGCCAGTGCCAGCACCATCAGCAGTTCAACTCAGGATGGTTATATGGCTGGCAGCCTCTCTTCTTACACCATCAATAGCGATGGCACCATCACCGGCACCTATTCCAACGGGCAAACCCAGTTACTGGGGCAGATCGTTATGGCAAGCTTTGCCAATCCGCAGGGTTTGAAAGCTGAAGGGGATAATGTCTGGTCGTCAACGGCCTCTTCAGGTGCGGCGATTGTCGGTACTGCGGGCGTCGGGGTATTCGGTTCACTGACCAGTGGTGCGTTGGAGTCGTCAAACGTCGATCTAAGCGCTGAACTGGTCAACATGATCGTTGCTCAACGTAACTACCAGTCGAACGCGCAGACGATTAAAACCCAGGACGCCATTCTGAACACGCTGGTGAACCTGCGTTAATAAAACGTACAGGATAGCTTTATGGATCACGCAATTTACACTGCTATGGGGGCTGCCAGCCAAACGCTGGAACAGCACTCGGTTATTGCCAATAATCTGGCTAATTCGTCCACGCCAGGCTTTCGGGCGCAGTTAACCGCTATGCGTGCGGTTCCGGTAGAAGGGCCGACATTGCAAACGCGGACGCTGGTGGTGGCATCAACGCCAACCGCCGATATGTCTCAGGGGCCGTTGAACTACACTGCGCGTTCTCTGGATGTTGCCTTGCAGGATCAGGGCTGGCTTGCAGTACAGTTGCCGAATGGTGAAGAAGCCTATACGCGCAACGGCGCCATTCAGGTTGATGCGACGGGGCAGTTGCGGATTCAGGGTTATCCCGTTGTTGGTGATGCTGGCCCGCTGACCGTGCCGACTCAGGCAAGTATCTCTATCGCGGCGGACGGAACGATTTCTTCTTTGGGGGATGGTGATGATCCCAACACGATTGCCCAGGTCGGGGCGTTGAAGTTAGTGAGCTCTGATCCGCAGCAACTGGTTCGCGGTGATGATGGCCTCTTTCATTTGACCGAGGCTGCACGTCAGCAGGCAGGTAACGCGCTGCCAAACGATGACGCGGTCAGAGTTATGCCCGGCGTACTGGAAGGAAGCAATGTGAACACCGTCAATACTCTGGTCGACATGATTGGCAATTCCCGACGTTTTGAGATGCAGATGAAAATTATCAGCAGCGTTGATCAAAATGCCCAAAGTGCTAACCAGTTGCTGGCTATCAGCTAAATTTTCTATTAAGGAAACATTATGATCCGCTCCCTCTGGATTGCCAAAACAGGGCTTGATGCTCAACAAACCAATATGGATGTTATTTCCAACAACCTGGCGAACGTGAGTACCAATGGGTTTAAAAGACAGCGGGCGGTATTTGAGGATCTGCTGTATCAGACCGTCCGTCAGCCGGGAGCTCAGTCATCGGAGCAAACCACATTGCCCTCTGGTTTACAGTTAGGTACGGGCGTCCGCCCGGTGACGACTGAACGCTTACACAGTCAGGGCAATCTGGAGCAAACCGAAAACAGCAAAGATGTTGCTATCAATGGTCAGGGTTTTTTCCAGATTCAGTTACCGGATGGCACCACGGCATACACGCGTGATGGCTCTTTTCAGCTTGATTCCAACGGCCAACTGGTGACATCCAGCGGTTATATGGTACAGCCTGCCATTACCATACCGGATACCGCCTTAACCATGACGGTAGCACGCGATGGCGTCGTCAGCGTAACGCTACAGGGACAAACGGCAGCCAACCAGGTTGGTCAACTGACGCTCAGTACATTTATTAACCCTACCGGGCTGCAAAGTCTGGGTGAAAATCTGTACCAGGAAACGGAAAGTTCCGGTGCGCCGACCGAATCAACGCCGGGGCAAAATGGTGCAGGGCTGCTGTATCAGGGCTATGTTGAAACCTCAAACGTCAACGTTGCTGAGGAACTGGTCGATATGATCCAGGTTCAACGTGCGTATGAAATTAACAGCAAAGCCGTATCGACCTCCGATGCTATGTTGCAACGCTTAACACAGCTCTGAATTAATCCCTGGCACAAAAAGAACATAAGGTTAAGCATGTTGTGTTGTTGGACTTCAAAGCCTTTATTATGGCAAAGGCGACTAAGCTGGCCGTTACTGGCGACGATGATTCTGACCGGATGCGCATACATCCCGCATAAGTCGTTGGTGGAAGGTGAAACCAGCGCGTCGCCTGCGCCCGCTCAGTTGTATGCTACCAATGGTTCTATTTTTCAGTCTGTACAGCCGATGAACTATGGTTATCAGCCATTATTTGAAGATCGTCGGCCCCGGAACGTTGGGGATATCTTGACCATTACTTTGCAGGAAAATGTCAGCGCAAGTAAAAGTTCATCGGCGAATGCCAGCCGTGATGGTTCTTCATCCGTTGGCTTGACGACCGTACCGCGTTCATTAAACGGGTTGCTTGGCAATGGCAAAGCCGATCTGGCAGCATCGGGCACAAGCGATTTTGAAGGGGCAGGCGGGGCCAGTGCGCAGAATACGTTTTCAGGAACGATCACTGTGACAGTCAGTGATGTTCTGACCAATGGCAATCTGAAAGTGATAGGGGAAAAGCAGATTGCCATTAATCAGGGCGCTGAATATATCCGGTTTTCCGGCATCGTGAATCCAAGGACCATCACAGGAAGCAATTCCGTGGTATCAACCCAGGTAGCTGATGCCAGAATTGAATATGTAGGTAAAGGCTATATTAACGAAGCGCAGAACATGGGATGGCTGCAACGATTCTTCCTTAACATTGCACCATTCTAAGAGGTTAATTATGTCAATGTACCGCCAACTGGTTATGAGCTTATTTTTTATGCTGGCGCTGATTTCATCCGTATCGGCAGAGCGGTTGCGTGATCTGGTTGACATCCAGGGTGTGCGTGATAACCCGCTTATTGGTTATGGTCTGGTGGTCGGTCTGGATGGAACAGGCGATCAGACTACCCAGACCCCATTTACCACGCAAAGTCTGACCAATATGCTCTCTCAGCTCGGTATTACCGTACCCAGCGGGACAAATATGCAGTTGAAAAACGTTGCGGCGGTAATGGTAACGGCTAACTACCCGGCTTTTGCCCGTGCCGGACAAAAAATTGACGTAGTGGTTTCTTCACTTGGCTCGGCAAAGAGCCTGCGTGGGGGAACCCTGCTGATGACGCCGTTGAAGGGGGTTGACAACCAAGTTTATGCCCTGGCTCAGGGTAACCTTTTGGTTGGCGGCGCCGGGGCGTCGTCAGGTGGAAGCCAGGTGAAGGTTAACCAGCTTTCCGGCGGTAGGATTAATAACGGTGCGATTATCGAGAGAGAACTTCCCAACACATTTGGTAATTCAAACCGGATTACTCTGCAACTGAAGCAGGAAGATTTTAGTCTTGCCCAGCGTATCAGTGACGCAATCAACCGTCAGAACAGCATTGGTAGCGCTCAGGCGCTGGATGGACGTACGGTGGAAGTCGTGCTGCCGCAAAACAATAGCCAGCAGGTTCGTTTTCTGGCGCAGATACAGGATATCCGTGTAGACGTAGGGGAAATAGATGCCAAAGTTATTATCAATTCCCGTACGGGTTCCGTTGTCATGAACCGGAGTGTCATGCTGGATTCCTGTGCGGTGGCGCAGGGCAACCTCTCTGTTGTCGTGGACAATCAGCAGGCCGTCAGCCAGCCGAATGCGCCTTTGGCCGGCGGTCAGACGGTGGTAACGCAACAGACCGAAATCTCTGTCCGACAGGAAGGGGGCTCCCTACAGCGTGTCAACGCCAGCGCTAATTTAAATAATGTTATACGTGCGATGAATGCGCTGGGGGCAACGCCGATGGATCTGATGTCAATCCTACAGGCAATGCACAGTGCCGGATGCCTGAAAGCCGATGTGGAGATTATCTGATGTTACCGTCCGGCAACCTGATGGATCAGGCCTCGGCAGCCTACGATGTACAATCCGTGAATGGATTACGCCGTGAGGCCGTACAGAATACCCCCGGCGCACTGCACAAAGTGGCCCAGCAGGTTGAAGGACTGTTCGTCAATATGATGTTGAAGAGTATGCGTAATACTCTTCCTCAGGATGGGTTGTTGAGCAGCGATCAAACACGTATGTACACCAGCATGTATGATCAGCAGGTTGCCCAGAATTTGTCGGCAAAAGGTTTGGGGCTGGCGGATATGATGGTTAAACAATTGAGCCATCATGCGGCTACCGAGCCAGACGAACAAGTTGGCAAAACCCCCATGCCGCTGGGGCAGGAACGGCTGGCGAGTGCCGCCATGCCGCCAGCCCTTATCGGTGAATTTTTTCGTCGTACTCAGCCGGAAACCGACTCAAAGCAAAATTCGGTTGCAGGTTATTCGGATTCGGCTACCAATGCGTCTTTTTCTGATCGTCTGTCTATTCCGGCGATGATTGCCAGCTTGCAGAGCGGCATACCACATCACCTTATTATGGCTCAGGCGATACTGGAATCCGGATGGGGAAAACGAGAAATTATGACCAGTGACGGAAAAACCAGCCACAACATTTTTGGTGTGAAAGCAGGTAGTAGCTGGGACGGTGATGTTGCGTCTGTCATGACCACGGAATATAAGAACGGCCAGCCTTATAAATTGAAGCAGGATTTCAGAGTGTACGATTCCTATCTGCACGCAATAAACGACTATATTACTCTGCTGACAAAAAACTCCCGCTACAAAGATGTGTTGAATGCTAATAGTGCGGAACAGGGGGCCTATGCGTTACAGAAAGCAGGCTATGCGACGGATCCGAATTATGGTGCGAAATTGGTGCAGATTATTGAACAAATTCGTAGTTCAGCCCAAAAAGCGGCGCAGGCTTATACACATGATTTAAACACTTTATTTTAAATTTTTATCGCTATCTTTACCTGAGTCTCCCTCAAGTTTCACTCCTGAACGCCGATAAATAGAATAGACGAAGCGTTATCGGGTCTCCCCCGATGGCAGAAGAAGGAAATATAATGGCCAGTTCTTTAATTAATATTGCATCTTCAGGCCTGAAGGCGGCAAATCTTGCGTTAAGTGCCACATCAAATAATATTGCCAACTCTAGCACCGATGGTTATAACCGTCAGAACGTCAAACTGGCGGAAAGTGCGGGTACTTTGACCAGCTATGGTTCGGTTGGTACTGGCGTGACGATTTTGTCGGTTGAACGTGCTTATGACGCTCTGGTTGTTGCGCAGTTGCGTGCATCGACGGCCAGCTACGAGTCAACCAATGCTTATTATGAGCAAATTTCTCAAGTGGATAACTTGCTGTCCGATAGTGAAAACAGCCTTTCCACCATGATGTCTTCCTTCTTCTCCGGTTTACAGTCATTGACGGAAAATGCCAGTGATACTTCAGCACGCCAGACGGTAATCAGCAGCGCGGAAAGTTTGGTCAACCAGTTTGTCAGTGCGGATACCTATCTGCGCGATATGGATAGCGCGATTAATCAGCAACTGTCGACAAATATTGATTTGGTTAATAACTATGCTACGCAAATTGCTGATATTAACCAGCAAATAACCCGTCTGGGCAGCAGTGGGAATTCGGCAAATGACTTGTTGGATCAGCGCGATCTATTAATCGATAACCTGAATAAGCTGGTTGGCGTAACGGTCAGTACTCAGGACAGCAATGTTATTAATGTCAGTCTTTCAAATGGCCAGACTTTGGTTCAGGGTGATACGGCTTATAAGTTATCTGCGGTCGCCTCCAGTACAGATACATCCCGTATCACGGTTGCTTATGATAATGGTATCGGTGATCCGGTCGAGATTGATGAGGGAACCCTGACTGGCGGCAGCATCAGCGGATTATTATCATTCCGCACTGACGTGCTGGATAGTACGCGTAATCAACTTGGGCTGGTTGCATTGACCCTGGCGGATAGCTTTAATATTCAGCACAGTGCCGGGGTAGATTTAAACGGTGACGCGGGAACTGACTTTTTCAGCTTTGCTTCCCCCAGCGTGATGAGCAGCACGAAGAACAGCGGTGCCGCCACGTTATCCGCCGCCTATACGGATACCAGCGCGGTTAAAGCCAGCGATTATTCATTAAGCTATGATGGTTCAGCCTGGCAAGTAACCCGTGTGTCAGATAATGCCAGTGTGGCCGCGACCAGCGGCACTGACGGTGACGGCAATACAACGTTAAGTTTTGATGGTCTGACGGTGACGGTAAGCGGTAGTGCGTCGGAAGATGACACTTTTATCGTTAACACCGTAAGCGATGTCATCAACAGTTTATCCGTCAGCGTAACGGATGTCGCGCTGGTTGCCGCAGGTAGTGGCGGTGGGGAAAGCGATAATACCAACGCGTTGAAACTATTGAATTTGCAAAATCAAAACCTGGTTGGCGGTAATGCGACCTTTAATGATGCTTATGCTTCTTTAGTCAGTGATATTGGCGTCAAGGCGCAGAGTGCGGAAACCAACAGGACGGTTCAATCCAACATCGTCGATCAGCTTACCGAGAGGCAGCAGTCTATTTCAGGCGTTGATCTGAATGAAGAATATATCGATTTGACGCGTTACCAGCAGTATTACCTTGCCAATGCGAAGGTACTGTCTACCGCAAGTACTATATTTGATTCATTACTGGCGGCAGTAAATAACTGATTCTCCGTCCATTTAGAGCATAAATTTAGCAAGAGGACGATCCGATGCGTCTTAGCACAACGAATAGTTACCAGACTTTAATTAATAATATTAACGATGCGAATAGCAAGTTCCAGAAAACCGCGCTACAGATGGCGTCAGAAAAGAGAGTTAATTCGCCATCGGACGATCCGATAGCGTCTTCTCAGGCAGTTATTTTGGCGCAGACTCAGGCAGCCAGCAGCCAATATACGGCGGCGCGTTCAAGCGCATCAAGCAGTTTAAATCTGGAAAGCACCATACTGGATCAGGTTGTTGATGTAGTGCAAAGTATTCAGACCCTGGTGGTGAAGGCGGGCAATACTACCTACAGTGATGCGGATCGCCAATCAATGGCTACTGAATTACAAGGATATAAAGATCAATTAGTGTCTTTGGCCAACAGTACAGACAGCAACGGTAATTATATTTTTGCCGGTTATGCAACAGATAGCGCGCCTTTTTCCGTCGATGCGGATGGCAACGTCAGTTACGTTGGTGGTGATACGGCGATAAGTCTGCAAGTGGATGCGAGCCGTACACTGACTACCGGTAATACCGGCAGCAGCATATTTATGACGTTGGCGGCCGGTTTCACTGGGGAACCTGATGGCTCCGCCAGTGAAAGTAATATCTTCAATACCATTGATTATGCGCTGGAAGCCCTGAATATGCCTTTGAATGAAAGTACAGAGGCAGATTCCGAGGCCTATACTGCTCTGATGGACAAGGCTAATCGCGGACTCAGTAATTCGTTGGATAATGTGCTCACTGTACAGGCAGAGGTGGGAAGTAAAATTAACGAGTTGACCACGCTGAATACGATTGGTAGTTCGCGTGATATTTTATATTCGGATCGGATGGAGTCATTAGTCGGGGCTGATCTAATCTCAACCTATTCTGACTATATTTTACAGCAGACAACATTACAGGCTGCGCTGCAAGCTTTCTCTGGTATGAAAGATTTATCATTATTCCAGATTAACGGATAAAACGTTCAAGCAATTTAAATGTGCTAAAAACCGGGCACATTTTTTATGTGTGTCATCGTTAATGATGACACACTTTTTTTTACTCTAATTATTATCAAGACGGTAAGTCTGACAATATATTTGCCAGCAAATCGAAGACTTCACCGAATACGTGTTCGGCAAACGGGGCAACTAACGGAAGCAATAACCCTATGGTTAATATCCCTATGGTCAAGGTGACGGGAAAACCAATAACAAAGACAGACAGCTGCGGAGAAACACGGTTTAGTATACCGAGCGCCAGGTTAATCATCAGCAGCAATGTAATGACGGGCAGAGCCAGCATTAGTCCATTAATAAAGATGATACTGCCAGCTCTGGCTACCGATAAAAAAACATTGGCATTTAATTGCCCGCTGCCAATCGGCAGGGTATGAAAACTATCGGATAGCATAGATATAAGCCACAGATGCCCATCAAAGGTGAGAAACAGCAACATTGCCAGCAGATTCAGAAACCTGGCTAATACGGGCATGTTCGGGCCGCCAGATGGATCGAAAAAGGTAGCGAAAGATAATCCCATTTGCAGGCCAATCACTTCTCCAGCGTGCCGAAAAACAGCAAAAGCCAACTGCATGGTTAATCCCAAAGTAATGCCAATAATCAATTGCTGAAGCAGTAACCATATTCCTGCTACGGAAAAAATAGGTGTTGAGTTAGGCTCAATATGAGGAGCGATGAGAAAAGTTATCAGTAGGGACAGGCCAATTTTCACCCGAAAGTTAATTTCGCGTTCGCTAAGTACGGGGGCCGTTGCCACCAGCGCCAGTAGCCTGACGAATGGCCAGAAATATTGCACCATCCATTCACTATAAGACTGGCTGTCAAATTCAATCATGGCTAGCCGATAATTGTTGGCAGGTTACTGAAAAGTGTTCTCATATAATCAAGGATTAGAGTGAGCATCCAGGGGCCAGCAATGAGAATGGTAACAAATACGGACAGTATTTTTGGAATAAAAGAGAGTGTCATTTCATTAATTTGCGTTGCTGCCTGCAACAAGCTAACTATTAATCCGCTAAACAGCGCTGCAAGCAAAAGTGGCGCGGCCAGTAACAATGCAATCTTCATTGCTTCGTAACCGAGAGCCATTACTGATTCTGGTGTCATTGTTTTTCCCCAAACTGCTTTTTACATCAACTATAAAAACTCTGTGCCAGGGAACCTAAGAGAAGTTGCCAACCGTCAATAAGAACAAATAGCATCAGTTTAAACGGAAGTGAAACCGTAGCCGGTGGCACCATCATCATTCCCAGTGCCATCAGAACACTGGCAACCACTAAATCAATAATGAGAAAAGGAATAAATACGGTAAAGCCGATCTGAAATGCAGTTTTCAATTCACTGGTTACAAAAGACGGCAACAGTACTCGCATAGGGACAGCTTCCGGGCCGTCCGGTGCAGGGATGTTGGCCAGACGCGTAAAAAGAGCTAAATCAGCTTCACGTGTTTGACGCAGCATAAATTCGCGTAAAGGTTGGGAGCCACGCTCAATAGCCACTTCCATGCTGATTTTGTCCTGACTGAAAGGAAGGTAGGCATCCTGATAAATATTGGTTAGCACCGGCGACATAATAAAAAACGTCAGGAAAAGACTGAGCCCCAGTAATATCTGATTAGGCGGGGCCGAGGGGGTACCCATCGCATTGCGCAACAGACTAAGCACGATGATAATCCGGGTGAAACTGGTCATCATCAACAGCGCCGCCGGAATAAATGTTAGCGACGTCAGCAGAACCAACGTCTGAACCGGTAACGTCCAGCTTTGTCCGCCATTTGCCAACGGTTGGCTTACTAACCCTGGTAACTGAGCAAAAGCAGCAGGAGCCAGAAGCAGCAAACTACCTGCAATTGGATACACCAGCAACCGAGATACGCGCAATAAACAGGATGATACACGTTGGGTCATTTTCATTCCGGCTTTCCCGGACGCTTTAATACTTTTTGTAACAACCGGGCAAACTCCGTTGGTTTTACCTGCCCGGATTCGGCCACATCGTGTGGCTGGGCAGGTTGCGTATGCAGCAGGGTAACGTTTTGCGTGGTCACCCCTAACACCAGCCAACTGTTATCAACTTCGACAATCACCACTCTTTCTCGCTGACCAACCTGACATGCTGAGATCACCTTGAGCAATTTGTTTGATTTTGTCTGCGGGGCAAAGCCAAGTTTACGCATAAGCCAGGCGATCAAAAGAATAAACAGCAGGATCCCGCCAAGCACACTGCCGACCTGCGTCAGCAGCATACCGCCGGTCAGGGGAGGCTCGGCTGCTACACTTGATAGTGCGGTCTGAGAAGATGAAGGAAGTGATGTTAGCATTAACGGCTCAGACGGCGCATACGTTCGGTAGGGGTAATGATATCCGTAATGCGGACACCATATTTATCAGCCACGACGACGACTTCACCCTGAGCAATCAGATACCCGTTAATGAGTATGTCCAGAGGTTCGCCGGCCAATCCATCCAGAGCTACCACTGAACCCTGTGATAAACGCAGGAGCTCTTTAATCGTCATCTTTGTGCGGCCCAGTTCAACGGTGAGTTTAACCGGGATATCCAGAATAAGATCGATGTCATGCAATGAACCAATACCTTCCTGTGCATCCAGCGTATTGAAAACACCGTCGGTACTGGTTGTGTTTTTTTCTGCAGTCTGTTGCTCGTTAAATGCATCAGCCCACAGATCGTCCACTGATTCCTTTCCTTCGGACGGGTTCTTGTTGTCACTCATGGGGCTGTTCCTCATCATTCAGAGAATTCAAAATGGGGTTAATTAAATGTTCAACACGCAAAGCATATTGCCCGTTCAGGGTGCCGTACTGACCAGTCAGAACCGGAACCCCATCAACATGAGCAATGAGTCTTTCTGGTTTATCAATGGGTAATACATCGCCGGGCTGCAATTTGAGTATGCGTGACAGGCGCAAAGGAATATCAACAAAATTGGCTATCAGCTCCAGTTCCGAATGTTGTACCTGTTTGGTCAGCGTTTCACGCCAGCTTTGATCTTCCCGCTGTGAGTTTTCCAGTGGGGGATTAACCAACAGTTCGCGCAGTGGTTCAATCATTGCGAAAGGAATACAGATGTTAAATTCCCCGGTCAGCGAACCAATTTCAACTTGAAAAGGTGTTGTCACCACAATATCGTTAGGTGAGGTGGTGATATTGGTAAACTTTACCTGCATCTCGGAGCGAACGTATTCAACATCGAGTTTGTAGATTGCATTCCAGGCGTCGCCGTAAGCCTCCAGCGCCAGACGCAGCATACGCTTTACGACCCGCTGTTCTGTGTGGGTAAATTCACGCCCTTCAACTTTGGTTGGGAAGCGCCCATCACCGCCAAACAGGTTATCGACGGCAATAAAGACCAGACTTGGCGAAAATACGAACAAGGCTGTGCCGCGAAGTGGCTTCAAGTGAATTAAATTCAGGTTGGTCGGTACTGGCAAATTACGAGCAAACTCATGGTAAGGAAGTATTTTTATTGCACCAACCGTAATGTCCGGGCTTCGTCTTAACAGGTTGAACAGCCCCATGCGAAACTGGCGGGCAAAACGTTCATTAATAATTTCCAGCGCCTGTAAACGTTCCCGCACAACGCGGCGCTGTGTATTAGGATCGTAGGGTTTGACATCCCCGTCTGCTCCGGCTGCGACGTCGGGTTTTTCACTTCCGTCGCTGTCACCATTTAGTAGTGCGTCAATTTCTGCCTGAGAAAGAATGCTATCGCCCATAATATTTATCGCAGTATAAAAGCAGTGAACAGAACATCAGTAACGATCAGATTCGGTTGACCAGGAACCAGTGGTGTACTCAGAACCTGTTTAATGTCCTCCACCAGTTTCTGTTTTCCCTGCTGATGAGCCAGCTCGATCGCATTCTGGCGGGAAAGCAACAGCAGCAGTCTGCTGCGTACTTCTGGTAAATAGTTATTTAACTCGCTGCGCGTCGCCTCATCCGGCAGACGCAGAGTAAAACCGACATACAGTACCCGGTCAGGATCGTTGTCAGGGTTGACCAGATTAACGGTAAAAGTATCCAACGGCATAAAAACCGGCTCTGGCGGCGGAGGTGCTTTCTGCTCGGCAGTGGCTGATTTTTGCTGATGCAGAAACCACCAGCTTACGCCTGCCGCTGTAGCGCCAGTGAATATAATAATAAGCACAACGATAAGCCAGACAGAGCGTTTACGTCCTGACGGGAGTGCATTTTCAGACATAGCTAAAGATGATTCCTGTTACTATTGATATCCAGTGCAAATAGCATTGCCCTAGATTAATGCATAATATCCCTGATTATCCCGTCAATTCCAGCCATCAATAGGATGAATAGACGAGGAAAATCGCGTTAACTTGTGCGTTTACTCACACAGGTCAGGCAAAAATATCCACTCCACCGGAGACGGACACAGCGTTGCCAATTGCTGAAGTTTGTACGATGGAAGCCGACTGCACTCCATTGGCATCGTTCACTCTATTTTGTTCAGCGCTATGATTACTTTGGAATTGCTGTTGCGCTTGTTGCTGCCATCCAGGCGAGGCATCGCTGCCCACGCTGGCTTGCCCCAGACTAATGCCGCTTTCCGCCATTGACGTTCGCAGTTGAGGAAGCGCTGCTTCCATCGCCGCTCTCACCTGGCTATTTGCTGACACCAGGTGCAGGCTCGCTTGATTATCATCCAGTTTAAGACTGATTTGCAGCGCGCCCAGTTCCTGCGGGTGCAGACGGAGTTCCGCATTTTGCTGACCGTTGCGGGTGAACATAATTACCTGCTGGCTGACAGCCTGCTGCCACTCATCACTGCCTAACTGCGCATTGATCTGTGCAGTTACCGTTGGAGCAATCGATGCGCTGGTCTGTACTGCCGGAGCCTGAGCGCTAACGGATAGAGGTTGCTGCACGGCAAGGTTCATCGCGGATAACGATTGGGAACCCGCAGACAAGTCGCCGCGCTGATGGGTTGGCGTAGATGACAACGTATCAGATGCCGCTCTGAATGATGTTTCCTGCTGGAGAGTTTGCGCACGGGTCTTTAAATCAGCGATGGCATCACTCTGCTCAGTCAGACTGCGACCTGAAAGCGAAGATGCAGACCGGGATGTCGTTGTGGCCGATGACAGCGTATTTTGCATGTTATCGTCTGACAGGAGGCCATCCTTCCCCGTTGACGCAGCTTTTACCGGTGTCATAGCCGTCAGTATTGCTGAAGTTGCAGCCTGCTCATTTTCTACGGTAGCGAGGCTAGCGGGTGTAACTGTGGCGCTGGCAGCAGGCACTGGCGTCTGGCTGGCTTGAATCATTGTGACTAGCAGTGAGGTTGTTTCATCCGCTGCCGCTAAATTCTGGTCCGCCGCTGCAACTGCCGGGGGGACATCAGACGACAAGGTTATCTTATTCTCGGTTTGCATATTGCCAGCGGCGAGAGAAATTGCGCCATCTGTACGCTCAGAATCAGGTGCCTCATCATCCGGCATTAATTTTTTGGTTTTATGGAAAGATATATTTTCCGATGCGATCGCCTGTAATCCTTGATCGGCGGCGCGAGTGGTCGAAGGAATTTCAGTATTCTGCGGCCCTGTGTTATCAGAAGGATTCTTATCCAACATTTTTTCTTCCTTCGCCGCTGTTTTCTGATTATTAGTCAGCGTAGAGGCAAGAACCTGATCGAAACTTTGCCCTTGTGCAGAAAGATCGGGAGTACCGCTATTCACAACATTTTGTTCAATATGCTGATTGTCATTTGTAGTAATCATTGTGACAGTAGACAGATTCATAACATTATTTCCTCAACGAGGTACGCTGTGCAAACTCATCCATCAGTTTTTGTTCGCGACGGTTTTCCTTGAGCAAAAGCTTCTGTGTGGCTCGCTCATGCAATGTGACAAAAGCATTCAGACGTTGCTGTTTAGCTTGCCAGGCTTGAATTGCCTGCTGTAAGCGCTGATTCCACAATGCCAACTGTTGTCGATGTTGCTCAATCGCTTTTTCAAGCGTTTGTATAAATTGTTGATAATTATACCAGTTACCAGAGTCAATTCCCTTTCCCAGATCATTCTGCAACTGTTGCCTATAATCGTCCTCATATTGAAGCAACATGTCGAGCTGTTTTTGCGCCTGAAGATGCGACTGACGAACTTTTCCCAGTAAAACGGCGGCTTCATCCGCATCTTTTTGCGCCAGATCACGTAATGTTTCCATTGGCGATTCATTTTTCATCATGCGCCCTTATCTGTCTGGAAAAGCATGGCCAGATGTTGCTGGGCCGTTTCATAATCACAACGCTCAAACATACCTTGCTGTAGAAAGGCTTCCAATTGCGGGTACAGTTGAATCGCCCGATCCAGCATGGGATCGCTGCCGCTGGCATAGGCGCCCACGCTAATAAGATCGCGATTGCGCTGATAGCTGGATAATAATTGCTTAAACTGGCGTACCGTTGCGTAGTGGCGCTCATCGATCAGGGCCGTCATGGCACGGCTGATCGATGCTTCAATGTCAATGGCCGGATAATGTCCGGATTCGGCCAGATGACGTGACAGAACAATGTGTCCGTCGAGAATGGCGCGTGCTGAATCGGCTATCGGATCCTGCTGGTCGTCCCCTTCGGTTAGTACCGTATAAAATGCAGTGATGGAACCGCCGCCATGCGTACCATTACCCGCACGTTCAACCAGCGCGGGGAGCTTGGCAAAAACGGAAGGCGGGTAGCCTTTGGTTGCTGGCGGTTCACCGACGGCTAAAGCAATTTCTCGTTGCGCCATAGCATAGCGGGTCAGGGAGTCCATAATCAGCAATACGTGCTGTCCCCGGTCGCGGAAATCTTCAGCAATGCGCGTCGCATAGGCGGCGCCCTGCATCCTCAGCAGAGGGGAGACATCGGCCGGGGCGGCAATGACCACCGAGCGGGCCAGCCCTTCACTGCCGAGAATATTTTCAATAAAATCTTTGACTTCCCGCCCACGTTCACCAATCAAGCCAACCACAATAACATCTGCCTGAGTGTATCGGGCCATCATCCCTAACAGTACGCTTTTACCCACGCCAGATCCGGCAAACAGACCCATACGCTGGCCGCGGCCAACGGTTAGCAGCGCGTTAATGGCGCGAACGCCAACGTCCAGAACATGCTCAATCGGGGTACGTTGCAATGGGTTGAAAGGGGCGGTGAGCAACGGGGCGCGATAGCCTGTTTCCGGGGAGGGAAAACCGTCCAGAGGTTTAGCGCTACCGTCCAGCACTCTCCCAAGCAGTTCTGGTCCTAGCGGCAATTGTTTCCCTTGTGGACTGCCTTCCGGCGTTTGTCGGGCATAAACACGCGCACCTGGTGTAATACCTTCGATCTCTTCCAATGGCATCAAAAAGAGTTTCTGGCCGTTAAAGCCAACCACTTCGCTTTCGACTTCTTCAGTCTGATGACCATTTTGTCGCTCGATCAAGCAGGTTGCGCCCAATGGCAAGTGCAGACCGGTTGCCTCAAGCACTAATCCGGTAGAACGTGTTAACCGGCCATAGCGACGTATCGTCGGGACACTGGCTATCCGCTTTTCAAGCACATCCAGGGAGGAGAGCCAGCGAGAGAGGCGCAGCGTCATCATAGTTCTCCCGGCGCCGCAAGGCGGCACAGCTCATGCCATCGGGTTGCCAGACTGGCATCAAGATCGCCTTCTTCTGCGTTGACTTTACATCCGCCAGGGTGAAGTTGACTATCTCCTAGCAAACGCCAGCCATGTAAGCTCAGTGTTGCCCCAAGAACCTGCTCGACGCGTTCGAGATCGGCGGGATTAACCCGCAACTGAGGCTTGCCGCTAAACATCGGTTCCTGCTGAATCAACTGTTGAATCTGGTTGAGCAGGGCGGTACCGTCACAGACCGGAGGCTGCCCCAGAACTTGTCTGGCAGCCGTCAAAGCCATCTGCATCAGTCGGGCCGGGATAACGCTATCCAGCGCATCAAGCGTTTGCTGGAACTCTGTGACCATCTGTTGTAACTGGTTGGTCAGCGGTTGCTGCTGCTGTTGCGCATCCAGCAGCCCTTGTTGCTGACCAGCTTGCAGCCCTGCCTGATAACCTGCATCGTACCCTTGTTTTTGTCCCTCGCTGAAACCAGCCTGGTTAGCCTCTTGCTGAATCCGTTCGCGTAATATTTTCAACTCATCAACGGGCTGAACAACGGCATCCGTGGCATCAGCTTGCTCATCTGCTGTGTTCGATGGCGGAGCCGGTTCTGGTGAGGCTGGCGGCACGGCGAAATCATTCAGTGTCCAACGCTGCCACGGCTGATTGTTAAGGGCCTCAGACATAGGTATCCTCGCCGCCGCCAATAATTATCTCGCCGCTGTCGGCCAGGCGACGAACGATAAGCAGAATGGCCTTCTGCTCGGTTTCCACCTGCGACATACGTACCGGCCCACGGGTGGTCAGGTCGTCGCGTAAAATTTCGGCCGCACGCTGAGACATATTGCGCAGGAATTTTTCGCGCAACGGCTCTTCGGCGCCTTTCAGAGCCAGCAGCAGCGATTCGGATTCCACTTCCTGCAACAACCGCTGAATACTGCGATCGTCCACATCAACCAGATTTTCAAACAAGAACATTTCGTCGATAATTTTCTGTGCCAATTCGCCGTCGAATTCTCGCACCGCTTCAATAACCGCCTCTTCCTGTTGCGTTTTCATCAGGTTGATAATCTCTGCGGCGGTGCGAACACCCCCCATCTTGCTGCGTTTAAGGTTTTGTCCGTCAAGCAAACCGTTGAGCACTTCTGTCAACTCAGCCAGTGCGGAAGGTTGCACTCCGCCAAAGGTGGCAATACGCAGCATGACATCATTGCGCAGGCGCTCATCAAACAATGCCAGGATATCGGCGGCTTGGGAGCGCTTTAAATGCACCAGAATGGTGGCGATAATCTGCGGATGCTCATCTCGAATCAGATCAGCAGCGCTTTGCGGTTCCATAAAGTTCAGGGTTTCCATACCCGAGGTGGTTTCACGGCTCTCCAGAATGTCTTCCAGCAGACTGGAGGCTCGCTCTTCACCCAACGCTTTGACCAGCACAGATCGCAGATAATCGCCTGCATTTACGCTCAATGCGGCATATTGTTCGGCATCCGCTTCAAACTCTTTCAGCACTTCAGTCAATTGCTGATGAGAAACCTGACGCATGTTTGCCATGGATGCGCTGAGATGCTGAACTTCACGTGTTGAGAGGTGAGTAAATACATCCGCAGCGCGATCTTCACCAATCGTCATCAATAAGATGGCGCTTTTTTCTGTACCGGTCAGACTCATAGTTCACTACCCATCCATTGACGGATTACCAAAGCGACAACGCGCGGGTCATTTTCGGCCAAATCGCGGATGCGCTGACTTTGCAATTCAGCACTGACACGTTGCTGAGATTTCTTCTGTTGTTCCAGTTCATCTTTGCCCAGCTTAACGACCACGTCATCATTAATTCCAGCTGAGGAGGCTGCCGCATCCGCTGATATGGTTTTTTTCTGCAACTGCGGACGTATCAGTTTACGCCATAATATCCAGGCGACAATCAGCACCAGCAGCCAGCGACCCGCGCTAATCAGCAGATCAAAGAAGGCCTGTTGCTGCCAGAACGGAAGCTCGCTACCACCCTCGGTTGACTGGGTAAAGGGCGTGTTGACCACGTTAATCGAGTCCCCGCGCTCACTGCTGTATCCCATCGCTTCACGAGTCAGATCTTCAATTTGTTTCAGCTGTGCTTCGGTTAATGCTGCTGGCTGACCGTCTTCACCTGCTGGCAGGTAATTGACCACGACGGCAACAGACAGACGCTGTACCGTTCCCGCACTCTGCTTGGTGTGCCGGATAGTGCGATCCACTTCATAGTTGGTGGTTTCGTCACGACGGGTATTGCCGGGTAAGGTATTGGTATTGGTTTGTGCGGTCGCCGCGTTATTTTGTCCAGCCTGATTCTGCCCGGCTTGATTGTTTGCATTGGCTGCCGGCGCGGTAATAGGCGCGACAGGGGCAGGAGCCGGCTGGTTGGATAGCGCGCCGGGTACGCCGCCTGAATTCTGCCCGCCGCGTTGTTCGCTCTGGCTGAGTTGCTGTGAGCGAATCGCCGCTTTGTCCGGTGCCTGATTAGGCTGATATTGCTCGTCAGTCTGTTCACGGCTGGCAAAATCGAGCTGGGCTGTTACCTGCGCGTGAACATTGCCTGTTCCGACCATCGGCGACAGAATGGCTTCAATACGGCGCTGATAGCGACTTTCGACTTCATTGGTGTATTTCAACTGCGCGGCGTTCAAATCGCGACCTGTACCATCGGATTGCGTCAGCAAACGACCATTCTGGTCCACAACGGTGACATTATCGGGCGGCAGGCCGGCCACGCTGCCCGATACCATATAGGCGATGGCATTGATTTGCCCTTCGTCCAGCGCACGGCCCGGATGCAGGTTCAGCGTAACGGATGCGGAAGGCGCCTTTTGTTCACGCACGAACAGCGATGGTTTCGGCATAGCCAGATGAACCCTGGCATTTTGTACCGGCCCCAGTGTTTCGATAGTACGGGATAATTCACCTTCCAGCGCACGCTGGTAGTTAATCTGTTCACTGAACTGGCTGATGCCGAATTTTTCCTGGTCGAGTAATTCGAATCCGACCGCTCCCCCTTTAGGCAACCCTGATTGCGCCAGACGCAGGCGCGTTTCGTGCACCTTATCGGCCGGAATTAATAACGCGCCGCCGCCGTCAGCAAAGCGGTAAGGGATATTCATCTGAGTCAGTTGCTGCACAATGGCTCCGCCATCGCGATCGTTCAAATTACTGTACAATACCCGATAATCAGGACTCTTCGCCCACAGGGTCAGCGCGGTAATGATAGCGACGGCGGCAGCGGCGGCTATCAATAACGGCACTTTCGGGTTGGCCCGTAAACGACTGAACAGCGCTGTCAATCCATCACTACCTTTTGAGAGTGGGTTGCTTTTCGCGGTGCTCATGCAATATTCCTGATGGTAAACATCTTGATAATTTTTAGTAACAACAAAACAGACTCCCTGATGAGCAATAACGTTATACGCATCAACAATGGCTGCTCCCAATACGGAGGAATGACATTATTTCCTTGCAGGTAGACTTTTGATGGCTGAATTAGCTGCGTTTTTTATAGCTATTTAGCGCGTTAGAAGAAGCAGGAATCTGGTATGGTTTCATCATCATTTATTCTGTAGTGGTAACAAAATGTCAATTCAGGGTATCGAGTCCGTTCTGCAACAGTTGCAGGCAACAGCAGTACAAGCGGGTGGCGGTGTGTCGTCTGATGTCAGCAACGGCGGGTTTGCCGCCGAGCTGAAGTCTGCTCTTGATAAAATCAGTACACAGCAACAGGCCGCCCGTACTCAGGCGCAGGATTTTGAACTGGGCAAACCCGGAATAGCGCTTAATGATGTCATGGTTGATTTGCAAAAATCGTCTCTTTCGCTGCAAATGGGCATTCAGGTAAGAAATAAACTGGTTTCAGCTTATCAGGAAATCATGAATATGACGGTGTAAGAATGACAATTTATAAGCTGATCACACCTGCATAACCGTCATTCCTGCGAAAGCAGGAACCTTGCGTTTGTTGATGTGTTATTTTCAGATAGGTTTCCGATTACTCACCCCATCCGTGGGGCTCGTCCTTCAGTCGTATTTAACTAATATCCCCTGGCAACATGGATTCATCATCAGCAAATTTATGGTAAGCCTGATTCACCGATTTTTGCCGGGATGACGTCCCGATCAACGTTTTTAGCTCTTCCATCCGTACTTTAAGTAAGCGGCTTATTTCACTTTCATTATGCAGGATTTGCTGTAGGTAGTCCTGAATCTGTTGCTGTTCTGATAATGTCGCATTATGGGGTTGTTCTTCGGTGATGACGGGCAGTTTATTGATCGCATTAACGTACTGTTGTTCCAGTTCGATCAATTTCTCCCAGTCAGCCTGCTGCGCCAGCTGAAGCATGTCGATGCTAAGATTTAAAATACTTTGATAGCCGTTCAGCATGGATTGACTGACGTGCATTACATTTTCCTTGTGCAAACGCAGTAAAGTTACAAGAGCGAATAAGATGACTGATAAATCAATTTATATTCGTCATTCCCGTGTAGGCGAGAGTCTTGTATTGCCGGGTGAACCAGACCTGCCTATGCGAGGATGACGGTTCCGGCAAGGATTTTAAACTCAGCCAGCTATTAGCCTGCTTTCGCCTGAGCTGGCGCATCCTCACCAATTTGTTGCCAGGAATCGGCAATGCCGCGTAGTAACTCGATAATCTGAGCGAGCGTCTCGCGGTCATTATACAAATTAACGTGTAACAGTTTTCTGACCATATAATCGTACAACTGAGCCAGATTCTGGCTGATTTCCCCGCCTTTCTGCATATCCAGCGAGGCCTGCAACCCG
Source organism: Brenneria alni (assembly GCF_003666245.1). GTDB lineage: Bacteria > Pseudomonadota > Gammaproteobacteria > Enterobacterales > Enterobacteriaceae > Brenneria > Brenneria alni. Next base: position 47,912 of record NZ_MJLZ01000004.1, read on the forward strand.
TTGCTGATAATTTTTATCGCTTTGGTAATGGCGTTGCCTTTGGCAACCGTATCACCCTGCTGAATAAAGATATCGGCGCGTATCAACGCACTTAATGCGCCGTCAAATAGCAGCGTAATCAGCTTATGCGGGCTGGCGCTCATTACGCCGCTTTCCAACCCGACTTTCGCATAAGCCTGAGAACCGTACATTGTTGACATGGTAAACCCCAAATTAACTATTGCTGCTGGATGTCAGCGCTTCAAACTGATTGGTCAGGTATGTACTGAGCGTGCTCATTTCCGACATCAACACGTCCAGCTTGACAAACTGGGCCTTGTAGCGGGCCATGGTGGACTCAATACTGGCTTGCACTTTGGTGTACTGTTTTTCCAGGCTGCTGATCATATCAGTGACATCTTCTTTCGCCTGTGCGATCGTCCCTTTACTATCGGTAAAGGTGCTCACTTTAGCCACCATCTGCGTCGCCAGACCGGTAGTTTTTCCGTCACCGACGAAGAAGTCACTCACTGCCGAACTATTTTCGGTCAAGGCATTGATCAGATCGGTATCGTTGACCGATAACGTGCCATCACTCTTCAGCGTGATACCCAGCTCATTGACTACCTTATAAGTATCGCTGCTCTGCGCGGTGCTTAATAACGATTTAAGCTGATTTTTCGCCGAACGAAGTACCGAATCCCCAGAAAGTACGCCGGTGTCCAGTTCGGGATCGGTGAGGGTAGTAAAGGCGGATTGCAAGGTATTGTAGGCAGTGGCCCAGGCCTTAATGGCGCTGGTGGCGTCGGTAATACTTTTACTGATGGTCAGCGTTTCTGCCGAGGTAGAGACGGCGCTCAACGTCAGCGTCACGCCTTCTGCCGGCACATCGGTAACGGTATTGCTGCTACGCTCAATCGCTACGCCATTTACGGTCAGTTTGGCGTTTTGCGCGGCAACGGATTCGGTGCGAGTGGTACTGGTATCTCCCAGAATTGCTTCCAACGCACTATCGTTGCTGCTAATGGAGATGGTATTGGCTTCACCGGTTTCGTTTGAGGTGATGGTCAACTGGTAACTGCTGTCGCCGGACTGCACAATGCTGGCGGTAACACCGGCGTTGGCTGAGTTAATCGCGCTGGCAAGACTGGACAACGTGGTCTGGGCATCGGTCAGGCTGATGCTGACGGCGCTTCCGTCGCCGACGGTAATGCTCAGTGTGCGATCGCTCAGTCCGCTGGTACCTAACTGGCTGGTTTTGCTGCTTTGCGTGTCTGTGACCAGTGTTTGCGCGGTAGCCAGTTGCGTCACGTTGACGCTGTAACTGCCGGTGGCGGCGGAAGAACTAACCTCGGTGCTGAACGCGGTATTGGTGGTGGTGTTTTTGGCGTTAAACAGATCGCTGTCGGTCAGTTTTTCCGTGGCAGTGGCGTAGGTCTCCAGCGCGATTTGCAGCGCATCATACGCATCGGATTTATCCTGATAGGCGGTCTGTTTATTGGTGATGACCGTCAACTTTTGTTCTTCCACGGTCTGCATTGATTCCAGCAGCGAGGACAGATCCAAGCTGGAGCCGACGCCGAGCCCCAGCGTTGACGTCAGCGAACCGATAGTGGATGTAGATGTAGTGGATGAAATGGTGGTTGCCATAAATCCTTACTCCTGATGAGTGACTTTTAAATCCAGTTTTTTGGTTATCGGCAGCATAGAATAAAAATTTACCTGAAAGAAAAAATATTGTTGCCGTTAATAAGCAAACTGATTATAGCTTTATCTGGCTATTAACTGAGGAGCATATCGCAGGCTTTCGATATATCCGCTTTTCCGGTCGGACCGCCAGTGATGCGTTCCAGACGCGGAACTGGCTTGAACAGCATTCCTGCTGTTCATCCTAAACTCGGCCCCATTTACGCCAAAGGGAAAACAACCTGTTGCCCGGAGTTTCTCCCTGCGTTGTGACTAAGAGACAGCCTATGCAGCGGGGATGGCGGAATAAATAAAAGCACAGAATAGTGAAACAAAAGCCCCTCTGACGTAAAAATTTTTTAAATTAAATGCTAAAGATTAGAAATAGAGCGCCGATATCAGAGAGGACGGTGGTTGACGCCGTAGGCAGTTAAGCCTGAACCTTTATTGCTAAACATCCACTGGATGATTAAAAGGAACTCCTTATTATGGCACAAGTAATCAATACCAACAGCATCTCGCTGGTTGCACAGAATAACCTGAACAAGTCTCAGTCTTCTCTGAGTACGGCGATCGAACGTCTGTCTTCCGGTCTGAAAATCAACAGCGCAGCCGATAACGCCGCTGGTCAGGCCATCTCCAACCGTTTCACCTCTGCTATCAACGGCCTGACTCAGGCATCCGCCAATGCCAGCGACGGTATCTCTCTGGCGCAGACCACTGAAGGCGCGTTGAACGAAATCAACGATAACCTGCAGGCCATCCGTACTCTGACCGTACAGGCGCAGAACGGCACCAACTCTTCTTCCGACCTGACATCTATCCAGGACGAAATCACTCAGCGTCTGTCTGAAATTGACCGTATCTCCGAACAGACCGACTTTAACGGCGTAAAGGTGCTGGATGGCAGCAAGACTTCTGTTTCCATTCAGGTCGGCTCTCAGGATAACCAGACCATCACTATCAATCTGTCTAAGATCGACAGTTCGACGCTGAAACTGAGCACGTTTAACGTGTCTGGTCCGGCAGCAGGTACAATTAGCGGAGCTGCTACTGCTGACTTCCAAAAGGCCTTCGGTACGACAACTGCCGTTGATGGTTCCTCTGTAATAGCTAGTGCAACTGAAGTTGCTACCGCGAAAGCCGCCTTTGGTATCAGCGATGCTTCCGCTATCACAGTTGCAGAAACGGCTCAGGTCGATGCTAATGGTAACTGGTTTGCCAAAGTATCAGTAAACGCTGCTACTCAGACCGACGTCGATAATTTGGCATTGCGTGGGGTCAATGTTTCAGTGGGTGAGGCCAAAGATTTCTATGTTGCTATCGATCCTGCGAAAGCCGACACTACTACTGCAGGTACTGCTGCGTTTACGTTAACGGCAGACGATCTTACCGCCACCTCGCTGCAGTCTCAGGCAACAGCCGACCCTCTGGCGAAGCTGGATGAAGCGATCTCTACGGTTGACAAATTACGTTCTAATCTGGGTGCGGTACAGAATCGTTTCGAGTCCACCATCAATAACCTGAGCAGCACCACCACTAACCTGAGCGAAGCCCAGTCGCGTATTCAGGACGCCGACTACGCGACGGAAGTGTCCAATATGAGCAAGGCGCAGATTCTGCAACAGGCTGGTACTTCGGTGTTGGCTCAGGCTAACCAGGTACCGCAGACGGTACTGTCTCTGCTGCAATAAGTTAGCATCAATCGCAATAATTAAGCGACATAATGACGGGTGTTATACCCGTCATTTTTTTATGTGCACTATACTGCGTATCTCTTTGATTTGTGGAATCCTTGTTCACAAGTTATATCGATATAAATCAATCCATTGTCGCCAGCCAATTAAAACGTCGAATATGAAAAAATTATCCAAAAGCCCATGGGGTATGAGCAAAGAAACGCACCAGTTACGCGTAAGCAATAATATACAGCGTGCGATTGGATTGGTCTTATCTCACCCGGAGAAAGCGTTCGAGATAGCTAAAGAGAGTCTGCGCGATAATGATAAGGATCTATACTCACTGATCGTCGCCGGGCGGGCGTTGCAGCAGCTTGATAAGCTCACTGACGCGGAAGAGTATATTGACAAAGCGGTGAAATACCATCCAGAGCATATGGATGCGCTCTATGCCAGAGCGGATCTGTACAATACAGTCGGCCGGTTGGATGAAGCTGAAAGCGTGCTGACTGATGCATTAAAGGTTGAGCCACAGAATGGTGAATTACTTGGTCTTCAGGCGTTGGTACTGAAAAAACAGCATAAGTATGATCAGGCTGAAGCGTTGCTGGAAAAACTGACGAAGCTGGAACCGGGTAACTATTTGCACTGGAATAATCTGGGAACGCTGAAACTGGATTTTGGCTTATTCGAAGAAGCGGAATATTGCCTGAAGAAAAGTGAACGAGTTTCTAAATATTATTATCCCTTTTTTAACCGCATCACTACTTGGCACTACTGGCCTGATAAGAGTGCGGAACAGATTCTGGCGCTGTGTAAAGTCTGGCAATCGAAGTTTTTGCCGGGTGACAAGACTGTTCGCGCCGAAGCCGGCAGTAAAACCGCTGATAAACGCATTCGTATCGGCATGATTTCCGACGGTTTTCGTAATCATCCGGTAGGCAACATGATTGTTTATGGATTGTCGCATGTTCCGACAACCCAACTGGAGTTTTATGCCTACAGCACCAACCATGTAGAGGACCACATCACCCGGCGGATAAAAGCGCTTTGTTCGCGGTGGCAAGTGATTGCAAACGTTACCGATGATGCGCTGGCGCAGCAGATTCGAGAGGATGGCGTTGATATTCTGTTCGACTTATGCGGCTATAACGCCAACAGCCGTATGCTGACCATGATGAGAGCGCCAGCACCAATCCAGATAAAATGGGTGGGCGGGTTGATCAGCAGCACTGGCTTAAAAGCCATGGACTATCTGCTGAGCGATAGCGTGGAAACTCCGCCGGGAGTGGATGGGTTGTATACCGAAAAATTGATTCGCCTGCCGGACGACTATATTTGCTTCGATCCGCCAGCCTATCTTCCGCCGGTAACCACGTTGCCAGCGACCCAACAAGGCTACATTACTTTCGGCTGTTTTAACAATTCCTCTAAAATCAATGAAATTTTGCTGGAACAGTGGGCAAAGATTTTGCATGCGGTGCCGGATTCGCGCTTATTTTTGAAAAGTTCTCAGTATAGCAGTGAGAAACTATGCGAAAGAATTTATGCCACGCTGCAAGCGCACGGTATTGCGCGCGAGCGGATAAAAATTGAGGCTTATTCACTGCATAAGGAATTACTCTCCCGATATAATGAGGTTGATATTGCGCTGGATCCTTGGCCCTATTCCGGCGGATTAACCACTTGTGAAGCGATGGCGATGGGGGTGCCGGTGGTGACGCTGCCCGGCCCGACGTTTGCCGGCCGTCATTCCGCGACCCATCTGGTGAACGCGGGCATGCCGGAACTGGTGGCGAATAGCTGGGAACAGTATATTGATATTACCGTGGGGCTGACGCGGGATTTGGCCAGCCTGAGCGTGATTCGCCAGCATTTGCGCGATATTCTGCTGGCTTCCCCCGTTTGTGACGGCAAACGCTTTGCCAAACACTTTTCCGATGCTATGCGTGCCGTTTGGCAGCGTTATTGCGAAGGCAAAAAACCTGAGGCATTAACGTTAAGCAACGATTTTCAGCCTTATTTCCATGATGATAAACAACCGGTGACGTTGCAGCATCCTGTGGCGAAGGATTCCGGCAAAAAAGACGCGGATGAGTCGTTCAGTTTTAAAATGGAGGGGAAAATTATTGCCCTCGATGATGGCGGCAGCGTTGCGGTAAGCCCTGCGTTTATTCCGTTGGTCGCGACCGAAGCGTTTCATTTTGTTATTACGGATCTCATCGGCAGAGTTCAAAATAGCCATTTACCGCTGCGAAAAAATGATATACAGCATATTAAATTTCATGGTTTGGGGGATGGGCAGTCAACGCCAGTCTATATGTGCCTTGCCGAAGAATACAGCAGTAGCCTGAAGCCGCTGGTAACGCAGGAGCAACAGGTAATAGCGGAAGTAATGGCGCAAACGGTGAAGCTCGATCAAATCGAAGGGCTGGAGCAACTTGATTGGCTTATTCTGGATAATCGTTACGATATTAGTAAAGTGATTGCCCATGGCGAGCGGATACTTTCGAATTGCCCTGTCGTTGAGATACGTATCAGTTTCGCTGCAACGCATCAGGAACAAAGGTTATTCAGTGATATTACCGCATTGCTGGTACAATACGGTTTTGCTTTCCATTCGCTGGCTAAAGTCGAGTATGCATCACCAACCCATATCGATGAGCGGAATACGCTGCCATCTTCAAGAATGCTAGCCGCCGCAGCCATCTATGTGCCTAATAATGCCCGGTTACAGATGATGACGGAAAAACAGCGTGAGAAATTAGCGTTTATTATGCACACGGCTTATCGGGCGCATGATTTTGTCTATTCGGTATTGAAAATAGACTCCGAAGAGAGAGCTAAATGTTATTTTGACGACAACAGTGCTACCAAAGCCGATCGTGCATCTACGGCTACGCCGGAGATGAGGGGTATACCCCTCATTCCTGATAGACCAAGGATGTCAGAAAAGGAAACGCAACTGTTTGAACGCTATCTGAAACAGGCTAAATCTTACTTTGAATTCGGCAGCGGCGGTTCGACCAAGCTTGCCGCCAGAAATAATGTTGAAGTATTCGGTGTTGAAAGTGATAAGCAATGGGTAGAAACGCTTAAAAAAGAGGTGGGCCCGTTCTGTAAAGTTGAGTACGTAGATATTGGTCCGACACAGGCGTGGGGATTTCCGGTCGATAATACGCATCGGGAAAAATTTTCGGATTATAGTGCAGCGATTTTGCTACATGATAGCGCTTTTGATTTTATTCTTGTCGATGGGCGTTTTCGCGTTGCCTGTACGCTGAATACGATAAAACATACATTACAAAAACAAAAAAATATTACGGATACGCTGATCTTCATTCATGACTTCTGGAACCGACCTGATTACCATGTCGTGCTGACGTTTTTAGACATGGAAGAGAAGGCTGAAAGTGCAGGGGTTTTTAAGCTAAAAAATCATATAGATATTGCATCGCTTAATAATATGCTGGAAGAGTATAAATATATTCCCCAGTAAAATAATATAAAGGCACCTGACTTCGGTGCCTTTTATCCAAGATGTCATATTAATTTTCTTTATATGTGTAAATGGGGCTGTCATGAAAATAGCCATTGCCGGAACAGGATATGTTGGATTGTCCAATGCGATGCTTTTGGCTCAGCATAATGAAGTTATTGCTGTCGATGTTGTAGCTGCAAAGGTTGCAATGTTGAATGATAAAGTGTCTCCTATCGTTGATAAAGAGATTGAAGATTTTCTTCATCATAAGACATTGAATTTCAAAGCAACTTTAGATGCGTTAACCGCATATCAAGACGCAGATTTTATTATTATCGCCACGCCTACTGATTATGATCCGGAAACGAATCATTTTAATACGGATTCTGTCGAATCAGTAATACGGCAGGTACTGTCTTTGAATCCCAATGCGGTGATGGTGATCAAGTCAACAATACCGGTTGGTTATACGCAGGAAATCAAAAGTAAATTCAATACGGATAATATTATATTTTCACCTGAATTCTTAAGGGAAGGGAAAGCCCTGTACGACAATCTTTATCCCTCTCGTATTGTGGTCGGTGAGCGTTCCGAGCGTGCTGAGAAATTTGCGCAGTTATTACTTCAAGGGGCGGTTAAAAAAGATGTACCTGTATTATTTACTGAGTCCACAGAAGCAGAAGCGATTAAGTTATTTTCCAACACCTATCTGGCAATGCGTATCGCTTTTTTTAATGAACTAGATACTTATGCCCAGTCTTTAGGTCTGCAAAGCAGACAGATCATCGAGGGTGTTGGGTTGGATCCAAGAATTGGCAATCACTATAATAACCCTTCATTTGGTTATGGCGGTTATTGTCTTCCCAAAGATACAAAACAGTTATTAGCGAATTACGCCAGCGTTCCTAACAACATTATTCAGGCTATCGTGGCTGCGAACGGTACTCGTAAAGATTTTATTGCAGAATCGGTAATAAAGATGAATCCGAAAGTCGTCGGAATTTACCGATTGGTGATGAAAGCTGAATCTGATAATTTTAGAGCTTCTGCTATTCAGGGGATAATGAAACGGATAAAAGCAAAAGGCATTGAGGTTGTTGTTTACGAACCCAATTTATATGATAAAGACTTTTTCCGCTCCCGAGTTGTTAATGATTTAAATGAATTTAAGTCATTATCGGATGTCATTTTGGTTAACAGAATGTCGTCGGATCTCTTGGATGTCGCAGATAAGATTTATACTCGGGATATCTTTGGTATAGATTAACGTTAAATTCGTAAGTAACCATGCTGAAGATCATTATAAAGACTGGATGGACGCGATTCGTATGCATCTGGCCGATCTGGATGCCAGCGCGCAAATGGGCGATGCGTTGCAGACCGCGGTGAAACGCGACTGGATGCTGACCGGCGAAAATCTGGCGCTATGGCGTAAGGCGTAAGGCGTGGCTGCCGGATTGATAGGGTAAATATGGAGATGCTATGAGTGATGAAATGAAAAAATCCTTTGAGTATACTAAACCGTTTACGGCTAATAAAGGGGAAGAATATTTCATGAGATTCATTCCCTGGGTTATGAGGATAATGACAATATTATTTGTTTTGGTTTCGCTTTCTTTATGGTTTGAATATGACTGGCCTTTTTTCATAAATATTAATGACATTTCATTTTTAATGGTTTTTTTTCTGTCTTTGTTTTATTTTATCTTTCTTTCTATTGATTTTTTTAGAATGTGTAGATTGAAATTAGATGACAGGAAGTATGTGGGGGAATCGATTGATCGACTAACAAGTGTAAGTGATATCATCTTATTTAAAATGAAAAAAATAGAAGAGATTGGCGTGGGTTATTCACAGCGCTTGAATCGGTCAATTATTGTTATGTCTTCCATTTTTTGTTCAGGAGGAGCAGTTTTTGTTTTTAAAGAAATTGGCGGGATAGATTTTAGTTTGCTATGGAATGATAGTCGTTGTTTTGTTATCGCAAGTCTCTTTTTCTTATCTATAACGCTGGTTTATTTAATGTCTAGCGCCAGAATCAGAATGGTAAGATATACTATTTCATTGATAGATGCGGCGCTTGAGATAAAAGAAAAGGGGAAAGGGGACCATACTCGATAAATTTTATTACCAAGTATAGAATAATGCCGGAAGGAGTGCTTTACCCGACACTTTCTTGGTGAGTGTAACGTACATATGCGGTGATATTTTTTTTCGGCTGACTTTCCGGTTTTTATTTTCCCTCCGCCCATACGTATTTTTATCCGTTATCTTGTAACTCTAACGAAATAGCCTGAACTGGTTGGATGGCTTTCACGATCCGGCGCTGGCGCGGCAGATCTACACCACGGCGTTTCCGCTGCTGGACTTGACGGTGATCCCGGATGAAGAAATTAAAACCCATCGTCGGGCCGCCTTGCTGGAACTGGTGCTGAAGCATATTCGAACGCGGGATATGCTGGAGCTGGCGCGGGATATCGGCATGTTGATGGAATTGTGGACGCTGCCCTTGACGCAGCAGCGGGCGTTGATGTTTTATATTCTGAGAACGGGGCGGACATCCGATTATCGGGCCTTTATTGATGGGGTAATCGAACCTCTAACCGGTGAACGGGAGGAAAATATGGAAACCATCGCAAACCAACTGAAGCGTGAAGGTTTTGAGGAAGGACTGCGGCAGGGCATCGGACAAATGAAAGCCAGCCAACAGCGCATAGCCCGTCAACTACTGGCAACAGGAATGCCTTTGCCGCAGGTACAACAGATTACCGGACTGTCCGCTGAGGATATGCCTGAAGATACTGAAGATAGCCTCTGAATCAACGTTTTTTCTACCCCCAGCGGCTTCAGTTACGCCCCCCCGCAGGGTTTTTTGCAGTGTGCGGCAGTCGTCGCAGCCTGGTTCGCCCGCATACATTGATGACATGCGTGTTTATGACATCATATAAATTCTTGTATTTGGGAAAGGTGGATCGCTCCCTTGGATTCGGTAAATAGTGCTGCAACAGAGTGGCTGGGGTTTCATGGAACGAGTCTGGAGTCTGCTCGCGGGATTGTGCATGGCAACTACAGGATAAGTACCGAAGAGAGTGAATGGCTGGGCCATGGCGCCTATTTTTTCATCGCAGGACTTAACGAACCGCGAACGAAAGCGATGGAGTGGGCAAAATTCCGATCTTGGGATAAAACCACGCGAACGCGCAAATATGCTCGCTATGCCGTGCTACAATCGAAGATACTGACCGCGACTCATCTGGACCTGGACGATCCGGACGACCAACGGATTTTTGAGGCCGTTCGTGAAAAATGCACGAAACGGATGCGGAATGAGGGATTCAGAGGCTTGGCGCTTGAGAACGATTGTTATCTGGCGAATTTCGCCATGAGTTATCTCGGTCTGGATGCGCTGGTGCGTAAAGAGGCGATACAAACGCGAGTCGATCAGCCGAAGACGCGGATACCCAATTGCCGTATTATGTGCGTTAAGTTCCCTGACCGGTGTGTCAGTGAGCACAGGATTATAGAAAAGGGGAAGATATGAACAGGCAAGCATGGTTACAGGATGCCCTTGCGAAAATAGACGCCATGTCCCGCGAAGAGTTCATCTCCGCAATGCAGGATTGTGGCGCGCTGGACGAAGAGCTTGACAAGGGCGGAGAGGGTGTCGTGCGTGAGGAGAGTTGCCGGCTTAGTATTAATGAAGAGGACGTGTAGCGGACGGAGTCATGCATCTTAAACTGGCGGCGAATAAAGTCCGGAAATTGCACATCACGCCTGTCGATGCACCAGCCTCAAAACAGCATCAAATTTACCTATTCCTGCAGCAAGCCTGCGAATAATGACCGAGAGTTCATCATTCATTTCGATTTCACCCTGATGTCGGAGGGAGGATTTCAATTGCGCCTCGAACATGACTTCATGTTTGAAACGGACGCCGATCTGGATGACGATTTTTGGGAAGGATCTTTCCACAGAGTTAATGCTCCCGCTATATCGGTCATTCCTGATATCAATGCGTTATTTGCAGGAAGATCCTCGCCTTCGCGAGGATGACGATAAGGTTCGGCGGTTTGTCAGCAAGCTTAACCCTGCTTCGGCAGAGTTTTTTGATAGCCGGAATTACCGCCGTAAACCGGCTGAGCTTACCGCATCATTCCCCATCGTATCATTTCAAAACAACCGTTATTTTTTCACCGGATGGCGGCAGTGCGTGTCGCGATTGCCGGTCAATTCACCGTTAAAGAAGTCCACTCATGACAGCAAGTCCGCTGGTCAGCGTGATTATTCTGGCCGCTAACGCGCGCTATTTTGAACAGGCGTTAGTACCTGTCAGCAGGATGTCGATAACCTGGAAATTATCGTCCGCGACGGCACCGGGGATAATCTGGTCGAGAATATTGTTTACCGGCTAAGCAGCGCCTCCCGCTATCCCATCCATTACCAGCGTCATGAACCCTCACTTGAACGCGCAGAGGCGCTGAATCAGGCGCTACGGCAGGCGCAGGGGCGGTATATCAAACTGCTGGCCGACAGCGATGTGCTGCGCGAAGACCATATTCGCAAACTGGTGACGGCCATAGAGACCCGTCCCGGTATCGTGTTTTCCAGTTCGCGCCGCCGCCGCATTGATGGCGAAGGGCAGGTGCAAAAAGATATTATGGCCACCGTCTATCCGTTCGCTGCGGATCAGGTCATCAACGGATGCAGCCTCAACCGTTTTTTGGCTGAATCGGTGTTGAATTTTATCGGCGAACTGAGCTGTGTTCTATTTCGTCGCACGGATTTACTGGCGCTGGCGCCAGCATGGTTCCAGATTGATGGACAAGAGATTGCATCGATTGCCGATCTGACGCTTTATAGCCAACTGCTTCGTCAGGGCGATCTGATTATGCTGGCGGAGCCGCTGACTGATCACCGTATTGACAGCGAGCCGCTATCATCCACTCTGAGCGCAAAGGCGGAAGGCGAGTATCGGCTATTCCGTGATACGTTGCGTGGTTGGCAGGATGGCGATAACGTTGCCGAACCAGATCGTCAGATTCAAATTGCCGACCCCGCCCAGCCGGATAGCTTTACGCCGTTTAATCTTGAACAGGCGCTGCAAGAGGCATATCAGCGTAGCGCCGGAGTAAGATCCACTGCCGAATGGCTGGCGCAGCGTATGCCGACGGCAAGCGAATCGCGTCTGATTACTGATTATCTGGCGCAGAATCCCTATGGCCGTGAGTTTGCCATCGTAGTATTGGATGAAGAGGGAGACGAAGAAAAGCTGCTGGTGACACTGGACAGCATTATCGCTGCCCAGCATCCGGGTGTGAAGCTGCTGCGCATTGTGCTGACGACCGCTGACCTGTCTCTTGAGCGTTACCCGTTGGACGATCTGCGTAAAAGAGACCAACAGTCTCTGGCGCAGTCGCTGAATCAGATTGCGGATGATTATGCCTTTGACTGGCTGATGCTGGTGCAGGCGGGGGAAACTTTCACTGCTGGCGGCCTGTTGATGACCAGTCTGGGATTAGTTTCTGCGCAGAGCTGCGCTGCGATATATGGTGACCAACTATTGCGCGGTGCGGATAATCAGTTGGGTGCGTGGTGCCGCCCGGATTTTAACCTTGATTATCTGCTGAGTTTACCTGCGGTCATGGCGCGGCATTGGCTGTTTAACCGGCAGGTATTATGCGAGCTGGGCGGCTTTGACGCGGCATTTCCCGAGGCGCTGGAATTCGAATTTATCGTCCGGCTGATTGAACAGAAAGGTATCGGCTCCATTGGTCATCTGGCGGAGTTTCTGACCATCGCGGACAACGTCAGTCTGCGCACGGTTGCCGATGAAATAAAGATTCTGGTGCGCCATTTACAGCGCCGGGGTTATTCGCAAGGGCAGGTTTTATCCGTGCTGCCAGGTCATTATCGGCTGAAGTATGCCCATCAGGAACAGCCGCTGGTTTCCATTATTATTCCCACTAAAGATCAATTGCCGGTGTTGATCGCCTGCGTCACCAGCCTGCTGGAAAAGACTCGCTATAAAAATTACGAACTGCTGATTATCGATAACAACAGCAAAACCCCGGAAGCGCAGGCATGGCTTAACGGCCTGGCGCAGGTCGACCCGAACCGTATTCGCGTGTTGCGTTATCCGCATGCCTTTAACTATTCGGCCATTAATAATATGGCGGCTGATGAGGCGCACGGCGATTTTCTGCTATTGCTGAATAATGATACCGCGATTATTCAGGAAGACTGGCTGGATAATCTGCTCAATCACGCTCTGCGCCCGGAAGTGGGCATTGTCGGCGCCAAGTTGGTCTATCCGGATCGGCGCATCCAGCACGGCGGCGTGATTCTGGGGCTGCGCGGCCCGGCGGAACATCCGTTTAACGGCGACCCGATGGATGCGGCGGGCTATATGCAGCGCCTGCAAGTCGATCAAAATTATAGCGTAGTAACCGCCGCCTGTTTGCTGATCCGCAAATCGGTTTATCAGCAGGTGGGAGGGCTGGATGAACAGGCGTTTAAGGTCTCCTATAACGATGTCGATCTGTGCCTGAAAGTGCGTGAGGCGGGCTACCTTACCGTCTGGACTCCGTATGCAGTGGTCATGCACGAAAGCAGCGTTAGCCAGAAAAACATGGATACCGCAGAGGCGGAAACCACGCGTCAGCGTTTAGCCGCCGAGCAGGATGCCATGTATCAGAAATGGCTACCGGTGATCGCCCGTGATCCCGCTTATAACACCAATCTGTCATTGCATGGACGGGGTTTTGAACTGGAGCCTGATGCTGAACTAAGCTGGAGGCCTTTGACCTGGCACCCGCTGCCGGTGGTGATGGCGCATTTTGCCGATCAGGCTGGTTGCGGCCATTATCGGGTGATGAAACCCTTTCATGCGCTAAAAGAGGCGGGCCTGATCGACGGTAAATTGTCCAACGTGTATCTCAATCTGCCCACCATGGCGCGCTATGCCCCGGATGTGCTGATCTTGCAGCGCCAGACCTCTGCCTACTTTCATGACTGGATCGCGCATCTTAACCGCTTCACGCAGACGTTTAAGGTGTATGAGCTGGACGACTACCTGCCTAACGTGCCTTTAAAGAGTGTACACCGGGCCAAAATTCCCAAAGATGTGGTGCGGCTGATGCGTAAAAGCCTCGGTTTTATGGATCGCTTTGTGGTCTCTACCGCGCCGTTGGCTGAAGCCTTTGCCGATCTGCACCCTAATATCCGTGTGGTGGAAAACCGCCTGCCGCTGCAATGGTGGGGGGATGTTCAGGGGGAACGACGTCAGGGTAAAAAACCGCGCGTCGGTTGGGGTGGGGGCAGCAGCCACACCGGCGATCTGGAGTTGATTACCGATATCGTGCGCGATTTGTCCGATGAGGTGGAATGGGTATTCTTCGGCATGTGTCCAGAAAAACTGCGCCCGTATGTGCATGAATTCCATCGCGGCGTGGAGATCGATCTCTACCCGGCCAAGCTGGCGTCGCTGAACCTCGATCTGGCGTTGGCACCGCTGGAAGAAAACTTGTTTAACCGCTGCAAAAGCAACTTGCGCCTGCTTGAATACGGCGCTTGCGGTTTTCCGGTCATCTGCACCGATCTCGATCCGTATCAGGGCGATCTACCGGTTACGCGAGTGCGTAACCGCTATAAGGACTGGATGGATGCTATTCGTATGCATCTGGCCGATCTGGATGCCAGCGCGCAAATGGGCGATGCGTTGCAGGCTGCCGTGAAGCGCGACTGGATGTTGACCGGCGACAATCTGGCGTTATGGCGTAAGGCGTGGTTGCCGGATTGATATAGTAAATATGGAGAGGAATCGACGCTAGGTTTCTCTCCATAAAGTAAATGCTATTAATGAGGAAATAAAAAAGACTTTGAATATACCTAACCTGTTACCACTAATAAGTGGGAAATACGTTTCTTTAAATTAATTTCATGGGTTACAGTTGCCGTAACATTATTATTGGTCGTGGTTTCACTTTCCTTATAGTTTGGATATGGTTGGTGGTTTTTTAGAAATAATTAGACTATTTTATCTTCAATGCTTCTTTTTCTGTTTTTATGTTATTTCATCTTACTTTCTATAGTGCTCTTTAGAATGTGTAGGTTGAAAATCGATGATAGGAAACGTTTGGGGAAATCTATTGACCAACTAACGAGTGTAAGTAATGGTTTTGAGGAAGGACTACAGACCGGAATTAATCAAGGGCTGGAACAAGGTATAGAGCAGGGTATGAAAGCCAGCGCTACGCATTGCCCGCCAATTGCTGGAAAATGGTATGCAACCACAACAGATACAACAGCTTATCGGCCTGGTAATATGCTACCCTATCAGTATTAGCCCCCACAGAGATTCCTGTAACAAATCTTGATCAGTCTTGCGTGGTAGCTGGCCCTGATGCAGACTCTTGAATCAGTGTAAAGCGAAGTTGATTACACAGCCTGAGGATGGCCTCTACGATGAAATATTATTACACTTGATCCCGTTTATTGGTGGAGAGCATCTTTTTTCATAACAGCAAGTTGATTTTATTGCTGGTTTAGTTAAATGGGGTATTCCCGATAAACAAGAATTGATGGTTTGTATACCTTTCTGCTTGATTATGCCGCCATTTCATAACGCCGCTGATGTCAGATAACCCTGCGTTGAGTGACTTTAATCCCGCAGTTGTTGTAAAAATCAAGCATTGGGACTGGCATGGATATGGTGTTATATATGGGCATATCCCAAATAGGCTGCCTTTTCTGGCGCTATTCAAGCGATTGGCTACCCTCCTCAAAAGCATAATAGTGTCGATAACACTATTATCGTAGGTATTTGTCACTGTGAGCGATCTGTATACCGCCGAAGGCACAATGGATAAGAGCGCGCTGTGGAAGCGCTATGTTCCTTTAGTGCGCCATGAAGCCTTGCGTTTACAGGTTCGTCTCCCCGCGAGCGTTGAGCTTGATGATTTGCTGCAGGCTGGCGGTATCGGTTTGCTCAGTGCGGTTGAGCGTTACGATTCACTGCAAGGTACTGCGTTTACTACTTATGCAGTGCAGCGAATTCGAGGCTCAATGCTGGATGAATTACGTAGTCGTGACTGGGCTCCACGTAGTGTGCGGCGTAATGCGCGGGAAGTGGCACATGCAATGCAGCAGGCTGAACAGAAATTGGGTCGGGCACCAACTGAACAGGAAGTTGCGAACGCCTTGAATATTACGCTGGAAGATTATCGTCAGATTTTGCTGGATACCAACAATAGCCAGCTTTTTTCTTACGATGAATGGCGTGAAGAACATGGCGATAGCGCAGAAGCGTTGTTGGAAGGCAATGAAGACGCCAATCCGTTGCATCAACTGATGGAAGGTAATTTACGCCATCGGGTAATGGAGGCGATAGAAAACCTGCCTGAACGCGAAAAGTTGGTGTTAACGCTTTACTATCAGGAAGAGCTGAATTTAAAAGAGATCGGCGCTGTTCTGGAAGTAGGGGAGTCACGGGTCAGTCAGTTGCATAGCCAGGCGATAAAGCGCCTGCGCGTAAAATTAATGAATGCCGTTTAATTTAGCTGCGTAGGAATAGTGTTATTTCAGTATATACCTAATGAATTTCAAGGTGCAGGAAGACGGCAACTGAACAAATTTCCGGCAGCGACCGGGTAATCAGGGTAGCCAGCAAACCTGTAGCTTGAAAGATGACAGGTATATTGTTATGGAATGGATTCATGTCTCAATCAATTCGGAAGAAACAGCTTTTCAGCCGTTATCTGAAAGATTTTAAACATAAACAAACGCATTGCTCGCATTGTAATAAAGTGCTTGACCGCGTGTCATTGGTGTTTCGTAATCAGCTTATTAATAAAAAATCCATTGGTAACATCGATAAGTTAATTGATGACGAAATATGGTTAATCCTGCAACATGAGCTAATTCCTCTCTGTCGTTTCTGTGGTGAAATATTATGCAATACACATGTTGACTATTTCGATATTAAAGCTTTCACCCAGTACCTGATTGAACAGACGGAAGTCAGGCATAGCACGATGCATGAATACGTCATTCGGTTACGTCGTTTGGATGAGCAACTGGCGGCGAAAAATTTTCCAAAGGAAAATTTTGCCAGAGACAACATACAGAAACATATTCGCGATTACCTCCCCGATATTGAACTTAATATCTACAGGAGCGCGCTGCGAAAATACGATCAATATCTGGATTGGCGCAGACATTACTGATGGGGGCGATACCGCTTTATCAGGCGAAGGTTGTCAAATCTTTGTATCCTTGCTATATGTAAATATTATGGCAGTGTAAAAAAGCTTGCAAAGTAGAGGCTAAATATTGCACTGTCATACTACTGAAATCATTTGGCACTATTTTTTAGTCTGATGGTTAACAGTGGTTCTTAATACGGTCAATCATTATTCATTGGAATAGTTGTTGTCACAGTGAGGAACGCGAATGGTAATGTCCTTTTTGGGACTACGTAGTCAAAGCATGCTGACTCGCCGATGCGAGGGATTCTCTCCCCACCAATTTTCTACACTGTGCCACTTGCCGTTAACTCCATTTTCTTGCTTATCTGTTCTGTCTGATTACTCCTCATCGATTATGTTATCAATCCGGTTTTCATATTATTCCGGCTTGAGCATTATTCATGCTGTTCTCCTTCGGCTTAATAAGGAAGCCAAACCTCGCTTGTGAGTGAAACGTCACGCGCTGCTTGGCAGTGCGGTAAGTGAAACAAACTGTAAGGTGCCACTATGGGAAGACAAAAAGCAGTGATCAAAGCACGTCGTGAAGCGAAACGCGTTATTCGGCGCGAATCGCGTAGTTACCGTCAACGTGAAGAAGAATCGGTCACTTCTCTGGTTCAAATGGGTGGGATTGAATCGATAGGGATGGCGCGGGAAAATCGCGATACCTCTGTTATTGAGGCCAGAACAACCGCCCAGGAGTATTACTTGTCTGCAATAGAGAATAAACAGTTAATCTTTGCCACCGGTGAGGCGGGTTGTGGCAAAACGTTTCTGAGTGCGGCCAAAGCGGCGGAAGCACTTATTCATAAAGAGGTTGATCGTATTATTGTGACCAGGCCGGTATTACAGGCCGATGAGGATTTAGGCTTTTTACCTGGAGATATTACCGAGAAGTTTGCGCCTTATTTCCGTCCGGTTTATGACGTGCTGTTACGACGGCTGGGCGCGTCGTTTATGCAGTATTGTTTACGACCGGAAATAGCTAAAGTGGAAATCGCGCCATTTGCTTATATGCGCGGGCGGACGTTTGAAAACGCCGTGGTTATTCTGGACGAAGCTCAGAATGTGACGGTTAACCAAATGAAAATGTTTCTTACTCGTTTGGGGGAAAATGTGACGGTAATCGTGAATGGTGATGTGACGCAGTGTGATTTACCCTCGGGAGTGAAATCCGGACTGCGTGATGCGCTGGAGCGTTTTGCTGAGGACGACATGATTGGCGTCGTCTCTTTTGGTAAGCAGGATTGTGTGCGTTCGGAACTGTGCCAGCGAACCCTCAATGCCTATGGTTAGTATGCATACCACTGGTTTTTGAGCCGCAAGGATGAATGTCTAATACATTCAGGACGATAAAAAACGCCGCGAAAGCGGCGTTTTTCCCGGCGTGTTCCGGATTGACTTCTGCGTGATTAAGCGCGAATGAAGTCGATATGAGTCAGTTTTGGCTTGAACGGGTGACGCTGTACAGCCTGAACCTTGACTTTGGTTTCTTTACCATCGATTGACAGAGTGACAACTTCACCGTAGAAACCCTCTTTCAGTTCCTGGTTTTTAACGCTGTCATGATCCAACTCGATAGAAATCGGCGCTTCTGAACCACCATAAACGATGGCTGGGAATTTGCCAGCTTGACGCAGGCGGCGGCTCGCACCCTTACCCTGCTCTTTACGTGCTTCTGCTTTGATAGTAATCATTTTTTACTCTACTTAAGATAAGTAATCCTGCTACAGGCGACCCAGCAGCAAGTTGGGTTGTTCTGCTTTTGCGTGACAAAAGCGGGCGGAATTCTAGCGGAATATGCCCCTTTGGGCAAATAAAACCATGAATTAGTTAGCCCCTCAGCTCGTTTGCCCGACGAAAACGGCCCTGATAATCGAACATTTTTTCTCGTATCTGCCAGAATTTCCCCTGACGGCGGGCAACGACAAAGTCGGGCGCCCGCAGTAAATGCTGTTGTGCCGGAATGTCGGCGGCAGTTTGCCAGGTAAAGAGAGTGCCGGGCGCCCGTTGATGGACGCGTAAGAAATTTAACTGAAATATATGGCGCTGTGCTGGCGTTTGCAGTCGAAAACGCTCACTTACGTCAGCGCCATCTTCGTCAAAGTAGGTGATATTGAGCCATTCCCCTTTGGCATCCTTACCTGGTGTCAGGGTCATTCCGCTACAGCGTAACACCAGCGCGTCTTTCAGTTTCAGCGCCGCTTTCAGCATATCATCCGGATCAACCAGCACGTTTTCACACTGATGACAACGGCGGGCCGCAATGTCATTTTCCGCACCACAATGTGGGCAGACTTTAAAGCGAAAACGAAAGTCGCATTGCTGACGCTGACCGTTGTCCACCGTTTCCCATCCTTGACAGCGGCGACCATAATGTTCGATCACGTTGCCGTCCGGGGTGGTTTTTCCCCAAAATAAATTGGCAAAACCGCATTGCGGACAAAAAACCTGTACCGGTTGGCTGTCGCTGTGAGGTTTGCTATTTCCGACTTCAGGGGTATAGAGATCGTGCGGGTTTCCAGCATAGTCCAGAATCAGGCATTCTGTTTTGCCGGGAAACAAACGTAAGCCACGGCCAACAATTTGCTGATATAAACTAACGGATTCCGTCGGACGCAATATGGCAATCAGGTCAACGTGCGGGGCATCAAAACCGGTCGTCAGCACGGCAACGTTGACCAGATAACGTAAACGTTGCTGTTTAAAGGCTTCGATAAGCGCGTCGCGCTCCGCATAGGGCGTGTCGGCACTGACCAGTGCGGCCTGGCCTGGCGGCAGTAATGTATAGATTTCACGGGCATGTTCAACTGTCGCCGCAAAGATCATTACGCCCAAACGCGTCTCGGCGTATTCGACTATCTGACTGATGATATGCGGGGTGATACGCTGTTGGCGCTGTAGCTCGTGATTAAGATCAGCCTCACTGAATAGGCCATTACTTCTGGCTACCAGTTTGCTGAAGTCGTATTTCACAATAGGCATATCCATGCGGTCTGGCGGCACCAGAAATCCCTGTTTGATCATGTAGCGTAACGGTAGTTCATAGATACAATCACGGAACAGGCAGCGCTCATCACCGCGGATCATGCCATGATAGTGATATTGATAAATCCACCCTTTCCCCAGGCGATAAGGTGTTGCCGTCAGCCCTAACAGCCGCAGTTGCGGGTTGGTTTGTTGCAGGTGCTGGATAATTTGCTGATATTGACTGTTGTCGTCATCGCTGATGCGGTGGCATTCATCAATGATCAGTAATGAAAAGGATTGTTCGAATTGATCCAGGTTGCGGGCGACAGACTGCACACTGCCAAATACCACTTTTCCCTGGCTGTGCCGTTGTTGTAGTCCGGCGGCAAAAATATCAGCTTTAAGGCCCCAGGCGCAGTATTTGGCATGGTTCTGTGCCACCAGTTCTTTGACGTGCGCTAATACCAATACGCGACCGCGGGCCAGTTTCGCTAACTCGGCAATGACCAGACTTTTCCCCGCGCCTGTCGGCAGCACAATGACTGCTGGTTGGGTATGACGACGAAAATAGCCGAGCGTAGCAGATACGGCCTCGCGCTGGTAAGGTCGTAAGGTAAAAGGCATGGCTGTTTAATGCTGACAGATTTTACTGGCGCTGGTGGTAAAGCCGGCGTCAAGCGGAATAAACTTGCCGCGATCGGATAGAAACTGAACCAGCATTGTCGCCGTCATATCAGCGGCTGAACAGGTATGAAAACGGGTATCGCTGCCGAAACGGCTTTCAATGGCGGCAATCAGCTGTTCAGTGGTAAACGCCTCGCCGGAAGCGAGCATCATTTGTAAGACTTCATGGCCGTGGATAGATGGCATTGGCTGACCTGTAAAGTAAAAAAACTATTCTTATTATGCCTGTTGATTATCGTCAGCGCGATAGCGGTATAACCCTTTGTGCAGGGTTGCCATGTGCTAAAGCGAGAGGGCGGGCCGTTGAATTCTAGGATGTCAGCCAAAGCCCCGTTATACTAAAACACTCTGGCAGCGATTCACGTTGCTTTTCTTCATCTTCATGAGTAATAACGCGCGGCGCATCATCCTGCGTGTATCAGCCTCATGGTTTAAAAAGGCCATTGGTTTTTAATGCGATTGGACAAATTTTTATCCCAGCAACTGGCAATCAGCCGTTCGCTGGTGGCGCGTGAACTGCGCGCGCAACGGGTTACTGTTGATGGGGAAGTGGTCAAAAGCGGTTCTTTTAAATTGCTGCCTGAGCATGAGGTGGCGTTTGATGGTAATCCGTTGGCACAGCAGCATGGGCCGCGTTATTTTATGCTGAATAAACCGCAAGGCTATGTGTGCTCAACGGATGATCCCGATCATCCGACTATTCTTTATTTTATGGATGTCCCTGTCGCCCATAAACTTCATGCGGCGGGACGGCTTGATATTGATACCACCGGGTTGGTGCTGTTGACCGATGACGGACAGTGGTCGCATCGTATTACTTCCCCCAAACATCACTGCGAGAAGACCTACCTGGCGACGCTGGAGCAACCATTAAGCGACGACACCGCAGGGCAGTTTGCTGCCGGTGTACAGTTACATGGCGAGAAGAATTTAACCAAACCCGCTATGCTGGAAAAGATAACCGACTATCAGGTTCGTCTGACTATCAGTGAAGGGCGCTATCATCAGGTAAAAAGAATGTTTGCTGCGGTGGGCAATCGCGTTGTGCAGTTGCACCGTGAGCGTATTGGCGGCATTAGTCTGGACTGCACGTTAGAACCCGGCGAGTTCCGGGTGTTGAACCGTCAGGAAATTTCCAGCATCGGGTAATAACGGCTTTTCGTTAATCAGGAGCCACTCTCAGTGCAACAAAACCGCTCTTCCCACGTGGGGTTGATTTTTATACTTGGCTTGATTTCCATGCTGATGCCGTTAGCAATTGATATGTATTTACCGGCCATGCCGACAATTGCGAAAGAATTTGGCGTTGATGCCGGGCAAGTCCAGATGACGCTCAGTATTTATATGCTGGGGTTTGCCATCGGTCAGATGTTTTATGGCCCGATGGCTGACAGCCTGGGGCGTAAGCCGATTATTCTGGGAGGGACGTTGGTTTTCGCCACAACGGGCGCCGCCTGTGCGCTTTCTCAGAGTGTGGAACAATTAATTAATATGCGTTTCCTGCATGGCATGTCTGCGGCGGCGGCCGTGGTCATTAATGCGCTGATGCGGGACATGTTCTCCAAAGATGAATTTTCCCGCATGATGTCGTTTGTCGTGCTGGTGATGACGGTCGCTCCTTTACTTGCGCCTATTGCCGGCGGGGCAATGCTGCTCTGGTTCAGTTGGCATACTATTTTCTGGGTAATGTCAGGGGCGGCATTTCTGACGGCTGCACTGATTTTCTTTTTTATCAAAGAAACGCTTCCGCCAGAGCGGCGACATAAGTTCCATCTGCGCACGACGATAGGTAACTTTGCCATGCTGTTCCGGCATAAACGTGTGTTCAGCTACATGGTGGCGGGCGGTCTGTCGTTTTGCGGCATGTTTTCTTTTCTGAGTGCGGGGCCTTTTGTTTACATCAATTTGCATGGCGTCTCTCCTCAGCATTTTGGTTATTACTTCGCACTGAATATTTTCTTCCTGTTTATGGTGACGCTGTTCAACAGTCGAAACGTTCGTCGTCTTGGGGCGATGACCATGTTTCGCATCGGGCTGTTGTTTCAGTTCGCCATAGGAATATGGCTGGTATTAGTGTGTGCGTTTAATCTTGGCTTTTGGCCACTGGTATTGGGTGTGGCGCTGTATGTTGGTTGTATCGCAATGGTGACGTCAAATGCGATGGCGGTGATTCTGGATGATTTCCCGAACATGGCTGGCACCGCAGCATCTCTGACCGGGACGCTTCGTTTTGGACTGGGGGCGATAACAGGGTTTGTTTTGTCGATGGCTACTTTTAACAGCGCCTGGCCGATGGTGATTTCCATGGCCTCCTGCTCCTTCGCTGCTTTTCTATTCTATCTTTACGCCAGCCGTCCTGCGAAATCCTGATACCGGTGACAATCGGCATGTCCTATATATTGGTTTCTCCCCTGACATAGTTTCTTCCCTGATTGCTGTGAGGGAGTGATGATGAGTAATGATGGTCATGCTGTCCATAACCCGATCACCCTGGTAAAACCTATCGATAAATCAACGCCGTTATTGGCAATGGCATTGGATAAACAAGAGAAAGTTAAAGTATTAATCGATTTTTTACCGCACCACGCAACATGCCAAACAAGAGAAGTTTTTCTCGATTAAGATTAATGATGGTCTCATATCCGATATCAACCTTGTCATGCCTGATGTTATTGATGAAGGCGCTGGCTTGATATTGGAGCATATCTCTGTCAGATATAACGATGTGACATGGACGCATCACAAGACTGGAACATCTGGTTATGCATTGTGGGAAATGACGAAGTTCATGAACTAAACAAGATGCAGGGGAGACCCTGCATTTATTTATCTTTATAATACCAGTCTGATATTTCACCTAGTATATATAATATAACGCTCGCAATAATTAAATGAATTATTTTTTCACTCCACGGAGCATACCCAACGAAAAGTATATAAAGTATCCAAAAAAAACAAAATGGAAATAATAACATTGCTAGATGATTCAGGATAAAAGCCAATATTTTCTTTATAAATACAATCATATTATTGTATCCTGCTTTCAACTTTATCGATTAGCTTGTTAAACATATCCACACCATATGTCCGTTTCATTTTTATCGCTTCAGTCAATGGCTCAACCTGTTCTTCAAAAAGGAAGAAAAGAAGGTCTAAATCATCCCTTCTTAGTTCTGAATATACTTCTGGGTTCTGCTCTCTCATAGACCGAGATCTATATATTGCTCTATCCATCATTCCACCAGCCATCAAAGCGTAATAAATTACTCCTGTGACCATTTTTTTCATATTGCCAATTTTTTTTGATGTTCTCATTACAACCTGAGAAACAACAAAACTTCCAACTAATCCACCCGCTGTTTTATTGTAAATCGCCTCTTTTTTAGCTTCAGATACATTACGGTTAAAAATTTTTAAAATTCGCGTTACTGCTTCAATAATTTTATCCCTTGAAACAATACCTCGATGAATAGCCTTAATGACTCTTTCTTTTTCTCTTGATCTCGATGAACGTGAGTCTGTATCTATAAACCCATATGCAAGATATCCGAAACTTTTTCCAAGTTCACTTACCCCATTACCCATCCCTTCATAGAAGTCCGTTGTAGTTAACATCCTGACTATACGGTCGGCCAATTCATCCAGGTCTGCTTCGGTCATATTCATTACATCCGTGAATTATATGATTTTGTTGCAATTGATTGTACGGCAATCGACTAACAAGCGAAATACTTTCTTTTTTATTAATAGTGCGCTATCTATTATCATTTTCGTAAAAATATTGTAAGCGTCCGGCGAACTCATATTGTTAATAAAACTTTGCTGCCACATGCTGCCCTCATTCAATAAAACGAATTAAGGTAAAACATGGCAAAGCGGTATTCTCACAGTGAACGGCAACCGCATCTCGACGCCTGGCAACAGAGCGATTAACTAAGCAGCACTATTGCCAGCAGCACGATTTGAACCCAGCCCCCGTCAATTGCTGGCTCAAACATCATCACGATGACACTACCGTGACCATTCACGCTGTCTAGGTTTTTTCAGGCCGCTACGGATGGCAGTTAGTTAGAAATGAGCGGAAAATTAAGTCAGGCAGCTTCACGCAAAATTAATCTAAGTGGTTAATTTTGCACAGCGTAAAAAGGTGTAATAGCGTCAGTAGCGCTATATGCAAAATGATTCACTAATCTATGCGAAAAAATTCGCTGCGGCTACATTGCCCGACGTCTCTTCGTGTTTTTAGTCTCTATTTGTTCTATGTATGTAAAATACATGACTAAAAAGTGAATAAAAAAGCGAAAAATAGTTGAGATATTACACGGGAAGGGTTACATATAGCCCGAAAAAGAAGGAGAATTTGTGATCGCCCTGACATTAATTGGCCTGGCAGTAGCCTATATCAACAGATGTTGACGCCTGTCTGAGTGCTTTTGTAGGTCGAAAAGGTAGTAAAGGATGCGGTGGTTAGGCTATTATGATAAATATGTTATTGTTTTGTAAATTTGTAGTGAAATTCAACCTGAGGAAAAACAGTAGTGGATAGTTTCCAACTTTCGGTAGTACATCGTTTGCCGCAAAGTTATCGCTGGTTATCGGGTTTTGCAGGTGTAAAAGTTGAACCGATTCCACTGAGTAGTAGAGATGAAGATAATAATCTGATTGGCCTCAAGTTATTGAGTCATGATGGCGATGTGGCATGGAAAATCATGCACCAACTGAATCAGTCACTGGACGAAATTCAGGTTGAGTGTGTTGTTCTTGAATGGGAAGGTGAGCCTTGTCTGTTTTTACACCGCAATGATGAAAGCACCGCAATGTGTCGTTTGAAGAATGTAGGCGTGGCGATTGCTGAGGCCGTGTCTGCACAGTATCCGTTTTAAGCAGCCACCTCAGTCAATCTGAAGTGGCTGCTGCTACGGAGGTTTTAGACCGGTGAACACGCTTTTTTTAAGAAGCGTTTTAATGCGTTTAAGACGACAGCTGTAACAGTTCCCGCGTATAGTCTTGTGCTGGCTGAGTGAATACTTGCCCACAATCTCCTTGTTCTACCACTTCGCCTTGTTTCAGCACAATGACCTGATGGCACAACGCTCGCACCACCTGTAGATCATGACTGATAAACAGATAAGCCAACTGGTGCTTCTGTTGCAGCGATTTTAGCAATGCCAGAATTTGGGCTTGTACGGTTCTGTCCAGTGATGAAGTCGGCTCATCAAGAATGAGTAATTCTGGTTGCAGAATCAGCGCTCGGGCAATCGCAATACGCTGGCGCTGTCCTCCTGAAAATTCGGCAGGGTAACGGTGGCGGGTGGCCGGATCTAAGCCAACTTCCTGCATGGACTCAATTACTCGCCGCTCCCGTTCTCGAACAGTTAGTTTCTGATGTACGGTCAGCCCTTCGGCAATAATCTGCTCGGCATTCAGACGTGGGTTCAGCGCGGAGTTAGGATCCTGGAATACCACTTGGATCCGACGTCGGAAAGGCAGCATCTGCTTGCGGGTAAATGTATGCAATGGCTGATTATCGAACCAGATTTCTCCGCGTGAACGCAGTAAGCGCAGCAACGCCAGTCCGGTGGTGCTTTTGCCTGAGCCGGATTCGCCAACCAACCCAATACTTTCCCCCCGGCGCAGGGTGAAGCTGATGTCTTTGACCACCTGCTTTTCATCAACGGTGCGCCGCAGGAGTCCACGTTTGACAGGGAAGGAAACCTGCAATTGTTCAACGCGCAGGATGGGGTGGATATCACCGGTGAGCGGCAAGGGGCCGCCAGAGGGATTGGCTTCCAGCAATTGGCGGGTATAAGCATGTTGCGGTTTGCTAAATAATCCCTTGCAGGTGTTATGTTCAACGCATTGGCCGGACTTCATCACTGCAACATTATCAGCCAGCCGGCGGACAATATTCAGATTGTGGGTGATGAACAACAGGCTCATGCCCAGTTCCTGCTTCAACTCATCCAGTAAGGCCAGTATCTGCGCCTGTACGGTAACATCCAGGGCGGTTGTGGGCTCATCGGCGATCAGCAGATCGGGTTGCGTCAGCAGCGCCATCGCGATCATCACCCGCTGGCGCTCTCCCCCGGAAAGCTGGTGCGGAAAATCATTCAACCGGCTTTTCGCCTGCCGGATACCCACGCGATCCAGACAGGAAACCACCTCGCTACGGGCAACGTCGTGGCGCATACCCCGGTGCAGTGATAAAACCTCGATCAACTGCTTTTCGATGCTTTGCAGTGGATTGAGCGAAACCATCGGTTCTTGAAAGATCATGGCAATGCGGTTGCCCCGGATCTTGCGTAACGTTTGTTCATCCGCATACAGCAATGACTGACCGGCAAACAGGATATCACCCTGCTGATAGACCACCGGGGGAGAAGGTAACAAACGGAGGATGGAGAGGGCGGTAACGCTCTTACCCGAACCCGATTCCCCCACCAGCGCCAGCGTTTCGCCAGCATTCACCGCCAGTGAAATCTGGTCGACGACGTTCTGCTCATGCTTTCCGCTGCGAAAGGCGATGCTGAGGTTTTCAATCTGTAATAAAGGTGAAGTGGACATATCAATGCGCCTTACTGGGGTCAAAGGCGTCGCGCACCGCTTCGCCGATAAAAATGAGTAAAGACAACACAATGGACAGCACCATAAATACGGTAATTCCCAGCCAGGGAGCCTGAAGGTTATTTTTCCCCTCCAGTAATAACGTACCTAATGAGGGCGATCCCATTGGTAAACCAAATCCCAGAAAGTCCAGCGAGGTCAGCGTGGTAATGGAGCCACATAGAATAAATGGCAGATAAGTCAAAGTGGCGACCATTGCATTTGGCAACATGCAGCGATACATAATCATCCGATCGCTGACGCCCATTGCCTGTGCAGCACGGATATAATCAAAATTCCGGGTACGCAGAAACTCTGCCCGCACCACGCCCACCAGGCTCATCCAGCCGAATAATACCGTGATGCCCAGCAGCCACCAGAAATCAGGCTGAATAACGCTGGAAAGCAGAATAATCAGAAACAGGGTCGGCATACCGGACCAGACTTCAATAAAGCGCTGGCCCCATAAGTCCAGCCGCCCGCCATAATAGCCCTGTGTTGCCCCAACGGTAATGCCAATCAGGCTGGAAAGGGCCGTCAGCGCCAGACCAAACAACAACGAGATACGGAAACCGTACAGCACCTGAGCAACAACATCTTTCCCCTGGCTGTCGGTTCCCAGCAGATTCTGCCATGACGGCGCCGAAGGAAAAGAGACTGTCGTCGCGTAGTTAATGGTGTCATAGCTGTAGCGGATAGGGGGCCACCACGCCCAGCCGTTGCGCTCAATACGCTGTGCAAGGTAGGGATCGCGAAAATCTGCGGTGGTGTCAAACTGGCCGCCAAAGGTGGTTTCGCTGTAGTCAACGAACAAGGGCGCATAGAGCTGTCCGTCGTACTTCACCAACAACGGCTTGTCATTGGCAATCAGTTCTGAGCACAGCGTGATAATAAACAGCACCATAAAAATCCACAGTGACCAGTATCCACGGCGGTTGCTTTTAAAACGCGCCCAGCGTGCCTGATTAATCGGGTTCAATCGGCTCATTGGCGCCCCTCGAAGTCAATACGTGGGTCAACCAGCGTATAGGTCATATCGCTGATAATATTCAGCAACAGACCGATCAGCGTAAAAATGTATAGCGTACCAAACATCACCGGGTAGTCACGCTGTAGGGTGGCGTCATAGCCTAACAGGCCCAGGCCGTTCAGCGAGAACATCACTTCAATTAACAGCGATCCGGTGAAAAACATACTGATAAAGGTGGCGGGGAAACCGGCAATCACCAACAGCATTGCGTTGCGGAATACATGATGATAGAGAATGCTTTTTTCATCCAGCCCTTTGGCCCGAGCGGTTACTACATACTGCTTACGGATTTCGTCCATAAACGAGTTTTTAGTCAACATGGTCAGCGTGGCAAAGCCGCCAATCACGGTCGCTAAGACCGGCAGCGCTATGTGCCATAAGTAATCGGTGATTTTGTTGTACCAGGGCAGGGTATCAAAATTGCTGGATACCAGCCCGCGCAACGGGAACCAGTCTAAATAGCTGCCGCCGGCAAACAGAACGATAAGCAAAATCGCAAACAGGAAAGCGGGAATGGCGTAGCCAATAATAATCAGCGTGCTGCTCCAGGTATCAAACGGCGTGCCGTTTTTGACTGCTTTTTTGATCCCAAGAGGGATAGATACCAGATAGATAATCAAGGTGCTCCACAGCCCCAGCGTGATAGAAACCGGCATACTTTCTTTGATCAACTGCATGACAGAGGAACCGCGGAACAGGCTGTCACCGAAGTCGAAACGGATGTAATCCCACAGCAGTTTGAAATAGCGTTCGTGAATCGGCTTGTCAAAACCATAGCGTTTGGTGATCTCTTCAATCACCTCGGGATCCAGACCGCGAGAACCGCGATAGGCATTCTCAATATTGGGGGCGCCGTTTCCACCCGAACGGGCGACACCGGCATCAATGCCGCCGCTGGCGGTATAACCGCTGCCGCGGCCCATTTCAATCGCGGCAATCGCCTGGTCGACCGGGCCACCCGGCGCGATTTGCACAATAAAAAAGTTAATGGTGATAATCGCCCATAATGTCGGGATCACCAGTAACAGGCGGCGTAATAGGTAAGTTCCCACATTGACTCCTTAACGTCGCTCTGCTGGCAGTGTGGCAGCCTGTTTAACATCGTACCACCAGCCATCAAAGCCTAATGAATAGGCCGGACGAACCGCTGGCATGGCAAACTTGTTCCAGTAGGCAAAACGATCATGATTGGAATACCACATGGGGATCATAAACTGATTCCAGGTCAGCACGCGGTCCAGCGCCCGGCCTAATGACAGCAATGGCGCTTTCTGCCCCTGATGTTTGATAATTTGTTCAATCAGGGTGTCAACCGCCGGATCGTTAACGCCGGAGGTATTGTAGGTGGAGTCGATATAGTGAGAGTGCCACTCCATTTGCAAATTTGTGTTGGGATAAATATAGGCGTTGTACAGCGTTACCGTCATATCAAAGTCGCGCTTGCGCAGGCGGCTGTTAAACTGGGCGCTGTCGATGTTTCTTACGTTCATCGTAATACCGAGCTTTTTCAGGTTTTGCTGAAAAGGCAGCACGTACTGAGAGTTAGCCGAATTGGGCAACAGCAGTTCAAACTCGAATGGCTTACCCGTTTGGCGATTGACCAAACGCTGATTTTTTAATTCCCATCCGGACTGATCCAGCAGCTTTAGTGCCTTTAGCCAGTTTTCCCGGTCATAACCGCTGCCATCGGACGAAGGGGGCTGGTAGCGTGGGCCAAATACTTCCGGCGGCACTTTATCTTTCAGCGGTGTCAGCCAGGCCAGCTCTGCTGCGTCTGGCTCTCCTTGTGCGGCATATTCGGTATTCTGGAAATAGCTGTCGGCGCGCTGGTAGGCGTTGTAGTAAAGCGCTTTATTCATCCAGTTAAAATCAAATGCCAGCGTCAGCGCTTGCCGAACCCGGCGATCGCTAAAGACAGGACGCTGGATATTGAAGGCAAGCCAGCGGGTATCCTGCGCGGATTGATTTTCCTGATCCTGCTTGATGATATAACCCCGAGCGAAGTTTCCCCCTTGATATTGCGTTGCCCAATGTTTTGGCGAACCTTCTGTTCGCATATCAAATGCCCCAGCCTTAAAAGCCTCCAGCGCAACGCTGTCATCCAGATAATAGTCATAGCGGATCTGGTCAAAATTATACTGGCCTTTGTTCACCGGAAGATTGGCCCCCCAATAATCCTTAACGCGTGAGTAGGTGACGTATTGTCCGGTGCGGTAAGCGGTAATCCGGTACGGGCCGCTAGCCGGTGGCGGGTAGGGCAGCGGATCGCTCAACTTATGATTTTGCCAGAACTTCTCTGGCATTATGGGCAATGAAAGCAGGCTGAACATGCGGTTTTTATCAGGGACGGGAAAATCAAAACGCACCGTAATCGGCGCTACAGCTTTGGCGGTCACACCTTTAAAGTAGATGCGAAACTGAGGAACACCTTGCGTCATAAACATGTTGTAGGTGAAAGCCACATCGGCGGCGGTAATCGGCGTACCATCATGAAAATGTGCGGCGGGGTTCAGGTTGACTTCTACCCAGTGAAAATCAGCGTCATGGCGGGTAGATTGGGCCACTAACGGATAATAGCTGCCTGGCTCATCGTCAGAGGTAACGAACAGTGAATCGTAGAGTCGCTCGGTACGCACCGCCGCCACCCCGCGTAAGGCGTAGCGGTTAAAGTTATCGAATGTGCCGAGCGCGCTAAGGGTGATGCTGCCGCCTTTCGGGGCATCAGGGTTTACATAGTCAAAATGACGGAAATCCTCGCTGTATTTAGGTTCACCCAAAAGTGCGAAAGAAGTGCTGTGTCCAGGAGTTTCGGCATACAACCCCAAAGGTATGGTGTAAAGCAATACAGCAGCAATGACTCGTTTCAACATCTTAACGGTAATCTCCTGCGGACTATCTGGTTTATCTATAGCCGATGTTCAGGCGTGATTTTCTATATACTCGTCATACTTCAAGTTGTATGTGCGTTGGCTGCGTTACTCGGCCCATCCGTGGGCCTCGCCCCTTCGGGGCCGCTGTGAGCAGCGTTCAAATCTGCTCCTGGCAGATTTGTCAGTCACCTGAATCACTTACTTGAGTAAGCTCATCGGGATTAATGAGAGACATCCTGTCTCTCACCGAAGGTCAGCCGTTGGCTGGTTAAATTCGTTCCCTACGAATTTGTCCTTCCCTTGCCGCGTTACGAGGCTCATGAATGAGTCTCGCCCATAAAGGGCCAACGGTCTGCGTTGTTCAAAACGACAACGTTTTGTCCTGCAACTCGAATTATTTAGAGTATAGAGGTTTTGGGCGGCATAAAGTTCTTGAAATAACTGGTATTACTGTTGGTAAACCCGACACTTCCTTTTTTACCATGAACGATACCAATAAACCTACCATAATCACGATTTGGCAAGGTGTCATCCAGAGGCGTGTAAAATCTGGTTTGCAAAAGCCAATCATATAAAAAATCGCCGCCAGCGGCGGTTCGTAGGGCGAATAAAAAAACGTTGCTTAATACTAAGCAACGTTTTTCGTCTCGTTTGGTATCTATTTTAAAGTACATCAGGGGGATGGAAAGGCGTTAGCTATTCGTTCCTTTACTCAGCACGCGCCGGGCTTCCCGGTAACGCTTTTTCCAATAGTCTTCATCCATATTGGAAATCATCACGCCGCTGCTGGTCGATGCATGAACAAATTGCCTATTGCCAACATAGATACCAACATGGCGACCGGTTGAACCAGCACGGAACAGAACAAGATCGCCGGGGCGCAGTTTGGCGGGTTGAATCCTCTGACCAATTGCTTGCTGTTCAGAGGTTGAGCGAGGTAAATCCATGCCAAATTGTTCGCGGAAAGTTCGCTGAACAAAAGCAGAACAATCTATCCCGCGTTTGCTGTCACCACCTAAACGGTAGCGAACACCTTTCCAACTGGCGTATTGGTTAAGTAATTTGGATTTGACATCCACGTTACGAACCAATGCTTCAAATTCATCCTGAGAGGCTTGCAGTAAAAGACCATCTTTATCATTAACTGCACGCATCTCAGTTTGAGCATTCTGATTGTTAGATCCACTGTTACTACTACATGCGGAAAGCGTCATCGCTATCGCAACAGCAGGCAACGCCCGCCAGATATATCTCAGAATCGGTTGAGATTTGACCATTATTCTTATGTTCCCTTGAAGTCCTTAACGATAAATACCGTTATGTAATAAATGCCAAACGAAAACGAGATTCAGACTAAAGCAGAGTTTACGGTTCGCCAAACATAGAACAGCGAAAGTGTGCCTGAATGCACATTATTTCTCTTTACCACTAGTTCAATGAGAGGGGAAAAGCAAACTTCACTGAGACTACCGTATAGATAAACAGATTGCGAGCAGTTTTAACTATATTATTTATAAGATTTAATGATGTAATCAGCAAAAAAAAAGTCGATGTAAAAAAATCCGAAATAGCGGTGTTTTTTCTTGAGGAAATGTGTCGTAAAAGAATATGGCATCTGCTGCTGTCCGGCAAAGGAATGTAGTTTGTTGCCATCATGGGGGCGTTTTTGTCGGACGAAATTTGCCAGGTAAATAGCAATTCAACAAATTAATTAATGCATCGCTGGCTGGCGTAAGCAACCACCAGCTTAATCCAACCAGCACAACCGATAGCGATCCCACGGCGATGTCAGTAAACCAATGAGCCCCGATCATAATACGAGGTAATGAAAAAATAACCACAATCACCACGCTGGCGGCAAACGCGGTTCGGGTAAAATAGCGCAACATAAATGCGGCGAATATCATCAGCATCATCCCGTGATCGCCTGGAAAACTGTCTTGTGATGCATCTTTCGCTGCAATATCGGTCAAATCGGCAACCCGGTTGATATCGCTGAAATAGAGTGTGGGGCTGACATGCTGAACGGGTAATAAATGTCCCAATTGATTAAGCACCAATGCGGTGAGCAGCATAACGATGCCGATGATTAGCAAGCGTCGGCGTGCTGGTTGTGTTGCTTTCAGATAAAATGACAGATACAGCAGACCCATCATAAATAGTGCGCAGCCATCAAACGCCCGGAGGTTGGTAATGGCCACCAATTGCAGGAACATCGGGCTTTGGGTTAATAGCTGATTAAAATAGAGGAAAATATGGCTGTCTAACCTGAACCAAAAGCTGTGATTTGGCGGTAAATACCAAGAAAAAAACAGCCCTATGCCCAAGACATTGAGCAGAAAAATAGAAAGGATGCTACGCCGGGACATACAGTAAATAACTCAAGATCTGACGAAACCAGCTTGATAGTTTACCTGGACAAAGTTAAACGGGCCTTTAACAGCGCCGCCTGTAAGTTATTCCATTCTGCCGGTGTTTCATTAATCAACTCAATGCGGCTGTCGATCGGCGCGGTCGGTTTAGTTTCGATATGCAGGTCGTCGCCCTGACGGTTGACGATCAACGCGCCTTCTTTTATCCGCATGACGCCCTTAACCCGGCTGACGGGGGACAGACGAACCCAGTCCAGCAACGCGGCGGTATCAAATAGGGTTTCCGGCGAGAAAATCCAGCCGCAGGCGTGGTAGCCCTGCCCATGATTCAATGAACGACGCCAGGATTCCCCGCCCGGCAGCCGTAAAGCGGCCAGGCCTTGTGCAGATTTATGCTGGTGATGATGGATACCGTCAGGCAGTTCACGGACATTATGACGAGGCTGCTCCAGCAACTGCCAATCCACCTGTCCCTGACTGACCAACACAAGCTGGCGGTCATTGCGATTGCGTTGTTGCCATTGCTGCAAAATCGATAGATCCGCATCGAGGTAGGTTTCCTGCTTATTGGCGACAATAACGTCGGCTGTGGCCAATTGATCACGGAAATTTTCATTCTCCGTATAGCGGGTTTCGCTCAGTTGGCGGGCATCCAGCAGACATAATGTTGCCTGCAACGTCAGCCAGGGCTGGTAACTTTCGCCGGTCAGCAACGAAAGGATTTGCTTTGGATGGCCAAGCCCCGTAGGTTCAATCAACAAACGGTGTGGTCTTTTTTGCTGCAATAACGTATTCAGGCCTACCTGCATGGGCAATCCGTTCACACAGCACATGCACCCGCCAGGGATTTCTTTCAATACTGCTCCGCTGTCGGCCAGCAACGCGCCATCAATCCCGATTTCACCGAATTCATTAACCAACACGGCCCAGACTTCATCCTCCGGTTTCTGAGAAAGGAGGTACCGGATAGTCGTGGTTTTCCCACTGCCAAGAAAGCCGGTAATTAAATTCACTTTGGTTAACAAAACAGGCTCCACGGAGAATATCTGAAAGGACTAACCCGCCTGAGCGTCACTCGGCGGGATGGACAACCGGAACTTAATCAGCTCGTCCCATGTAGCGGCGCTCTGGGATATGAATGCGGATTTTCTCACCGGCACTCAGGTATTCCGGCACCTGAATAGTCAAACCTGTGCTCATTGTCGCGGGTTTGTTTCGGGCGCTGGCCGAAGCCCCTTTGATGCCGGGGGCGGTGTCGACTATCTCCATATCCACCGTTTGCGGCAATTCGAGCGCAATGATTTGGCCGTCCCATGATAGTACCTGAATACCGGGCATACCGCCTTCAGGAATGAACAACAGCTCTTCTTCTATTTGCTCTTTTTTGAAATGATAAGGCGCGTAATCCTCGTCATCCATAAAGACATACTCGTCGCCGTCAATATAAGAGAAAGTGACCGTGCGGCGGGTCAGGGAAATGGTATCGAGAATATCATCACCTTTGAAACGCTCTTCAACCTTTAACCCTGTGCGTACGTCGGCAAAGCGCATTTTGTACAGTGTACTGGCGCCACGGGCGCTCGGACTCTGGATGTCGATGTCTTTTACCAGCAGCAATTTACCGTTATAGTTAACGGCCATACCGCGTTTGATTTCGTTCGCTCTTGCCATAAAAATTACCTGTTATAAGGAGTGAGATTTTTGTGGCGACACGTTACTCGCGCCGCAGGATTCAGGCAAGCAGGAATTTATGCGGCGTGCATCATAAAAAATAGATCACGCATGAGTAACCGAAGGGCCGATAAGCGTTGGTATTTGCCCGGATGGCTGTTATGGTGACGGACAATCCTTCATTTGTAGTCAGCCCAGCGGAGCCTGCTGATGGACTGTCGCCCTGATTGCGGTGCCTGCTGTATCGTCCCCTCAATATCCAGCCCGTTGCCAGGTATGCCAAATGGCAAGCCTGCCAATACCCCGTGTATCCATCTGGATGCGCATATGCGTTGCGGAATATTCCATTCACCACTAAGGCCCGCAGTATGCGCGGGGCTACAGGCGCGAGTTGATATGTGTTTCAGCCATAGGAATGATGCGCTTATTTACCTGATTCAATTGGAGGCGGATACCGTGCCAGATGCTCCTGTTTCTACGCGTCTTTAATGCGCCACATGCAGTACCCTGAACCCACTATCATTATCAGCGCGATAAAAAATACGGCGTGATAACTCCAGATTTCCGCGACGATACCTGCCAGGGAGCCAGATATAATCCAGCCTACGCGGGTGGTATTGGTAAAGAGTGTCGTCGCCGCCCCGGCCTGACCGGGCATCAGATCCTGAAAATACAACATGCCGATCCCGGCGAGAATGCCGATGAAAATGGCGTTCAGCAACTGTAAAGCCAGCAAGGCGATCTCGCTATCGAGAAACAATAATCCCACATAAAAAAACAGACCGGCAGAGATAGCCAAGCGCATCAGGAAACGTTTGCCAAAACGCCTGGCGACATAGCCTGCGATCAGCATGGTTGGGATCTCCAGCCCGGCGGCGGTTCCCATCATGACCCCTGCCAGCTTTTCAGGCAGATTGAGTTCATGCACCAAATAGAGCGGCATATTGATGATGTAAATACCATTACACGTCCACATCAGGGTACAGGCGGCGAACAACAGCAGTGTATCTCTGCGGTTGCGGCGGGGGGATTCAAGCGTAGCGGCTGTTTTCACCCTGACTTTCGGCATGGAAGGAAGAAAAAGCCTGACCAGTATGCCGCAGAGTACAAAAACTAGCCCAGCAGCCAGGTACATCGCAGTGAAACCAAAACCCAGCGCCAATGCAAAGGCGATTGGCGGGCCAACCACCCAGGAAAGTGAGATCTGGGCACGCAAGATGGAACTGAACATAGCGGCTTCGCGCCCGGTGCGATCCGCGTGTTCCCGTGCCAGTGCGAATAGCTGTGGGTTTGCGGTAGCGCCGAAACTACTGAGCAGTACTCCGACGAACAGCAAAATGAAGTAATTACGATTCCAGGCAAACAAAATACAGGCCAGGGCGCCTAATAAACAGCATTGAAAAATAAGCGTCTTGCGGTCGCCCTGCCGGTCTGAGCGACTTGCCAGCAATTGGCTGATGATGATGCCGATCACCGCGCTGCCGGTATAAAACATCCCGACCAGAAATGGCCGCACCTGTACTTCAGTTGAAAGGAAAAGACTGAGCGTCGGGAGTTGTAAAGCCCCTGCAATCCCTGTCAGAAAGGCGATGACTAAAAATGCTGACGAAGTCAGATCGGGCTGACGTCGGGTTGTACCAGCGGTTGTGTGCATAAAGTGATAACGCTTAAAAAAGCAGGCAGAGGATAAGAGCAGAAGCGTCATACTACGCCGATTTATAAAAAAGCAGAAAATCTGTTTTATTATTTTTTTTCAGCAACACTTCAGCCTGATGCAATCTTTTATCGTACAGCAGCCGTTTATGCAGGCTAAAATGTGCGTGGAGTCAAAATTTTGCTACGCCGATTGTGCAGAATACTTGCATAAACACCGTAATAGCAACAGACTCAGTGAAACGTTTCAGCGATGTTTTCTGAAATACCGTCCACAATAGACACTTTTTTTTCTCATAAAAGCTGAAACGATTCAACTTTCAGCATAGAGAGGAGAGCCATGTTCCAGTTGTCACAACAAGATATTCATTTAGGCGCAGTAGCAAGTAGCAAGCAGCAAGCTATACAGCTTGTCGCTTCAGCACTCACTCAGGCCGGGTGCGTTAGCGCCGCGTATGTCGATGGTATGCTACAGCGTGAGCAGCAAACATCCACTTATTTAGGGAGTGGTATTGCTATCCCTCATGGCACAACGGACACCCGCGATCTGGTACTTAAAACCGGGGTTCAGGTGTTTCAGTTCCCTCAGGGCATCGCCTGGGGTGAAGATCAAACTGCCTACGTGGTGTTGGGCATTGCCGCCCGTTCAGATGAGCATTTGGCGCTATTGCGTCAGTTAACCCATGTACTGAGTGACGAGCGTGTCGCGGCCCGTTTAGCGAGCACCACATCGGCGGAAGAACTGCGCAGCCTGTTGATGGGTGAGCAGCAAATGCCTGAGTTTCGTTTTGATACTTCACTGATTTCGCTTGATGTGGCAACGGATAATCTGCTGACGCTACAGGCGTTGAACGCCGGTCGCCTGCAACAGATTGGCGCGGCGGATGCCAGTTTCGTCAGCCATGCCGTTAGCCATAAACCGCTGAATCTGGGGCAGGGCATCTGGTTCAACGACAGTGCTGAAGGTAACCTCAGCAGTGCCGCGGCTATCGCCCGTCCAGCCGCACCGTTTACGGTAGAAGGGGAAACCGTCGCGTTATTGCTGACGGTTTCCGCTGCGGATGATCAGATATTGGCGCCGATTGATTACCTGACTAATCTGCTGGTTGCACAGAAAGCTGAACGCTTGCTGACCGCTGATGCCGCCACACTGTTGGCCTTGCTGACCAGCGATGTGCCTGAAGCAAGCGAAGTGCTGACTGCGGAGTTTACCATCCGCAACGAACATGGTTTGCACGCCCGTCCGGGCACCATGTTGGTTAACGTGATTAAGCAGTTCAGCAGTGAAATAACCGTAACGAATCTTGATGGCAGCGGTAAACCGGCTAATGGCCGCAGCCTGATGAAAGTGGTCGCGCTGGGTGTGAAGAAAGGTCACAAACTGCGTTTTACCGCCAGTGGCAGTGATGCCGAGCAGGCTCTGGCCGCCATTGGCGAAGCAATTACTTCCGGTTTAGGTGAGGGGGCGGCATGAGCAGGCGAGTTGCCACCATTACCCTGAATCCGGCTTATGACCTGGTTGGCTACTGCTCGGAAATTGAGCGGGGCGAGGTGAATCTGGTTCAGACAGCAGGTCTACATGCCGCAGGCAAAGGCATCAACGTTGCCAAAGTGCTGAAAGATCTCGGGATTGATGTCACGGTGGGTGGGTTCCTGGGTAAAGATAATCAGGATGGTTTTCAGCAGTTGTTCAGCGAATTGGGCATTGCAAACCGTTTTCAGGTTGTTCCGGGACGTACGCGTATCAATGTCAAACTAACCGAAAAAGATGGAGATGTTACTGACCTCAATTTTTCCGGCTTTGAGGTCACACAGCAGGACTGGCAGCGCTTTGTCAATGACTCCCTGAGTTGGCTGGGGCAGTTCGATATGGTCGCTGTCAGCGGTAGTCTGCCGACTGGCGTCAATCCAGATGACTTTACCGACTGGATGTCCCGGCTGCGCAGCCATTGCCCCTGCATCATTTTTGACAGCAGCCGCGAGGCACTGGTCGCGGGTTTGAAAGCCGCGCCCTGGCTGGTTAAACCTAATCGCCGGGAGTTGGAAATCTGGGCAGGGCGTAAATTACCTACGCTGGCTGAAGTGGTTGATGCTGCGCACGCGCTGCGTGAGCAGGGTATCGCGCATGTTGTGATCTCACTCGGTGCGGAAGGCGCTCTGTGGGTGAATGCATCAGGCGCGTGGTTGGCAAAACCGCCCGCCTGTGAAGTGGTAAGCACGGTAGGAGCGGGTGACTCCATGGTTGGGGGACTGATTTATGGCTTATTAATGCGTGAGTCCAGTGAACATACTTTGCGTTTGGCCACGGCGGTTTCTGCGCTGGCGGTCAGCCAAAGCAATGTTGGTATTACCGATCGTCCTCAGTTGGCCGCAATGATGGCGCGTGTCGATCTGAAACCTTTTAACTGACAGCAGGAGACGAATGATGAAAACGCTGCTGATTTTAGATAAATCACTGGGTCTGGCAAGAAGCCATCTGGTGAAGAACCTGCTCGGCGCTGCCGCTGCGAATGCAGGGTTGACGTTTACAGAGCAAGCTGACGAGTCTGAACTGGTGATCATTCTTGGTGCCGACGCCGCGTCGGATAGCGCATTGAATGGTAAACGTGTATTCATTGGCGATGTTGAACTGGCCGCCAGTCAGCCAGATGCTTTTTTGAGCCAGGCCCAAGCCGATGCCACGCCATATCAGGCGGTAGCATCAGCGCCCATTCAGCAAAGCACATCAGCCAAACGCATTGTTGCCGTAACGGCTTGTCCTACCGGTGTTGCGCATACGTTCATGGCGGCTGAAGCCATTGAAACGGAAGCGAAGAAACGTGGATGGTCGGTGAAAGTTGAAACTCGCGGTTCCGTCGGCGCAGGCAATCCCATCACGCCGGAAGAAGTGGAACAGGCTGATTTGGTCATCGTCGCCGCTGACATTGAAGTCGATCTGGCCAAGTTCGCCGGTAAAAAAATGTACCGCAC
Source organism: Brenneria alni (assembly GCF_003666245.1). Lineage (GTDB taxonomy): Bacteria > Pseudomonadota > Gammaproteobacteria > Enterobacterales > Enterobacteriaceae > Brenneria > Brenneria alni. The sequence goes on from NZ_MJLZ01000004.1 coordinate 87,804, forward strand.
GTCAACCGGTCTGGCGCTGAAGAAGACGGCGCAAGAGCTGGATAAAGCGGTCGTGGAGGCCAAGGTTTACCAGCCCGGCCAAACGAATGCGTCGGCAAGCGATGCGTCCGGGCAGAGCGGCAGCACGGGGCCTTATCGTCACCTGTTGACCGGGGTCTCTTACATGCTGCCGGTGGTGGTTGCCGGTGGGCTGTGTATTGCGCTGTCGTTTATGTTTGGTATTGAAGCCTTTAAGGAACAAGGTACGCTGGCCGCCGCACTGAAATTGGTGGGGGATTCGGCCTTTGCGCTGATTGTTCCCGTGCTGGCGGGGTATATCGCGTTTTCTATCGCCGATCGCCCTGGTTTGGCTCCGGGATTGGCGGGCGGGGTACTGGCGGTCAGTATGGGCGCCGGTTTCCTGGGCGGTATTATTGCCGGTTTCCTGGCGGGTTACGTGGCCAGAGCAATCAATAATCATATGCATCTGCCGCAGAGTATGTCGGCCCTGAAACCGATTTTGATTATCCCGTTGTTGGCGACATTGATCATGGGGTTGATCATGGTGTATGCCGTGGGAACACCGGTCGCCAAAATTCTGACCGGCCTGACTGACTGGCTGCAATCTATGGGCACGGCGAATGCGGTGATTCTGGGCGCACTTCTGGGCGGCATGATGTGTACCGATATGGGCGGCCCGGTCAATAAAGTGGCTTACGTCTTTGGTACAACTCTGTTGAGTAGCCAGATTTATGCACCGATGGCGGCGGTTATGGCTGCCGGTATGGTGCCGCCGCTGGCGATGGGGCTGGCCACGATACTGGCGAGCAAAAAATTCAACGCGACCGAGCGTGAAGGCGGCAAGGCAGCGCTGGTGCTGGGGTTGTGCTTCATTTCGGAAGGTGCAATTCCTTACGCTGCCCGTGATCCGCTACGTGTATTACCATGCTGTATTGTTGGTGGCGCGCTGACTGGTGCATTGTCGATGGCGGTTGGCGCCAAGTTGATGGCGCCGCACGGCGGTCTGTTTGTTCTGCTGATCCCAGGGGCAATTACGCCGGTATTAGGTTACCTGTTGGCGATTATTGCCGGGACGGTGGTTGCCGGTGTGCTGTATGCGCTGCTGAAACGCCCGGATGAGCAACTGATGAAAGCGGCTGCGTAATTAACCGACTGATAAAACAAGGATGTTGTTCAGATCGCGCCAGCGTACAGGACGTATGCCGGCGCGATTTTTACGGCAGGTCAACTCTGTGACTTAAGCCAGGCTATCTCCTCTGCCCAGATATCCGGGTTAACGGTTTCCAGAATCATGGGGATCCCATCAAAGCGTTTATCTTTCATGATGCAGCTGAAAGCTGTTTTACCAATATTACCTTCCCCCAGACTATGGTGCCTGTCTACACGGCTGTTAAACCCGCTTTTGGCATCGTTCAGGTGCATTCCCCGCAGATAACGAAAACCGACTACCCGTTCAAATTCAGCAAACGTTTTTTCAAAGACTTCCTCTGTACGCAAATCATAGCCGCCTGCAAAGGCATGGCAGGTATCAATACAAACGCCGACGCGGCTTTTATCTTCGACACCCTCGATAATGGCAGCCAGATGTTCAAAACGAAATCCCAGATTGCTTCCCTGACCGGCAGTATTTTCGATGACGGCGGTAACGCCTTTTGTTGCCGCCAGCGCAATATTAATCGACTCGGCGATATGAGCCAGGCAGCTCGCTTCATCAATCTGTTTCAGATGACTGCCAGGGTGAAAATTAAGCAGGCTCAGTCCCAATTGTTGACAGCGTGTCATCTCATCAATAAAGGCAGCGCGTGATTTTTCCCGTGCTACAGTCTCTGGGTGTCCCAGATTAATCAGATAGCTATCGTGCGGCAAAATCTGCGCTGAGGTGTAGGCATATTTTTCACAAGCGGTTTTAAACCGCTCGATCACCTCTGGCGTCAACGGTGCCGCCTGCCATTGACGTTGATTTTTGGTGAACAGGGCGAAAGCGGTTGCTTTCAGTTCATGGGCTCGTAATACCGCCTGGTCTACGCCGCCAGCAGCACTCACATGGGCGCCTATGTATTTCATGATGGTTCGTTCACTTACTGCTCCTGATCCTTAACATCAATGATGTCAGCATTGCACTATGTTATAGGAAAAAACATGTTGTCTGAAGAATCTATATGGCAACGATGATATTTGCTCGTAGGGAACAATCACAAAACGGGCTTGCGCACGCCGATGTCCTGGCAATATATCCGGTTGTAGACCACGTGAATTCTACAGAGAAATTTATTAATATCATTTTAATTATAAATATTATCGATAAAGAGCCCATTATGCATATCACCTTACGGCAGTTGGAAGTGTTTACTGAAGTCCTGAAAAGTGGTTCAACCACTCAGGCTTCAGTGGTGCTTGCTCTTTCTCAATCCGCCGTCAGTGCTGCACTGGCTGATCTGGAAGGGCAACTGGGCGTTCAGTTATTTGATCGCGTGGGTAAACGGCTGGTTGTCAATGAGCATGGGCGTTTGCTCTATCCCAAAGCATTATCATTGCTTGAGCAAACCATGGAAGTTGAACAGCTTTTTCGCCGCGACAACGGCGCATTGCGTATTTATGCCAGCAGCACCATCGGCAACTATTTATTACCGGCAATGATTGCGCATTATCGGCAGGATTTCCCTGAAATCCCTCTGGAGCTGCATGTCGGCAACACGCTGGATGTGATCACCGGTGTTTCCGAATTTAGTGTCGATATTGGGCTGATTGAAGGGCCTTGTCATCACCCCGATCTGGTGACTCAACCCTGGCTGGAGGATGAACTGGTGGTATTTTGTGCGCCAGAGCATCCGCTCAGTCAGCAGGATCTTTCGTTATCGTCACTGGCCGAAGCCCCCTGGATTTTGCGCGAACGCGGTTCGGGGACGCGGGAAGTGCTGGATCATCTCTTGCTGGCGCATTTGCCTCATTTTCGTTTAGTGATGGAGCTGGGCAATTCAGAGGCGATTAAACACGCGGTACGCCATGGTATTGGTATTAGCTGTCTGTCACGCCATGTCATTGCCGAACAATTAGAGAGCGGCATATTAGTTGAATTATCTGTTCCGTTAGCCAAACTTACGCGTACGCTGTATCTGGTTCATCATCGGCAGAAGCATATTTCTACTGTTTTACAGCGGTTCCTGAGTTATTGCCACGAAGGTGTGTAGAGAGAAGCATATCTATTACTAATGATCGGAATTGAATTATGAAGCTCACTAATAATTCGACGATCCTGACTATTCAGGATAGGGCTATTTGTTACAATCCCGCCTCGATTTTTAGCAAGAGCAGTCAGGACAATAATGGCTCGACAAGATATTCAACATGCTATTCAGGGCAATCCTACCCTGCGCCGTGAGCTTAAAGCCCGGCATTTGACGATGATCGCCATTGGCGGTTCGATTGGCACCGGATTGTTTGTCGCTTCCGGGGCAACGGTTTCACAGGCAGGGCCGGGCGGTGCTTTATTATCTTATGCTCTGATCGGTTTGATGGTTTACTTCCTGATGACCAGTCTGGGAGAACTGGCGGCATTTATGCCGACATCCGGCTCATTTTCCACCTATGGCGCCCGCTATGTTGAAGAGGGGTTCGGTTTCGCATTGGGTTGGAACTACTGGTACAACTGGGCGGTCACGATTGCGGTTGATCTGGTTGCCGCTCAGTTGGTGATGGGGTATTGGTTCCCGGAGGTGTCAGGCTGGGTTTGGAGTGCACTGTTTCTGGCGGTGATGGTGCTGTTAAACATCATTTCAGTAAAAGGCTTCGGTGAAGCGGAATATTGGTTTTCGATGATTAAAGTCGTCACGGTGGTAATTTTTATCGCCGTCGGCATATTGATGATTGTGGGTATTCTGCGTGGCGCTGAAAATGCAGGGCTCCATAATTGGCGGATTGGCGATGCGCCCTTTGCTGGCGGATTTTCCGCCATGATTGGTGTGGCGATGATCGTTGGTTTTTCGTTCCAGGGGACAGAGCTTATCGGCGTGGCTGCGGGGGAATCGAAAGATCCGCAAAAAAATATCCCTCGGGCGATTCGTCAGGTATTTTGGCGTATTCTGCTGTTTTATATTTTCGCTATCCTGATCATCAGCCTGATTATTCCCTACACTGATCCTAACTTGCTGCGTAATGATGTAAAAGACATTGCCGTTAGCCCATTTACCTTAGTGTTCCAGAATGCAGGCTTACTGTCAGCCGCCGCGGTGATGAACGCTGTTATCCTCACTGCGGTGTTGTCGGCAGGAAATTCCGGGATGTATGCCTGTACTCGTATGCTGTTTACTTTGGCTTGCGAAGGTAAGGCCCCGCGTATGTTTGCCAAGCTGTCAAAAGGCGGAGTCCCGCGTAATGCGCTGTACGCCACGACAGTGGTTGCCGGGTTGTGTTTCCTGTCCTCCATGTATGGAAACCAGACGGTCTATCTTTGGTTGTTAAACACCTCGGGCATGACCGGTTTTATCGCCTGGTTGGGGATCGCCATCAGCCATTATCGCTTCCGCCGCGGTTATGTTATGCAAGGGCACGATCTGAATCGTCTTCCCTACCGTTCCAGTTTCTTTCCGCTGGGGCCTGTCTTTGCGTTCGTGCTCTGCCTGATTATTACCTTAGGGCAGAACTATCAGGCTTTTCTGGAAGATAAGATTGACTGGTATGCTGTAACGGCAACATATGTCGGTATCCCTTTGTTTTTACTGATCTGGTTTGGTTATAAACTTTCCCGTGGTACGCGTTTCATCAGGTATCAGGATATGACGTTCCCAGAACATAAGTAAGCTGAAGCCCCCGCTCCCGCACCTCGGAATCTATTGATGCTCAATAGATTCCGATTTTTTAGGTGGCGATATTCTACGGTTATTATCATAACAACGATAATGAATGAAATTCATTACTCAGACGTTGTTAATTGCTTTCATGCTGTCTACGCTGATGGCATTAATAGTGTCACATGCTTTTCAATACTTAATGATAATGTGTTTATCACAAAGTAATTTTCTAATGAAATAATTAACTTGCTATGTTTATTGGGCGAATATAGACAGAAGGTTTCATGTGGTATTTGGGGGAGTGAGTGGTTAGTTTGGTTAGTGGGTTTTGTTACTATCGTTACTTAGGTGTTAACGTATAAATAATAATTAGGGCAGCGCAATGTTAAAAATTACCTTTTTGGATAAAGGCGCATTACCTGAAACTGTTTTTTTGAAAAAAAATAGTTTTAGACGACCACAATGTCGCCATGAATGGATTGAATATAATCATACCCCTGCCGATCAGGTTATTGTCCGGGCGAAAAACAGCGATATCATTATTACCAATAAAACGGTATTGACGCGGGAAATCTTGTCAGCGCTTCCCTCTCTGAAACTTATTGCGGTAACCGCCACTGGCACAAACACCATTGATACTGTTGCTGCCGAGGAACTGGGCATAGCAGTAAAAAACGTGCCAAATTACTCCACCCAGGCCGTTTCTGAGCATACCATTGCCATGATTTTCGCGCTTAAACATAGCCTGATCGCGTGGTATCGCGATCAGCTTAGTGATCGATGGGCCAGCCAGCCGCAGTTTTCTTATTTTGACCATCCGGTAAAAGATATTGCAGGTTCAACGCTGGGGATTATTGGCGCCGGGGCTATTGGCCGCGAAGTGGCTCGATTGGCGACGGCCCTGGGGATGAAACCTCTATTCGCGGAACGCCGCGCAGCTGCGCAGTGCCGTCAGGGGTATTTACCGTTTGAGCAGGTATTACAGTCTGCGGACATCATTTCATTGCACTGTCCGTTGAGCGATGAAACCCGATGCCTGATAAATTCACAAACGCTGGCATTGTGCAAACCCACCGTCTCTATTGTTAATACCGCCAGAGGGGGATTGATTGATGAAGCCGCATTATTGTCAGCACTGAAACAACGCAGCATAGCCGGAGCCGCATTGGATTGTCTCACTCAGGAACCGCCATCAAAAGATCATCCATTAATGGAAGCCGCAAAAAAATTGCCTAACTTACTGATTACTCCTCATATTGGCTGGACATCAGCCTCATCGTTACAGATATTGATGGAAAAAACGGTTGAGAATATTGATGAGTTTGTTCAGCAAAATGGATACTGATATGTGCGTATTAGTGACGAATCCTGCTAAAAATGATTTTCATTCACACTATTAACGTGAAGTTATTAAATGATATCGGCTTAAACAGGAAAATTTAATATTCTTTATTGAGCTAACATTTATTGGATAAAGGTTCCATTGTTTTCATATTCATTTCTGCTGTCTGTATTTTTCATATTTTTCGCCTGTGCATATCAGAAAGATAATGGTAATGAGCATCAACGATACGTTGGTTCACTGCCTGAGCTGTGGGATCGTCAGGCAGTGAAATCTGTGGATCAGCGTTTCTGAATGTAGGTGATGGCCAGTGCCAGTGCCAGCACCAGGCCTTTTATGATATCCATGGCATAGTAAGGCACTGAGAGCATGACCAGCCCGTTTTGCAATACGCCGAGAATGACCGCGCCGAGCAGTGTTCCCAGCGCATTAGGTTTGCCGGAACCCGCCAGCGAGAAACCGATATAGGCGGCGGCCACCGCGTCCATTAAATAACCGCCGCCGGCATTGACCTGTGAGGAACCAATGCGGGACGCCAGTAAAATTCCCCCTGTCGCCGCCAGCAGCGAAGACAGAATATACGCCTGAACCCGATAGCGCGCCGTTCTGATACCGGCCAGACGTGCCGCTTCAGGGTTACCGCCAATGGCGTACATACGGCGTCCGTGTTTGGTCAGCGACAAATAGAGTTGTACTACCAACGTGACGACCAACATGATGACGACAATAACGGGGACTTGCCCAAGCGTGGCAAAAAACTCAGGAATGAGGCCTTCAGCCATTTCACCGCTTGGCAACACCATATTCTGTGTAATGGAGCCACCGTAGCTATAGGTCATCGCCACGCCCTGAATAACGAACAGACTGGCAAGCGTCGCCAGCATATCGGGGATTTTCAGCACCACGATAAGAAACGCGTTAAACAGCCCTACCAGCGTACACAGCAGCAGCGTCAGAATGATGGCCCCGGTGGTGTCAAATCCATGCCAGACAAAAAGCGAAATCACCAGTGCATTGGCAAGCGAGGCCGTCGAGCCGACGGAAAGATCGAACCCACCCACGGACAAGGAAATGGACACGCCAATCGCAATCACGGTAACAATGGCGATCGACCGCAAGATATTGATGATGTTGTAGGGATCAAGAAAGTTATCCGCTGCCAGACCGAAAAGCGTAATCAAGGCAACAACGGTAATCAACATTCCCCATTTATATAGGAACTGAAAAAAATGATGGCGAAAGGGGAGCGCCCCGTTAGGTGAAAGTTGGTGACTCACGCGGGAGTTCCTCCAGTTGAATACAATAATAATGTTTCTTCATCGATGGTTGATGCGTCCAGTTCCGCGACGATCTTCCCATCCCACAATACACAGATACGGTCACACAGACCGACAAGTTCGGAAAATTCACCCGACGCATAGATGATGCCTTTACCTTGTCGGGCAAGTCCGTCAATCAGTGAGAACAGATCCTGTTTCGCCTTGATGTCGACACCTTTGGTGGGTTCATCAAAGATCAGTACCTGTGCCTCACTGCGCAGCCATTTGCCAATCGCCACTTTTTGCTGATTACCCCCCGATAACCGCGCCAGTTTCTGCATCGGCCCGGTGGTGCGTATGCTTAACTGCGCAATGATCTGTCTGGCCCAGACCAGCGCCTGCTGATGGCTGAATATCCCCCAGCGGGAAAAGCTGTCGCTGGCGCTAACGCTGAGATTCATGACGACAGACTCATCAATAAAGATGCCTTCTTTACGCCGCTCTTCGGGAATGAATGCAATACACTGTTCAACAGACCGATAAGGTGAATGCGGTCGCCATGAGTGGCCGTTATACTCTCCCTGGTCAATGTGGCTGGGCGTTGCACCGAACAGCGCTTTACATAGTTCGGTTTTCCCCGCGCCGGCCAGTCCGGCGATCCCCAGGATTTCTCCTTTATGCAGCGTCAGAGAGATATCCCGTAACAGGGTTTCATCGTGCAGCCCTTTGACCTGAAGCAGCGGATCTTGCTGTGGCATGGCGCGGCGCGGCGGGAAGATATCATCCAGTTGGTGACCCAGCATCCTTTCAACGATCTGTTCTCCACTTAGCCCTTGCATCGCGCCACTGCTAACCCGTTCGCCGTCACGCAGCACCGTCAGCGTATCGCAGATTTCATTGAGTTCGTGGATGCGGTGAGAAATGAAAACGATACCGATCCCCTCAGCCTGTAGACGCCTAACCACCTGAAACAGGCGTGCGCTTTCTTCCTGGTCGAGTGGGGCGGTCGGCTCATCTAAAATCAAAAAACGGCATTCATGGGATAATGCTCTGGCTAACAGAATTTGCTGTTTTTCCGCCAGCGAGCAACGATCCAGCCGCTGGCGCACATTCAGGCGGATGCCGAGCTGATCGAGTAAAGCCTGCGCCTGGCGATAAAGCTGCGGCCAGTTGAGAACATGCCCGCTCTGCGCCAGCGTATCCAGCATAATATTTTCCGCGACCGACAGGGTCGGCACCAGCGCGATATCGACTTCCTGCTGCACCAGATGGATACCATGCTGCTTTGCCGCCCGTGGCGAATGAATGTCAACCCGCGTGCCATCAATAGTAATGTCGCCGCTGTAATGGCTGTAGGCGCCGGACAGAATAGTCATTAACGTCGATTTACCGGCGCCGTTTGCGCCAGTTAAGGCATGGATAGAGCCACCCTGTAGTGTGAAATCAACTTGTTTCAGCGCGTGAAAGCCAGAAAATGAGATGGAAATATTGCGCATTTCCAGTCGGGTTTGTTGGGGGGTAGACATCATGTTCGGTAACGCTCTTGGCGGTAAATATCATCAGAAAACAGTTGTGAAAGGTAACATATAACCAGCAGAATTTAATACAGATTCAGCGCCAGGAGGGGGGAAGACTATGAATGAAAAAGCATAAGTTAAGTAAAAAAATTCTTAAACCGCGTCGGGCAAGTGAATAAGATGGCGTTATCAGCAAATTTGGCTTTCATTGTAAGAAATCGCACCGCAAGGAATATCAGAAGATGAACACAACGGCAATCCGCGTACAGGCAGGCCCGGCCAACTATTTTTCTTTCCCAGGGGCAATCGATAAATTGCTGACGTTTTATCCGCCTGAGGTGTTGAACAACGCATTATGGATAGCCGGTGAGCGGGCGTTAGCGGCGGCAAGGCCCTATCTCCCCACTGAATTTGATGCGCCATCGGCTCGGCGTGTCTTGTTTGGCGCTCATTGCAGTGAGGGGGAGGTGGCAAAACTGGTGGCGCAGGCGGGGAAAAATTGTCAGGTTGTGATTGGTATCGGCGGCGGAGCCGTACTGGATACGGCAAAGGTGGTGGCGCGTCAGGTGGGGGCGCCGTTGGTGGCAATCCCGACGATTGCCGCCACCTGCGCCGCCTGGACACCGCTTTCGGTGTGGTATAACGACGCAGGGCAAGCGCTGCGTTTTGATATTTTTCCCGACGCCAATCACCTGGTGTTGGTGGAGCCGCGCATTGTTTTAGCGGCGCCCGCAGCGTATCTGCTGGCAGGCATTGGCGACACGCTGGCGAAGTGGTATGAAGCGATGGTACTCAGCCCTCAGCCTGAAACCTTGTCTTTAACCGTGCGTCTTGGGTTACAGACTGCGCTGGACATTCGCGATGTATTACTGCAAAAAAGCGCATCCGCGCTGGATGCGGCAACCCGCGGTACGCTGACACAGGATTTTCTGGATGTTGTCGATGCCATTATTGCTGGCGGCGGCATGGTCGGCGGGCTAGGGGAGCGCTACACCAGGGTGGCGGCAGCGCACGCGGTACACAATGGGCTAACGGTATTGCCGCAGACTGAGCGCTTTCTGCATGGCACAAAAGTCGCCTATGGCATATTGGTTCAGAGTGCCCTGTTGGGCGATTACAAAACGTTACGGCAATTGAAAGCCGCCTATAAGGTGCTGGGGTTGCCGACATCGCTGTCTGAACTGAGTGTGGATATTAACGATGGGGCGTCTGTTCAGGCCATCATTGAGCGTACCCTGCAACACGGCGAGTCTATTCACTATTTGCCGTTAACGCTGAATGCGTCAGTTCTGTTGGACGCGTTTAAAACGGTTGAGACCGAGGCCGAATAACAATGAGCGGATTAGAAAACTATTGATAGAGGTTCCTAATCCGCCCACTTTTACTGCAATTTCTCGTAGGGAAAAGAACTCTTGATGTAGCGGGAGTAATACCGATGTTTGGCCGAGCTTGACATAAGCTCTTCATAAATCATTCGTGCCACTCCCATATATTGATATACGCTGCCATTCAGCAGTTCTACTTCCAATATGCTTTTTTCTGCATCGTACCCGACGGCAAACAACTCTGATGATATAACCCGTTTTCTTTGCACAATTAAACACCCCCAATTGAGAAATACCGCGTTTTCGCGGTGAAACAACCTATATTTATTAGACGGATGTTGCAGTTTCGGAATTATAAGTCTTTGCCTCTGTAATACTTTATCGGCATACTGGCTATTGTCTTTACTCATTAAAAATCAGGAATCCGTTAATTGCGATCCCTGATTTTCTGCTAAATGATTCCGTAGCCAGGTTTGTCAACGGTGTGAATATTTTTTTATTGCTGATGCAAATATTGCGCGTGGAAGCGCAGGTGATCCTCAATAAAGCTGGCAATAAAGAAGTAACTGTGGTCATAGCCGGACTGCGTCCGCAATGTGAGCGGCCAGTCGTGCTGACGGGCTAATTCGGCCAGTTTTGCCGGTTGCAACTGGTCGGGTAAAAACTGATCGCAATCTCCTTGATCGACAAGTATGGGCAGTCGGTGTTGGCTGTTCGCCAGCAAATGGCAACTATCATACGGCAACCACTGTGTTTCATCCTCGCCCAGATAAGCGCTCAATGCTTTACGTCCCCACGGAACCTGGCAGGGATTAACGATCGGTGCAAAGGCTGACGCGGACAGATAACCACCGGGATTCCGCAATGCCAGCATCAGCGCGCCGTGCCCCCCCATCGAGTGTCCGCTGATTGACTGACGGTGGTTAACGTTAAAATGTTGCTGAATCAATGTCGGCAGTTCAACACTGACGTAGTCGTACATTTGGTAATGCGCAGCCCAGGGTTGCCGGGTGGCATTGACGTAAAATCCGGCGCCCTGGCCAAGATCATATCCGGCATCATCTGCCACGTTTTTACCCCGAGGGCTGGTATCCGGCATTACCAGAACCAGCCCAAGCTCGGCGGCAGTACGCTGGGCTCCCGCTTTGGTGGTGAAATTTTCATCGTTACAGGTTAACCCCGATAGCCAGTAAAGCACGGGGGGCGGGGTATCATCGAACGTAGGCGGCAGGTAGATACTGAACGTCATGTTGCTGTTCAGCGTATCAGAAGCATGGCGGTAGCGCTGTTGCCAGCCGCCAAACATGCGGTGTTCTTCCAAAAGTTCCAGTGACAGGTTCATCTCTGTGCTGCCTCCTTAATGGTTTTTTAGCTAAAATGGATGACTGAGCGGATCGATTTGCCTTCGTGCATTAAGTCGAATGCGGTATTAATGTCGTCCAGCCCCATAGTATGAGTAATAAAATCACTGAGCTGGAACTCGCCATCCATATAACGCTGCACAATACCCGGTAGCTGACTGCGTCCTTTCACCCCGCCGAACGCGGAACCACGCCATACCCGGCCTGTTACCAGTTGGAACGGACGGGTGGAAATTTCCTCACCTGCGCCGGCAACACCAATAATCACTGATTCTCCCCAACCCTTATGGCAGCACTCCAGCGCCGAACGCATCACGTTGACATTTCCGATACATTCAAAAGAGAAATCAACCCCGCCATCCGTTAGTTCGACAATCACTTCCTGAATCGGCTTATCGTAGTCCTTTGGATTAATCAGATCGGTGGCGCCCAATTTGCGAGCCAGATCGAATTTGCTGGTATTAATATCAATACCGATAATTCGCCCGGCCCCCGCCATCTGCGCGCCGATAATCGCTGACAGACCAATACCGCCGAGTCCAAAAATGGCGACGCTATCACCCGGTTTCACTTTGGCGGTATTCATCACCGCGCCCATGCCGGTGGTTACGCCGCAGCCTAACAGGCAGACTTCTTCCAGCGGTGCTTCCTTGTTGATTTTAGCCAGCGAGATTTCAGGTACGACAGTGAGTTCAGCGAAGGTGGAGGTACCCATATAGTGGAAAATCGGTTGACCATCTTTAGAGAAGCGGGTGGTGCCGTCGGGCATCAAACCTTTACCCTGCGTGGTGCGGATCGCTTGACACAGGTTGGTTTTCCCTGAGCAACAGAATTTACACTCGCCACATTCCGGCGTGTACAACGGAATAACGTGATCGCCAACGGCCACGCTGGTTACGCCCTCACCGACGGCCTCCACAATACCGCCGCCCTCATGGCCGAGAATGGCCGGGAATACGCCCTCGGGATCTTTACCTGAAAGCGTGTAGGCATCGGTATGGCAAACGCCGCTGGCGATAATGCGGACCAGCACTTCCCCTTTCTGAGGCGGCATCAGATCCACCTCTTCAATGGAAAGCGGTTGGTTTGGCCCCCAGGCGACGGCGGCGCGGGTTTTTATCATTTGCATGGTGTTACTCCTATTGCAGTATTATGTTGGTGAAAAGTTTAATATTTGTTAATAAATAATTTTAGCGGTTCGTATCTCTGTCGGGGAACTGCGCCATGATGAGCTTTTTCAGGGCCTCAACATTGGGGCCGAAGGCGTCGCGCCGCCAGATGAGCCAGGTTGCCGTATCCGCTATTTCCGGCGGTAATTCATGCACCTGAACACGTTCATTTGCCGGTAAGCACTCCAGTACGGAATGTGGGATCAGCGCCAGCCCGGCACCGCTGGCAACACAGGCAAGCATGGTATGATACGACTGAATTTCCATGATGGCGCCAGGTACGACGCCATCTTGCTTAAACCACGTTTCCAGACGTGATCGGTACGAGCAAGTGGGCCGGAAAGCAAACAGCGTGTCGCCGCTGGCATCGCCTGCATGGCTGATCGGGGCATGGTTGGTGCCGGATATCAAGACCAGACGCTCGGGGTATGACAGGCAGCCGTTGAGTTCATCATAGACTACCGGGCCATCCACTAACGCGGCTGCCAGGGTTCCGGCGCGAACACGCTCGATTACCTCTCCTGATGTTCCGGTGCTTAACGACAGCGCGACATCCGGGTAATGCTGATGATAAGCCGCCAGCAGACCTGGCAGGCGGGTCGCAGCGGTACTTTCCATCGATCCTAGAGCAAAATTTCCTGCCGGTTCGCCAGTGCGGGTCATGCTGATGGCTTCTTCACTCAGCGCCAGAATGCGTTGCGCGTAGCAGAGAAAATTATGCCCGATGGGGGAGAGCCGCAATCGCTGCTTTTCGCGAATAAACAGAGCGGTTCCCAGTTCCTGCTCAAGCTGGCGCAGGCGGGTAGTGAGGTTTGATGGAACCCGGTGAAGTTGCTCTGCCGCACGGACGACCGAACCTGTTTTGGCAACAAGGCAGAACATGCGCAACTGAGTCAGATCCATTTGTTTCTCTTTTTGTAATTAACTTTGTCTGAATTATTCACCTTTTGTGAGTTTAACGGTAAGTCACTTTATTGGCAACGTTCATGTAACAAACAAGGTGAAAGCATGGCTTTAAAAATTGCGTTAACTGGTTTCCTGGTTTTAGTCGTCGCGATGGGATTGGCCGCTTTGCGTTTACTCTGCAGGTGCCTCTGATGATTGTTGAACATCAACTCACGCTCACCAGTGCTGGTGTCGTGGCTGCATTGAATTATCTGGGGTATTTATCTGGCAACAAGTAAACGAGTGAATAAATAACGCTAATGACTAATAGCTTTCTATATATTTTAATATTTTTCTGTATCAGAAAAGATAAAGCAGCGCTAAACGCCTTATTTATAGCAGAGACAGATGTTTTGACAGATGCTTTTTAGCAATGTAACAGGTCAATAAACATCGATACTTTAGTTATGGCAAAGGAAAGGTGGTTATTAGCAGCTAAATTGGCGGATTAAAATTTTCCATAAATAATAACTCGCAAATAATAGGCAAAAGCTATTGTTAGTTAATTATTGATCGCACTTAATGATCAAAAAAGGTAAAGTCCTTGTTCTGTGTGCCGATAAGCTATGTGTATAATAGAAATGCACCCTCACACTTGTGAACAAAAATATAGTTTTGTTGTGAGACTTGGTATTTTGAGTGAATAAGGTATTTTATGTTTGTTAAATTATATAACATTTGTCGATTTTCAATTAAAAATGCACAAGTCAGTTATTAAAAAAACAGGTGAAAATCGCTAAATAATTAACAGGAGTCTTACGTGAGCTTTTTAAGAAATATCACCATCAGGGCCATGCTTTTAACCATACTGGGAATATTCATACTCTTATGGGGAAGCGTATCGTTCTATATGTCATCCTCACTCAATGAAATGGTAAAATTATTAGAGTCAGGGGAAATACAGAAAAAGAATGCTGACACCATAGCAGACGGCAGCGATCAATATTTTCGTGCGGCAATCCGTTTAATTCGGGCAATGGATTATAACCAGAGTGGTGAAACGGCTGAAGTTGAAAAACTGCTTACCGCAGCGGATGCGGGGATAAAAAACAGTTCAGATAAGCTGGCCTCATTTAAAACGGCCAATCATGGCAGCATTGACAAAGCTATGGTTGAAGAGGTGGTGACAAACTGGGCACAGGTGATTGATGGCGGGTTGAAGCCTATGTTTGTCGCAGTTCGCGATAATCGAACTGAGGAATTTCGACATCTGTTCAGAGATGTTTATCCGAATCTGAGTATGACGTTCGGCGGCAGTATGGATAAATATCAGGCAAGCGCGCTTGCGTCTTCTGGTATGTCGCTATCCAGGGTGTATGAATTAGTCAGCTGGAATAAAAACATCCTGCTGGTTGCGGCAGCAATTGGGCTGCTGATTCTGTTCCTGACCGATCGCTATCTGGTGAATTATCTGGTCAAGCCGTTAGACATGATTAAAGGCCATTTCAAAGTTCTGGCTGACGGCCAGTTAGGTTTGCGCCTTGAAGAATTTGGTCGTAACTGCGCGGGTCAATTGATTCCTTTCTTAAAAGAGATGCAACGAAGCCTGATTAACACGGTTTCAACTATTCGTGATAGCGCTTCCTCGATTTATCAAGGATCGAGTGAAATCAAAAGTGGCAACAATGACCTCTCTTCCCGCACTGAACAGCAAGCCGCAGCCCTGGAGCAAACGGCTGCCAGTATGGAGCAACTTGGCGCCACGGTAAAACAAAACGCAGAAAACGTTCATCAGGCCAGCAAACTGGCTCAGGATGCCTCAATCGCCGCCAAAAAAGGGGGCGAAGTGGCAACCGAAGTTGTGGAAACGATGGCCGACATCACGACCAGCTCGAAGAAAATTGCGGATATTACCAGCGTTATTAACGGCATTGCTTTCCAAACCAATATATTAGCGTTGAACGCAGCGGTAGAAGCGGCCAGAGCCGGCGAACAAGGGCGTGGTTTTGCCGTGGTGGCGGGTGAGGTTCGTAATCTGGCGCAGCGCAGCGCGCAGGCGGCCAAAGAGATTGAAGGGCTGATTGCTGAATCGGTAGAACGTGTGAATACCGGGTCACATCAGGTAATGCAAACGGGTGAGGCGATGGAATCAATCATCGTTGCCATTACCAGAGTAAACGATTTGATGGGCGAGATTGCCTCTGCCTCTGATGAACAGAGTCGTGGCATCAGCCAAATCGGTCAGGCCGTGGCTGAAATGGATGGCGTGACCCAGCAAAACGCCGCATTGGTGCAGGAATCTGCCGCTGCCGCCGCTTCTCTGGAGGAGCAGGCCCGTCAGTTAAATGATGCAGTATCCGTTTTCCAACTGGCGTCGGGTGAAAAACGGCAATCCAGTAAAAATCTGTTGTCTGAAACCCCCGCGCCGGTCATGAAACCCGCTTTGCTGACTGCTGATGGCGGTAAAAAGAGTGGGGGCGGCAATGATAATTGGGAAACTTTCTAATAAAAAAGTGAAGAAGATGAGCGCTGAAATTGATGAACGGAAATGATTACATCCCCTAAATAATTCGAGTTGCAGTCAACGCACATGCAGCTTGAAGCATGACGGGTATATTAAGGCCACACCAGGGAATTACACTTGAAGCAAGCACTGGGGTCACTCCCAGTGTTTTTTTGTTTTCCATCACTCCAGCCGATTTGCAGGTGAATATCTGTTGATTGATAAGCTGAATCTATTTCAACAATCATGACATACAATCACTGGATAAACGTTTCGCTCTCAACTACAGTGGTGACGGCGTTTTGGCCTGACCAGCGCCACGATAAGTAACACCTGCAGGAGAATAATAATGTCATCTTTAAGTAAAGAAGCCGTCTTGGTTCATGAGGCGCTGATGGCCCGTGGTCTTGAAACACCGCTACGTGGAGAATTGTTGGATCGGGAAACGCGCAAACAGCGGATTGCCGAGCATATGACGGAAGTCATGAATCTGTTAAGCCTCGATTTGGAAGATGACAGCCTGGCAGAGACACCGCACCGTATTGCTAAAATGTATGTCGATGAAATATTTTCCGGGTTGGATTATGCCAATTTCCCCAAAATTACCATCATTGAGAACAAGATGAAGGTGGATGAAATGGTAACCGTCCGGGACATCACATTAACCAGCACTTGTGAACACCATTTCGTGACGATTGATGGAAAAGCGACGGTTGCTTATATTCCGAAGGACGGTGTGATTGGTTTATCAAAAATTAATCGTATCGTGCAGTTCTTTTCCCAGCGCCCACAGGTTCAGGAACGTTTAACCCAACAAATCCTGACCGCCTTGCAAACGTTGTTGGGCACCAGCAATGTCGCCGTATCTATTGACGCGGTGCATTATTGCGTTAAAGCCCGCGGTATCCGTGATGCGACCAGCGCGACAACCACCACCTCATTGGGCGGGTTGTTCAAATCCAGCCAGAATACCCGTCAGGAATTTCTGCGCGCAGTGCGTCATCACAGCTAGTCCTGCCATTTTCCTATTTATACGTTGACCAGATAATGGCCAACGTATAAACAAAATGCGTATTATTTCAGGTCATCTGTTAATACAATCATGATTCCGATGACTTAATATCTAACGCCTATGCCTCCTCAACCCACGCCGTCCCCCCGTATTGCCACGCTGGATTTTGCGCGAGGTGTCGCGGTTCTTGGTATTTTATTGCTCAATATCACGGCATTTGGCTTACCGAAAGCGGCCTATCTCAACCCTGCCTGGCAGGGGATGCCATCTCTGACAGAGGCCTGGACCTGGGCCATGATGGATCTCGCCGTACAGGCAAAATTTCTGACGCTATTCTCTTTTCTATTCGGCGCTGGCCTACAGCTTTTGTTACCCAGGGGAAAACGTTGGGTTCATGCCCGGCTTTTCTGGCTGATGCTGATAGGTTTGGTACATAGCATTTTTTTCTGGGACGGTGACATCCTGCTGGATTATGGGCTGATTGGGCTAGTGTGCTACGGCATGATCCGCCATGCGCAGAGCAGCCGGGCTTTATTGCAAACCGGCGCGATAATGTATCTGGTTGGGGTGGGCGTCCTGCTGATTTTAAGTCAGTTGCTCAGTCTGCAACCTGGGCGATTCTGGCAACCGAGCGCCGCTGACATTGCCTATGAGGTTTACTGGCAGACGTCGGGCGGCCCGGAGGCGTGGAGCAACCGGGTGAATTTGCTTACGGAAAGTTTATTGTCGTTGGGCGTTCAATACGGCTGGTTGCTGGCAGGTTCTATGCTGGTGGGCGCGGGCCTGATGCGCAGCGGCTGGCTGAAGGGGGAGTTCAGCCTGGAACATTACCGTAAGCTGGCGTTATGGTTAATTCCGCTGGCGTTATTTATCAATAGCATTGGTGTCGCCGCGCAGTGGTCAGTGCAATGGGAATATCGCTGGAGCGGCCTGTTATTACAGATCCCGCGCGAGTTGAGCGCGCCTGTGCAAGCGGTGGGGTATCTCGCGCTGTGTTATGGTTTTTGGCCAACATTATGTCAGTGGCGGATTGTTTACTGGATCAGTGATATTGGCCGCATGGCGCTGACAAATTATTTATTGCAAACCTTAGTCTGTACCATGCTGTTTAACCATATCGGGCTGTTTATACGCTTTGATCGCCTGCAACTAGTAGCCATCGTTCCCCTTGTTTGGGGGGTGAATCTGCTGTTTTCGCATTACTGGTTGCGTTATTTCCGACAAGGGCCGATTGAATGGCTGTGGCGCAGGCTGACTGCGGCTATCGCTAAAGGGGCATCATGACCGTATCTGGCGGCGCCTCCATTACTGAGCTGGCGTAAGGATCTGTTCAGGCAGAACGGCAGGGTAGTCCGGTGCACCATCAGGGATTTTATGTTCAGCAGGAATAGAGATCTGCGGCCCCAGAAAGCGAGGCTCCCGTTTCAGGATGTACAGATCAAACAATGCGCCCAGCCTGGCCCCAAACTCCCGCAGACGAACCGTCATCATATTTTTGGGGGAGGGAACCGCATAGCACTGCGCCTGAATACCAAGATGCCGGGCAATGAATAGCGCCCGTTCGCAGTGAAAACGTTGGGTAATGATGGTGAAGTCATTGGTATCAAAAACTTTCCGTGTTCTGACGATCGAGTCCAGTGTGCGAAAACCCGCATAGTCCAGCACAATGTCTGACGGGGGAACCCCAGCCGCAATCAGATCGCGGCGCATGGTCATTGGCTCGTTGTAACTTTGCAGCGCATTGTCGCCGCTCAACAGCAGGTAACTGATTTTGCCGCTGTTATAGGCGTTCAATGCGCCCTGAATACGGAACAGATAATACTGATTGATGACCCCGGTACGGTAATACTTGGCGGTTCCCAGTACCACGCCCACCTGTCGTGACGGCAGTTCCTGAAGTTCATCATAAACAAAAGGTGCAGCCTGCCAACTGATCCAGCGATCGAGAGCAAAAGCAGACAGCACCAGCACGCCAATGATCATTAACAGGCCGTATATCAGGCGTTTCCACATGCTTATGTCTCAGGGAAGGCGATTGGGATAGTCATTCCTCAAGGCTACTTTACCTGAAAGGGGGACGCAAGGCGCAGGCGTCAGCAGGAGCGTTTATTGGCGTATTTTCTTACGGCAAGGACTAAAACCGACGGGCTGAATGAAAATACCGCTCTTTTGTGCAGCAAAAGAGCGGCCAGAGCGATAATTAAATCCGGCTACCCCACAGATCGTATTCGTCTGCATGTTCTATTTTTACTTTTACGATGTCCCCGACCTTGAGGTTGGTTTCACCATTCAGGTAAACCGCGCCGTCGATTTCCGGCGCATCGGCCATACTGCGTCCAATCGCCCCTTCATCGTCGATTTCATCGATCAGTACCAGTAGCTGTCGGCCAATTTTTTCCTGCAAACGCTGGGCGGAGATACTTTGTTGAAGCTGCATGAAACGATGATAACGCGCTTCTTTTTCCTCTTCAGGCACCTGATCAGGCAATTGATTCGCCGTAGCGCCTTCCACCGGGCTGTACTTGAAGCAGCCAACGCGATCCAGCCTGGCTTCTTTCAGGAAGTCCAGCAGCATCTGGAAATCTTCTTCCGTTTCGCCAGGGAAGCCGACAATAAAAGTCGAACGTAATGTCAGTTCCGGGCAAATTTCCCGCCAGCGCTTGATGCGTTCCAGCGTTCTCTCAACCGCTCCGGGGCGTTTCATCAGCTTGAGGATGCGGGGACTGGCGTGTTGCAGCGGAATATCCAGATACGGCAGGATTTTCCCGGCGGCCATCAACGGGATGACATCATCCACATGCGGATAAGGGTAGACGTAATGCAAACGCACCCACACTCCCAGCGACGCCAACTGTTCACACAGGCTGACCATACTGGTTTTAACCGGTTGCCCATTCCAGAAGCCGGTGCGCTGCTTGACGTCCGCGCCATAGGCTGATGTGTCCTGAGAGATCACCAGCAATTCTTTTACCCCAGCATCCACCAGGCGTTTCGCTTCATCCAGCACCGAACCAATGGGGCGGCTGTCAAGATCGCCACGCATGGACGGAATAATGCAGAATGTACAGCGATGGTTACAGCCTTCCGATATTTTCAGGTAGGCATAATGACGAGGCGTCAACTTCACGCCCTGAGCCGGGATCAGGCTGGTAAACGGATTATGTTCCGGTTTAGGCACATACTGATGTACGTGTGACAGCACTTGTTCGTAGCTGTGAGGCCCGGTGATTTCCAGTACTTTCGGGTGCACTTCCCGGATTTGATTTTCTTTCGCTCCCAGACAGCCAGTGACGATGACCTTGCCGTTTTCGTTCAATGCCTCACCGATGGCTTCCAGTGATTCCTGAACGGCACTATCAATAAAACCACAGGTATTGACGATCACCAGTTCGGCATCGTCATAGCGCGGCACCACCTGATAGCCTTCAGTACGCAGTTCGGTCAGGATCCTTTCGGAGTCCACCAGATTTTTCGGGCAACCGAGGGAAACAAAGCCGATGCGTGGTTGCGGGGTGTCGATATTGCTCATAAGAATAAAAAATAGTGGGGGTTATGTTCATAAGGGCAGAGATTGTACCGATGTCAACATCAAATTCCTATATCTTCTTCAACGTGTACAAGAAAAGTATACAGCGGAGCGAGTTGAGTAAACGTATCGGTTAACGTCGTGATTTTCCACCATGACGGAAAAAGACTTCCTAAAAGTAGACCGGAGAATCGGCCCCCTCTTACTTGCGGAGCTTAAATGTTAACCATGTTCTGTCACATTAGCGCGAATTATCTTTAGAAAAGTGTGTATCAGGAAAAATACGAGAGAGCGTTTCATATAAATAGTGTTCATTCTTATTAGCTGGTAATAATTCTATTGTTAACTAATTTAAATGAAAATACATAGCATGATCCGCATTTTCCTTGTTAGGAAGCATATTGTTAAAAAGATAATTATTTCATATTTAAATGAAAGGTATCTTTAGATAATTATCCGGCTTTTTGACAGGTATTCATAAGAGGCGTTTGCTGAACAGCAGTGGAATTTTTATCGACTCTACAAATTTTATCTTTTTAGTGGCTTTGTCGCTCTCGACCCGCACAAACACCGAATTGGTCTTTGTGCGGCAGATACTCGCGGTATTGAAAATACAGTAACGGTCAGGACTGGATTTATTCTTATATCTTTATCCATAAAAGTATGTGGAAATAAAACTAGTTCATATATCTGACATAAATTTATGCAAAAATTCAGTATCGGTCGACGTATTCTTATGTCTATTCATTTATAAAATGAATTTCTGCCCATAAAATCAAAAGGAAAGTACGAATACTCTATTTCACAAGGAAAAAGGAACTGCCATGATGAAAAATGATGCTCGTGAACGCAATCGAAAAATTGTTAAACAGTATATGGAAACAGCAGGACAGGCACGGTTATCTCGGCATGAGCTTTTTGATGAAGAAGGCTGTGGAGGGCTGTGGACAACGGATACAGGGGAACCTATCGTTACCAAAACTAAAAAGCGGTTGGGTGAACATGCGGTGTGGTCTTTAGCATGTTTTCCCGACTGGCAGTGGTACAATGTCAAAATATTTGATACGCAGGATTCGGATATCTTCTGGGTAGAATGTGATGGTAAAGGTGAAATCAATTTCAAAGGCTATCCGAAAGGGTATTATGAAAACCATTTCATTCATTTTTTTCAGTTTAAAAATGGGAAGATAGTTCTTCAACGTGAGTTTATGAATCCTTGTCAGCAATTTCGTGCACTTGGAATACCTGTTCCGGAAATAATACGTGAAGGTATTCCAACTTAATTGTTAATTTATGATTTCTATGTCAATCGCATCATTATGCGATGGTCTCTTACACCTCAAAAATGATTGAGAGGATATGACATGACTATACCCGCGATAGAAGAATACGATCTTGGATCTCCGGAGTTGTCGGTAAAAAATAAGGTGACATGGAGTATTGAACCCACAAGGAGCCTGCTTTTAGTTCATGACATGCAGGATTTTTTTCTTAATCTGTTGCCGCAAAATTTGCGCAACACGTTAATCAAAAATTGTCAAAACCTGATCGGCTGGGCGAGAGAAAAATCGATTCCTATTGTCTATACCGGGCAAAAAGGAAATATGTCGTCTAAAGAACGCGGGCTGCTTTATGACTTCTGGGGAGCGGGTATGAGCGCTGATCCAAAGCATACTAAAATAGCCGCGACATTATCTCCACAGCCTGGTGATGCGGTCTTAAAGAAATGGCGGTATAGCGCATTTTTTTCCTCGGAGCTGGCCGATATTTTTAATACTCAGCGTAGAGATCAAATGATTATATGTGGCGTCTATGCACAAATCGGTATTTTAACGACGGCGCTTGATGCTTATTCCCGTGATATTGAAGTTTTTCTGGTTCAGGATGGAATCGCCGATTTTTCACATGCAGCACATCAGCATATGCTGATGTACGCCGCCTCATGTTGTGCCTCGGTTTTACCGGTAGAAGAGGTGCTGGTATGAATGCAGAAGCAGCAATTACCGCCTTGCTCCAGCACGGTACGTGCAGAGAAAACGGCTCGTTCGCACTGCTGTTCCGGCCAGAACAATCGGACTGCCCCGAAATTGAAGTGATAGAAGGTGAGGAACGTCATCTGGATTGTTTACACCATTTATCCGATCTACTGACGGATCGATGCGGCGAGAATGCACAAAAAGTGTTGCTGGTCGCACCTTATCGTCAGATTACTGAGCTGGGGTATGCCGTCATTGACGACCACCAACCCCTTATTGCGCTGACCATTACTGATTACAACAAAGTACCATTGCATAAGGCATTAGCATGTCTGCCGAGTACCCCGGTTAATGTCAATAATGCGAACTTTGTGCCGTCTGACGATGAGTACGCACGCACGGTTGCTGAGGTTATTCAGAAAGAAATCGGAACGGGGCAAGGGGCAAACTTTGTTATTCGGCGCCAGTTTACGGCAGCATTGTCCAATTACAGTTGTGAGGCCGGGTTAACTATTTTTAAAAATCTACTGCTGCAAGAACGCGGCGCATACTGGACCTTCTTTATCAAATGCCGAGATGTAACATTGATCGGCGCATCACCAGAACGGCATATCACGTTACATGAAAAGCGGGTTTCTATGACGCCGATAAGTGGAACCTACCGTTATCCCCCGACAGGCCCTACCCGTGAAGGATTAATTGACTTCTTATCCAATGAGAAAGAAGAAGATGAGTTGTCTATGGTGCTCGACGAAGAGCTGAAAATGATGACTCGGATTTGCGACTCGGACGTGAAAACGTTTGGCCCATTCTTAACGCCGATGTCGCGTCTGGTTCATACCGGCTACAGGCTCGAGGGGCGCTCGTCACTATCTGTTCCAACTATTTTGCAACGCTCGATGTTTGCACCGACGGTAACTGGAAGTCCTCTGGAAAACGCGACGCGCGTTATTACTAAATATGAGTCGTCCGGGAGAGGCTACTATAGCGGATTTGCCGCACTCTTGGGTAGTGCTTGCGGTGAACCGACGATTGACTCGACGATCCTTATCAGGACGGCTGAAATCGATCCGGCGGGTGCGCTGACAATGGGACTGGGCGCGACGTTAGTGCGAACCTCAGACCCTGATTCCGAAACAGCGGAAACGCGGGCGAAAGCCGAAGCCTTACAGTGTGCTATGGGGTTAAATAGTCTCTCGCCCTCTGTTTTTCAGGATGAACAGGTCATCGTTGCGCTGCAAAAGCATAATCAACGTCTGGCCGCATTTTGGCTTGATAATAGATCGAATTCGACGTCTTTAAGGCTGCATGGGGGCTGCCTGCGTGATGCGCTGCTGATCGATAATGAAGATGCTTTTACCTCGATGATGGAATACCAACTTCGTGCCATGGGGTTTAGCGTTCGCCTTGCTCACTATTCCTCCGCTATTCATATTGCGGCAAATGAGCTTTTGGTTATCGGCCCAGGGCCTGGAGATCCGCGGGATCTTAGTGATGTTCGTGTTATGAAAAGCCGAGAGCTGATGATGGATGCCATGAAACACGGCTACCCGTTTATTGCTGTGTGTTTTGGCCACCAGATCCTGTGCGCCACGTTGGGGTATCCAATAACGGCGCTGGATTGTCCAAATCAGGGGATGCAAAAGGAAATTCCCTTTTTTGGCAAGATAGAAAAAGTGGGGTTCTACAACACCTTTACTGCGGTGGCGGCCAATAATGCTCTGGCAAGTGAGCATGGCGAGATTCGGGTCGCACGTGACGAATCCACCGGACACATTTTTGGTTTGCGCGGCCCTCGCTTTTCTTCCATGCAGTTTCATCCCGAATCCGTACTAACCATTGATGGGCCAAGAATTCTCTATGAATTAATACAGGAGGCGGTGGCGCAATGATTATGGAATGTGTGTGGTGGGAACTGACGGAAAAAGATCCCGATATTGCGCGATTGCGAACACAACTTGCCCATACCGATATAACGGTATGGCACCCGATTGGCGCACTTCAGGCAAAGTACTGGATTATGAATGAGTCGCCGCCGCGCTGGGGGGCGGTGATTCTGTGGCGCGGCGAGAAACCCGCACTGTCGGTTTTACCACCGAATCTTGCCGCTGAAGCCATTGGTCGTTCGCCGGATGTACGCCTGCATTTTACCGTAGCGGCCTCTTGTTTGAATGAATCGATCAGTGCGCCGTGGGCATCGCTATTCCAGGAGGAAACATGCACCACTACGTCATCGTAAATGCGTTTAGCAATAGACCGCTGGCTGGAAATCCCGTTGCCGTGTTTTTTGACTGTGACGGAGTGGAAACCGATGTTATGCAACGCATTGCGGCAGAGATGAGATTCTCTGAATCGACGTTCGTCTCACAACCCAGGCATGGTGGCGACGCGCATGTTCGCATTTTTACGCCGGTCAATGAGCTTGTTTTTGCGGGTCATCCGTTGTTGGGAACTGCACTTGCGCTATCGCTACGTCTTGAGAAAAACGCGCTGCAAATTGAAACGGCGAAAGGTATTTTCCTCTTTACGTTGGAGTATGCCGAACGTGCGGGTGATAGCCCTGTCGCGCACGTTGATATGGTTCAGCCAGAGCCTATTATTCAAACCTATGCGCAGACCGAATCGCTACTGCGCGCCTTAGAATTACCGCATAGCACACTACCGGTAGAAGCGTATGACGTGGGGCCTCGTCACGTTTTTGTCGGTGTCGGCGATCTGGAAACGCTCTCTGCGCTCAACCCTGATCAGCGCGCCCTTGCGCAGCATAAGAATATGGCCGCACTCTGTTTTTGCCGTGCAGGCGACTTATGGCGTATGCGCATGTTTTCTCCTGCATATGGCGTGGTGGAAGATGCGGCGACCGGTTCTGCCGCCGGGCCTCTGGCTCTGCATCTGGCTCGGCATGGCGTAGCAGACTTTGGTAGGCCTCTGGAGATTTGGCAGGGAGTGGAAATGGGGCGTCCATCACAAATGTACGCTTTGGCGCAGACAGATGGCGTGGGATACCGGCTATACGCAGGCGGACATGCAATAAAGGTCGCGCAGGGAACATATTTCGTTTAAAGGGGAAAAAGATGGGCAGCAGTGATTTTGAAAGCGTGAGCGGCAAAGTGAATACGGACTTTCTAAACTTTCATGCCGAATTGCAGGAGCCTATTGCACTTGCCAGAACATGGGTGACGGAAGCGATAAACCAAAAGGTCAGGGAACCCCGAGCAATGGTATTGACGACCGCGAATGAACAGGGAGAAATGAGTTCTCGGGTTATGGCTATTCTCGACTTTTCGGCACAGGGCATTTTGTTCGCTACCCATAGCTGTAGCCGCAAGATTCAGGATATTCAGCGTAACCCCTATGCCTGCGGTCACTTTTACTGGAGAGAATTGGGCAGGCAACTGTCCGTCAGCGGATGCGTCGTCAGATTGCCGCATGAAATAGCAGTGGAAGTCTGGGAATGTCGCCCTGCCCCATTGCACGCCATGTCAACCGTTTCTCATCAAAGCGAACCACTGCTTGATAGCAATAAACTTCGCGAGGCGGCAGAAGCGCTGGGGAGTGAAGGCGCATTACCCTGCCCGGACCGTTTCTCTGTTTATCAACTCACACCCCAGTCGATTGAGTTTTGGGCGGCTAGTTCGGATCGCCTGCATCGGCGCTTGCGTGTTGAACGCCATCAGGATGAATGGTTGAGCACCTGGTTACAGCCATAGAAGGGGGGAAACATGATGAAAGACTTATTGGATTTTGATTCCCATTTGAAAGAAATTATGAATTGGCATTTCTCAACGCAAACCGGTACGCCTTTTTGGTTGAAAATGAGTGAAACGTTTGATTTTGAACCACTGAAGGACATTAATACCTTTGCCGATCTGGCTCGTTTTCCCGACGTGACTGATCTACTGCGTGAGGTTCCCGTTGAGTCGCTTATTCCGTGCGGGCTGCGTGACGAAAAGATAGCAGGAGTGTTTGAGAGTGGGGGCACAACCGGAAAGGCGAAGCGCATCGTGGTATTTCAGGCGTGGCTGGATGAGTTGGTAGCGTGGCGATTAGGGCATCGATCATCCGGTGACGATCGGGACACAGGCAACACGCTGGCGCTTGTGCCAACCGGCCCACATATTGTCGGGGCGATCACGCGTTGTCGCGCACTGACCAAAGGGGGGTTGTTTTTTACTGTCGATCTTGACCCGCGCTGGGTTAAGAAGTGTATCCAGAAAAACGATATGGATAGTATGCAGGCATATGCTGAACACATCATTGAGCAGGCTGAGGATGTTTTTTTCACGCAGTCAATCCAGTATCTCATCGTAACCCCCCCCATTCTTGAACGAATGACAAAGCGCTCTGCGCTGGTTGCTCGAATGAATCAAACGCTGAAGGGAATAACCTGGGGAGGAACACACATGGACCCCGACACCCAGTCGTTTTTACAGTCGGTGGTTTTTCCTTCGGTTCCGATCAGCGCCAGCTACGGCAGCACGATGGTTCTGGGGGAAGCAAAGACTCGGGATGTGCCAGATATTATGACCGAAGCGATTTTCGACAGTTTTGCCCCCTATATTCTCTTTGATGTCGTGGAGCCACATACCCTCAAGCCGGTGGCATTCGGTGAACGTGGTCAGGTTGTTATGCACCACCTTAGCCGTTATGCTTTTTTCCCCAATATCCATGAACGCGATACTGCTATTCGCGTTCCACGTGACGATGACTTTCCCGGTGCGGCGGTAAGTCAGGTTAGCCCGCTATCAACCTTTGCCGGACATACGGTGATAGAGGGAGTTTATTAACGATGGATGTCTCTATTTCCCCGTCACCGGACGCCACTTGCGAGCCCCGTGACTGCCAGCGCATTGAGGTCTCTGCGTTAGGGCGCGACTATATGACGCAGCGGCGTGTTGCGGTCAACGATCTGCTCGGCGTACCCGTCGCGGACATGGCGGTTGCTCCGCCGATTTATATTCATAACACGGTCAATGCAATGAAGGCCGCACCGGCATTACCGCTCGCTGACATACATCAGGCTATGGCCCAGGCAGCGGATCGTTTCCAGCATGACACCATAGCGGGTTTATCCGCCGATGAATATTGTCGGCTAGTACAGCGCACGACGGGACTGCCGCTTGATGTACTTGAACATGCGCTTACTGCTATTGCAAATGCGTTGAGAACGATGCCGGAGATTATTGATGCCGGTATGCCTCGAGGTGCGCGGTGGTTATGGCGCGATCCTGATACATTGGCGGGTTGTAGCCTTTTTAGCCGTAGAGGAGATAGTTTCGCGGTTCTGGCGGCGGGCAATGGGCCTGGCATCCATGCTCTGTGGCCGCAGGCTGTGGCGTTAGGCTACCGTACACTAGTAAAGCCGTCCTCACGGGAGCCATTCACGGCGCAACGTGTGGTTTCGGCTATGGCTATGACAGGTCTGGAACACTATGTGGCGCTCATCCCCACGGATTATCGCGGTGCTGAGGAACTGGTCGCGTCGGCCGATCTGACATTGGCGTATGGCGGTCCGGATATTGTGGAAAAATACCGCGCTCATCCCACGGTGCGAGTGCAGGGGCCGGGGCGATCCAAGATGGTTATTGGGGTCGATGCCGACCGTGATGACGCTGCCTCGCTGGTAGCGAAAGCCATGACGGATCTCGGCGGCGCGGCCTGTGTGTCAACCAGCGCGGTGCTGGTTGAAGGCGAGGTGGCGGATTTTTGCCAGCGCTTAAGACAGGCGTTACAACAGGTGCCGCCGTACAGATTGCCGTACGCGTCGGCACAGACTGTAGAGAGGTTAAAACTCTCGCTGGGAGATGACGCCAGCTCGTCACTTCAGGCCATGCTAACACCGGAAGGCTATCTTCTTCATCCCGTCGTCATTGACGTTGCAGAACCGGACGACCCTCGCCTTCAGCGGGAGTTCCCCTTTCCCTGCGTCACCGTCGCTCCCTATCACGCCACGCGCAGCGTATCTGTGCTTGCAGGATCTTTGGTAGTCACGGTTTTTTCAGGGCGGCGTGAACTACTGGAGCCGATTCTGGAAGATGCCAGTATCAGTAATGTTTATATCGGGGATATTCCCACAACATGGATGTCACCTCTGGTTCCTCACGATGATTATCTCAGTGAATTCCTGATGTGCAATCGCGGGTTACGCGTCAGTGCCTCTTGGGCTGAAACGATGGGTAAAGGAAAAGAATTATGAGGATGCGTTATGCGCTGATTTTCGGACCTGCCGATGTTTCCCACATGATGGAGGATATGCATTGTCTCTATGAAAGCGATAGCGGCAAAAATACTGTACTCCGGCAAATAGCGTGTGTTGAAAGTAAGATGAGGGCGTCGCCGTCATCCTGTGCTACCCCACTTGGATTGAGGCAAAAATGAATAACGAAGAACAGTTACATGAAATATGCAACTTTATGAGTCAGGAGCGCGTATTAACACTAAGCGCCGCAGCTGAAGGAGAGGTGTGGTCAGCCAGTTGCTTTTATCACTTTCAGAAAGATGAAATGGCGGTGTACGTCATGAGCGACATCAATACACGCCACGCTAAATTGATGCTTAAAGCACCTGGCGTTTCAGGCACCATTATCGCCTCAGATACCTCAATGGTGCATTTGAAAGGGATTCAATATCAGGCCAGGGTCTCGCTTTTGTCGAGTGAACAGGAAACCGCTGCGCGGGCACGTTATTATCAGCGTTATCCGTTCAGTCGCATTATGGCTCTGCCAATTTGGTATTTGAAACTGATAGAGATCAAATACACGCAAAGCCGTGCGGGAATAAAGCGCCATATGCATTGGGCCTGTCTGCACATGCCGCAGGAAGTATCACGATGAAAAAACGAAATCTGGCCATCAATCGGCGGGAACCGTTGCCTCGGGTTTTTTGCACAAATAGCGTCCGACGCCTAAATTTACAGAACTTTTATTGAATGGGGCGGATCCGGATTTTTACTGGCAGAAATCACCCGGTATCAGCGGTATGGCGTTCTATAACAGCGATCGTTTCCCGCAGTGGAAAAATTCGCTGTTTATTGGCGCACTGGCCGAGAGGAATCTGATCCGGTTGACGCTGGAGGGTGACAAGGTCGTGGCGGAAGAGCGCTTATTGAATGACCGCGGCGAACGTATCCGCGAGGTGCGGCTGGGGCCGGATGGCTACCTTTATCTGCTGACCGATCATGATAACGGCAAGCTGCTGAAAGTGGGACTGGCCGCCGATTAAGCCGCCCTATGCCGGGCGCGTGCTACGCGACATGACATAAAAACGGCGGCATTCTGGCGCACGAAATAGACTCGGACGGTAACGCTTTCAAACGAATGCGCAACAAAGATTACGTCAACGGCAACATCACCGTTTGCTGATAAGCCGGGCGCTTGGTTAACTGTTGATACCAGCGTTCCAAATTTGGGTGGGGCTGACGTTCGATGTCCATGTTAAGCCAGCCATAGGCAATGCAGCCCAGCGGGATGTCGCCAATACCGAAATTATCGCCGGATAGCCACGGTTGATTTGCCAGGACGGTATCGACAATGCCCAATAATCGCTCACACTCCACCATGCCTTTCTGCACTAACGCCATATCGCGGTTTTCCGGCGCAACGCGCACCATAGTGATAAATACGCTGCCAAAAGCGACTGCCAGCGTGGCGGCCCAGTCCATCCATTTCTCAGCACTCGCCCGTGCGCCGGCATCAGCGAGATACAGTGACCCTTGTCCGTATTGCGCAGCCAAATAACGCACGATGGTATTGGATTCCCAAAGTACCCGTTCGCCGTCCTGCAAACAGGGGATCAGCCCGTTTGGGTTCATTGCCAGGTAGTCAGCATCATGATTGCGGCCAAACTGCCCACCCGCCAGAATGTGCCGATATGGCAAGGCTAATTCCGCCGCACACCAGAGAACTTTCTTGACGTTAGTCGAATTTTCCCGACCCCAGATTGTAAGCATATCGAACCTCGCCGTAAGAGAAGAAAATTTATTCTGCCAATGACCGGGCAGACAGGAAAGCCCAGGGAGATGAGAAATAATAATATGCCTTTTTAGTCTTTATGATTTAACTTATCGTTCTTAATAATGACAGTAAGTGATATTCAGACAGGAAAGCTATTCAATGAAATTGACGTATTCTCTTCGCGCAACATTAGGTATTGCGCTGCTAGCCGCTGGAATTCAACTGGCTTGCGCGAACAGCGATCCGCACACTATCGTCTTTGGCGTAGCGCCGGGGCCTTACGGCGATATGGTTAATCAGGCGATTAAGCCCGAACTGACGAAAAAAGGTTACAAAGTGGTGGTACGTGAGTTCAGCGATTATGTTCAGCCGAATCTCGCTCTGGCCAACGGCAGTATTGACGCCAATCTGTTTCAGCATACGCTGTATCTGGATAAATTCGCGGCCGATAAAAATTTGAAAATCACCAAATTGATAACCGTACCCACGGCCAGCATGGGGCTTTACTCTAATAAAATAAAATCGCTGGATGAACTGAAAAAAGGGGATGTGATCACCTTATCCAATGATGCCACCAATCTGGCTCGCGGCCTGCGCTTTCTGCAATCGCTGGGGTTGATCACCATCAAGCCCGATATTGACCCAACCAAGGCTTCGGAAAAAGATATTGTCGGCAATCCGCGGGGGTTGGTATTCAAACCCTTAGAAGCCGCACAGCTACCCCGCACGCTGGATAGCGTGACCGCTTCGCTGGTTAACGGTAATTTTGCCTTTGCCGCCGGACTGAAACTTTCTTCTGCGCTTAAGCTGGAAACGCTGGATGAAAACCTGAAAAACGTAATTGCGGTGCGTACGGACGATCTGGACAAGCCGTTTGTCAAAGATACCAAGGCCATCGTTGAGTCACCCGCTTATGCGGCGGTGATTAACCAGCCAGACTCAATGTTCAGTCAATTTCAGAAACCAGAATGGATGCAGGCGAAAACGCAGTAATATACAGGCCGATACTGATTGGCGATTAGCGTGCGGTATATGTCTGGCCGGTTATTGACCGGCTTTGTTCTTTTTTCCGCGGGTGGCAGGAGTTTGCGGATAATGATTCAGTTAGAGAGTGTGAGTGTTGATTTCCCACAGGGGAAGCAACAGGGAAATCGGGCTGTTGATAATGTGACGTTGCATATCCGGCCGGGAGAGGTTTATGGCATTGTCGGAACCAGCGGGGCAGGTAAAAGCACGCTGTTGCGCACGATCAATCTATTGCAGCGTCCCACTGCCGGGGTCGTCCGGGTCAATGGGGTAAAGATCAGCGATCTGAATGGCAAAAGTCTGCGTGAGCAGCGTCAGAAAATCGGCATGATCTTCCAGCATTTTAATTTAATGCAAACACGCACGGTGGCGGAGAACGTCGCGTTTAGCCTGAAAGCGGCGGGAAAGTCCAGCACGGAAATCGATCAGCGGGTGCCGGAAATTCTCAATTTGGTGGGGTTGTCCGATAAATATGCTGCTTTTCCGTCTCAGCTCAGTGGCGGACAGAAACAGCGCGTGGGGATTGCCAGAGCCATTGCCAATCACCCTGAAGTACTGTTGTGTGACGAGCCAACCTCGGCGCTTGATTTGGAAACGTCAGCGGCGATTTTGCTGTTGCTCAAAGAGATCAATCAGAAGCTTGGTATAACTATCATATTGATTTCACATGAAATGAGCGTCATAAAGTCAGTTTGTGACAGGGTTGCGGTGATGACCGGCGGTAAGGTTGTAGAAGAGGGGGATGTATTTGATATTTTCGCCGCGCCGCAGCATTCATACACCCGTCAATTGGTGGCGCATACGTTGAATCTTGAGCTTCCTCCCCGTCTGCTGCAAGATTTACAGGGAACCTTACTGAAAATCCTGTTCGTTGGTGAATCGGCGGAGCAGCCGGTGCTGTCTGATGTAGCGACCCGCTATGGTGTGTCCGTTAATATTCTGCACGGTAAAATTGAGTATATTGGCAATCGTGCATTGGGGATACTGGTTGCGCTGCTGACACATCCTTCCGATGCCGAAAAAGTTGTGGAAGCAGTGGAATATATTCAGATAAGGACGGCGCAGGTGGAGGTGTTGCATGGCTGATTTATGGATCGATCTGGTCGTGGCGTTCGGTGAGACATTCCAGATGGTCGGCATCTCAACCCTGTTTGCGATTGTCGGCGGTTTACCGCTGGGATTTCTTATTTATGTTACCGATCGTCACCTGTTTTGGCAGAACCGGGCGGTATATCTGCTCAGTACCGTGCTGGTGAATATTATTCGCTCAATTCCGTTTGTGATTTTGCTGGTGCTGTTGTTACCGCTGACGCAGATTCTGTTAGGGAATACCATTGGACCGGTGGCGGCAGCCGTACCCATGTCTGTGGCGGCAATTGCTTTCTATGCCCGTCTGGTTGACAGCGCGCTGCGCGAAGTGGATCCCGGCATTGTTGAAGCGGCTGAAGCCTTCGGCGCCAGCCCGATGCGGATTATCGGCACGGTGTTATTGCCGGAAGCCAAAGCCGGCTTATTGCGTGGTTTGACCATTACGTTGGTCAGCCTGATCGGCTATTCGGCTATGGCGGGGATTGTCGGCGGTGGCGGTGTGGGCGATCTGGCCATCCGCTTTGGCTATTATCGTTATGAAACCGAGGTCATGATTGTTACGGTTATCGCGCTGGTCATTCTGGTGCAAATCGTGCAAACGCTGGGCGATTGGCTGTCAAAGCAGGCAGATAAGCGCGAGCGGCGTTAAGTCAATAGCAAGGGCGCCTCAGGGAAGAGGTTGTCCCAGAAATATGAGGGCGTCCTCCTCAGTACCCTCTGCGTAAGTGCAATTCACCTAGTAAGACACTTCTCATTGCCAACGCCATTCCTATGTTTATCTTTGATTTTTTGACCTTTTCATTTCTTTGATTATCTTTACAGACTGAACGGTTTCCTTGAGGGAAATGAAACGTTACCTTTGGATGTTGCAAAAAGTTTTCAAAAGATATTGAAAAGTAATCATTTTTAACGACTTATGGATATCGCGGCGATCTCATGAAGACAACTATTTCCCATTCCAGTCTAAAATCTTTCATTGCGGGGACGGTATTACTGACAGGGCTGATGCCTTTAGTGTATGCCGAGCAAGTGCCAGCAGTTCCTCAGGTTGATGCTAAAGCCTTTATTTTGATGGATTATCACAGTGGAAAAGTGCTGGCTGAATCTAACGCGGATGAACGTCTTGATCCTGCTAGCCTGACGAAAATCATGGCGAGCTATGTCACCGGGCAGGCAATAAAAGCCGGGAAAATACGCCCCACGGATGAAGTCACCGTTGGGAAAGATGCCTGGGCAACCGGTAATCCGGTATTGCGTGGTTCATCACTGATGTTTCTCAAGCCTGGCGATCGCATTCCGGTTTCAGAACTGAATAAAGGTATCGTTATTCAATCGGGCAATGACGCCAGCATTGCTCTGGCTGACTATGTTGCCGGCAGTCAGGATGCCTTTGTCAGCCTGATGAATAATTATGTTAAAGCTCTGGGGTTAACCAATACCCATTTTCTCACCGTGCATGGACTGGATGCGCCGGGCCAGTACAGTACCGCGCGGGATATGGCATTGCTGGGCCAGGCATTAATCCGGGATGTGCCGGATGAATATGCGCTGCATAAAGAAAAAGAGTTCACGTTCAATAATATCCGTCAACCTAATCGTAATCGATTGTTGTGGAGCACCAACCTGAATGTGGACGGTATTAAAACCGGTCATACCAGCGGAGCCGGGCATAATCTGGTGGCATCGGCCACGGAAGGGAATATGCGCCTGATCTCCGTGGTGCTGGGGGCGCCGACCGATGCGACGAGATTTCGCGAAAGTGAAAAACTGCTGACCTGGGGATTCCGCTTCTACGAAACGGTAATACCAATCAAAGCGGGGGCGCCGTTTACCACGCAGCGGATCTGGTTTGGCACGCAAAAAGAGGCCCGACTCGGTGTGGCGCAAGATGCCGCATTGTCGATCCCCAAAGGGCAGATGAAAAACCTGAAAGCCAGCTTTACGCTGCTTCAACCACAGTTATCTGCGCCACTGGCGAAAAATCAGGTCGTCGGCACCATTGATTTTCAGCTTGAGGGGAAAAGCATAGGACAGCGACAACTGGTAGCGCTGGACGACATTCCCGAAGCAGGGATCTTCAGCAGACTGTGGGATTCAGTGATGATGAAACTCCAGCAGTGGTTTGGCGGTTTATTCAGTTAATGGCCAGCATTCATTAACATGATGCCGTTATCGCTGAAGTAGCGAATATAGTCTGCGGTTGGTTCACGGTTGGTTATCAGGGTATCAAACAGGGCCAGTGAGCCAATACACGCCGGTTTGATCTGGCCGAACTTGCTGGCGTCGGTAATCAGCATTGCCCGTTGAGACACTGCCAGCGCCCGCTGTTTCATGCTCAATTCAGCAAAGTTAAAGCAGGTTGCGCCAGCAGTCAGGTCGATGCCTGCTGCTGAAATAAACGTTTTATCGGGGCAGATATTATCAAGTTCGCTGTGTTGGCCGAGCGCTGTGAAAATGGCGTTGTCCGGGTGAAATTCCCCCCCGCAGAGGATCACGTTGCAGGCGGTTTTTTCCTGTAATGCCAGAAAGGTGTTCAGAGAATAGCAAACACCGGTAAAAGGCAAATCGTCTGGAATGGCTTTAATAACAAAGGGTGTGGTGGTGCCACAATCGAAAAAAACCGTATCCTTTGCATCAATCAGGCGGGCAGCCACTTCTCCGACTGCCTGTTTTTCTTCCACATGTTTGGTCTGTTGGTCGGACACAACGTAATTGGCGACATTATTATTTTTCAAATCACTGACGACATAGCCGCCGAGTAGCACCACGGCTGCGGATTCGGCGTTCAGATCGCGGCGAACGGTCATTTCCGAAACACCCAATAGCCGGGCAGCCTCTTTAAGATGGAGTTTATCGGCTTTTTTCAAAGCCTGAGCAAGTCTGTTGATCCGTTCTTCGCGCCGCGTTTCCATGTGATTTCCTGATAATGATCCTGCATTAGCGGGACAGTAATTAGTAGTTTCCTGTGGCAGCCGATTCGCCGCAAACAATCGCAACGCCGGAGCTGGTGCCGATACGGGTAGCGCCTGCGCGGATCATGATTTCTGCCGTCTGACGATCGCGTACTGCGCCTGATGCCTTAACCCCCATCTCCGGGCCTACCGTTTTGCGCATCAGTTTCACGTGTTCTTCACGAGCGCCGCCGGTGCTGAACCCCGTAGATGTTTTAACAAACGCCACCTCCAGTTCACGACAAAGGTTACAAACCAGGGCGATCTGTTCATCATCAAGCAGGCAGGTTTCCAGGATTACTTTCAATGGTATCGCGCCGCAAACCTGGCGAACGGCATGAATATCGGCTTTAACGGCGGTAACATTACCGCTTTTTAACCAGCCAATATTGATCACCATATCAATTTCCTGCGCGCCGGCATCAATGGCGGCTTTCGCTTCAAAGACTTTGGCCGACGTCAGGCCCGCGCCGAGCGGGAAACCAATCACCGAGCACACCTTGACGGTTGTACCTTTCAACTGATCGGCGGCTAACGGCACGTAGCCTGAGTTGACGCAAACTGCATAAAAGTGATGTGTTTTTGCCTCATCACATAGCTTGATGATTTGTTGTTCAGTGGCATCGGCGGCCAACAGGGTATGGTCGATATAGTGTGCGTAATTGCGCGTTTCAGTGATCATTACTGGCTCCCGGAGCTATTCAATAAAATCTTATTGTTATAATTATAACATTTTTATGGGAATTTATAACTATCATTTGTTTTTTGCATAAAATATCGTACTTTCTGGGTGGTTTATGTTGTTTTAATAACAAATGATTATTATTTTTTATTTAAGTAACATCGGAATTAAATTGGCTTGATGTCAGTGAGAGAGTGGTATTGAAGTCATTTCGGAGAAAAGAAAAGGCCCATCGATCTTGAACCTTAAGGGCGGGAACGATGGGCTCCTCAATATGGGGATATCTAAAGAAAAGCAGTGGCACTCATTCAGACTCTGGCCTTAAAGAAAAGTTCTGTCTTTTCTATGAAATATTAACGATTTTTTACATCTTTCATCAACCCGGCAATTCGGGCCAGATAATAACAATAAGTGAACCCGCTAATGTCAGCAATACGTTGGCGATGGCGTAGGTTCCGGCATATCCCAAAGCCGGAATATTACTGCGGGCGGTATCGCTGATAATTTCCATTGCCGGAGCGCAGGTTCGTGCGCCCATCATGGCGCCAAATAGCAGTGCACGATTCATCCGAAGAACATAAGCGCCGAACAGAAAGCAGATAACTACCGGCACCAGGCTGACAATCAACCCCGATATCAGCATTTGCGCGCCTATCTCACCAACACTACGACCGATGCTGCCGCCAGCGCTTAACCCAACGCCTGCCATAAATACCATCAGGCCAAACTCTTTCACCATATTCAGCGCCCCTTGCGGTATATAGCCGAAAGTCGGGTGGTTGGCCCGCAGAAAACCCAGCATAATGCCGGCAAACAATAAGCCCGCAGCATTTCCTACGCCGAATGTGAAATTACTGAACTGGAAGGTGATCAGGCCGACCATGATGCCGATGATAAAGAAAGCGCAGAAGGCCAGCAGGTCAGTCACCTGACTGTGAATAGAAATAAAACCGATTCTGTCAGCGATGCCTTTTACCCGTCGGGCGTCGCCGCTTACCTGCAATACATCACCTTTATTCAGTACCACGCCATCATCAATCGGCATTTCAATTTGGCTGCGAATGATGCGGTTAAGGAAACAGCCGTGGTCGGTCAGTTTTAACTGACTGAGGCGTTTACCGACAGCATTGTGGTTTTTCACCACAATCTCTTCGGTCACGATGCGCATATCCAACAGGTCACGGTCAAAGACCTCTTTCCCGTCGCGAAAGTTAGGATTGAGGCGGGCGTGAGCATCGGGGTAGCCAACAAGGGAAATCTCATCGCCGATTTGCAACACGGCGTCACCATCAGGGTTTGCCAGAATACCATTACGCCGGATACGTTCGATGTAGCAGCCCGTCTGGCGGTAAATTCCCAGTTCCCGCAGATTTTTACCATCAGCCCAGGCGACCAGTTCCGGCCCGACGCGGTAAGCGCGAATAACCGGAAGGTAGACTTTCCTTTGGCTGTCGGCATCAAGCCCTCGCTCACGGGCAATTTGCTGGGCACTGGTGGGTAAATCCTGATGCTGTAATTTGGGCAGGTAGCGCGCACCAAAAATCAGGCTGACTAAACCAATCAGATAGGTGAGGGCGTAACCCAGGCTAAGGTGATCCTGCTCTATACCGATCCGCACACCGATGCTGGGCATATTTCGCAAGGTATCACCGGCACCGACCAACACGGGCGTTGACGTCATGGAGCCTGCTAGCATACCTGCCGTCAGCCCGATCCCCCAGCCGAAAAACTTTCCTAGTCCAAGCGCTAAAAGCAGCGCGCTGCCAACCATTACCAGCGCCAGCATTAAATAATTTTTACCATCACGGAAAAAAATGGAAAAGAAATTAGGCCCGGCTTCAACGCCGACGCAGAAAATAAATAACATAAAACCAAGACTTAGTGCTTCAGTATTAATCGAAAAATGTTGTTGCCCTAGTAATAACGATACAACTAAAACACCAATAGAATTACCGAGTTGTATTGGCCCCAGGCGTAATTTTCCAAGACAGAGTCCTAATGAAAGAACCACGAATAGCAGCAGAATGTAATTCCCGTTTAACAAATCAGCGACGTTTATATTCATGGGATGTAACTTGTTGTTTACCAGTAAGCTCTTGATATAAATGGTTATAGGGACTAAATTTATCCATACATATACGTACAAAATTCCACTGACATCATAAATAACTGTCCGCTGTAAGGAATCAGACATGGCATGTCAGTATAAATTATTCAGTGCAATTATTGTGGCGCCACTATTCTAGATGTTTGTTGACCGGACAACCAGTATATGCCGAATAAATAGTGGTGATACCTCACTTTGTGTCATATCGGAGATGTTCAGACACGCTTGCTTATTGCGCCAGATTTAACCATTTTACGGTATCAGACAAGTATGCCGTGGGGCATATCAACAGAGGAAGTATATGGCAAGCGATAAAGGTTGGGGTGGTGCGACCTGCTGTTTTTTATTGTTTACCGTGGTTTTTTTGAGCCAAAAAATGAATGCGTCCGATACGGTTGCAGGGAATGGATTGCACGGCGACCCCGGAATGCTGTTTTTTTTATTACCCGGCATGATTGCCAGTTTTCTGTCTGCACGGGGACGGCTGCTTTATCCGTTGATAGGATCGTTGACAGCCATGCCGCTGTGCCTGTTTATACTGCATTTTTGGCGCTCACCGCCTCACTCTTTCTGGCAGGAGTTGGCCTATGTGTTGAGCGCCGTTTTCTGGAGTGTACTGGGTGCGTTGGGGTTTTTATTTTTTCATGCGATCTACCGGCGGTATTTTCGCTGAACAATCTTCTGTTTATGTATCAGCATATAGAAAAAGACGCATTTCGCGTCTTTTTCTATATGCTGAAGCCGTTGTTACTGAAACAAACGCTACTGGAACAAACTCAGGTTTTCTTTTGCGTAAGCTTCGAAATCAGTGCAACCGCCAATATGTCTTTCATCAAGGAAAATCTGTGGCACGGTTTCAACAGGTTTACCTACGGTATTCGATAAATCGTTTTTCGTGATGCCTTCCGCATGGATATCCACATAGCGGTATTTGAAGTCATCACGCTGTTCTGTCAGTTTTTCTGCCAATGCTTTCGCA
Organism: Brenneria alni; assembly: GCF_003666245.1. Classification (GTDB taxonomy): domain Bacteria; phylum Pseudomonadota; class Gammaproteobacteria; order Enterobacterales; family Enterobacteriaceae; genus Brenneria; species Brenneria alni. The sequence goes on from NZ_MJLZ01000004.1 coordinate 127,252, forward strand.
CGCACACAGTAAGGGCAGCCAAGACGCCCGAAAATAACAGCGAACATGTAAACTCCTTAATAAAATTGTGAAAAGATTATTTTTCTAAAAACTTTGGCCTAATGCCTATTTTTAATGGGGTTACTATGCCCACATTAGGCCATGAAAAAAAGCAGTAATTACCTGTTATAACGATTCGCCTTACCTATCGCTATGTCGTGATGCACAGACGGGCGTTGGTATGAGGTGCCGGCTGACATATAATAATCCTTGCGCTATGCGGATTATTATATGTTGATTGCGTCGGTCTGTCTGGGATTCAGATGGCATTATGAAGCGATTTATCACGGTTTTTCACCGTCAAGTACCTTAATTTGTGAGGGATATACAGCATGACGCCCACCATTGATCTACTACGACGCCATCGTTCCATCCGTGCTTTTACGTCACAGCCGCTGACGGATGAACAGCGCAGCGTGATTATTGCCGCCGCGCAGAGTGCGTCCAGCTCCAGCTTTTTACAGTGCAGTTCAATTATCCGCATTACCGATCCCGCGATTCGGCAAACACTGGTTCACTATACCGGTGAACAAGGTTATGTCGCGCAGGCGGCGGAATTTTGGGTTTTCTGTGCGGATTTCCATCGTCACCTGCAAATATTCCCACAGGCGGAAACCGGGCTGGCGGAGCAGTTGCTGATAGGCTGTGTCGACACGGCCATGATGGCGCAAAATGCCCTGATCGCCGCAGAATCATTAGGCCTGGGCGGCGTGTTTATCGGTGGGGTCCGTAATAACATTGCGGATGTCACTACGTTACTGAAACTGCCTCAACAGGTATTACCGCTATTTGGACTTTGCCTGGGATATCCTGATGCAAATCCTCTGTTAAAACCTCGGATGCCACCTGAAATGTTGATCCACGAGAATGGCTATCAGCCACTTGATCGTGAGAAATTGGCAGAATATGACCAGCAACTGATGGAGTATTACCTACAGCGTACCGGCGATCGCCGTGATAGCTGGAGTGCGCATGTACAGCGTTCGCTGAAAAAAGAGCTACGTCCGTTTATGCTGGATTACTTACATCAACAAGGATGGGCGATACGGTAGTATCCGTGCATTTATGAAGATAGCTATTCTGTCTCGTGACGGTTCGTTATATTCCTGCAAACGTCTGCGCGAAGCTGCGGAAGGGCGCAGACATCAGATTGATATTATTGATCCGCTGTCCTGCTATATGAATATTAATTCGGCGGCGCCTTCAGTGCATTATCGTGGCCGACGGTTAGCAAAATATGATGCGGTCATCCCGCGGATTGGTTCGCTTATCACATTTTATGGTACGGCAGTGCTGCGCCAGTTTGAAATGTTGGGCGGTTTCCCGCTGAATAATTCCGTCGCGGTTATCCGTGCCCGTGACAAACTACACTCCTTGCAGTTATTAGCCAGTGCAGGAATCGATTTGCCGGTTACTGGCTTTGCTCACTCTCCCGATGATACCGGTGACCTGATAGAGATGGTCGGTGGTGCGCCGCTGGTGGTTAAGCTGGTGGAAGGTACGCAAGGCATCGGCGTGGTGCTGGCTGAAACCCGGCAGGCCGCTGAAAGCGTTATCGATGCCTTTCGGGGACTGAATGCCCACATACTGGTACAAGAGTATGTTCGGGAAGCAAATGGCAAGGATATCCGCTGCCTGGTCATCGGCAACCGGGTGGTGGCGGCGATCGAGCGGCAGGCTAAACCGGGGGAGTTCCGTTCCAATCTGCATCGTGGCGGTTCGGCAAGTAAAGTCCGGATTACCGCCGGAGAGCGGGCCATTGCCATCAAAGCAGCAAAAACGCTGGGGCTGAACGTGGCGGGCGTGGATATTCTGCGCGCTGCAAGAGGCCCTTTAGTGATGGAAGTGAATGCCTCTCCGGGGCTGGAAGGAATCGAAACCACCACCGGGATTAATATTGCAGGCATGATGATTGAATTTATTGAACAGCATGTACGTGCGCTATCGGTGAAAAAAAGTTAGTTTTCCGAATGCCGGTCAGGGCGCTAAAATAGCAAACGGGTTGTTGGTGGTTTATCGCGGTTTAATCTGATTAAAGATGTGTTTATCATGGCATGAGAACGGAATATTCCGTAAGCTATGGCCCTTTTTAACAACAGTCAGTATGAGGCAGAAAATGATGGATTCACTCATCGTCCCGGATTTGGCTATGCTACGGCGGTGGCTGGATCAATTAAACATTGTTTTTTTTGAGTGCGATTCCTGCCAGGCGCTTCATTTGCCTCACATGCAAAATTTTGACGGGGTGTTTGATGCGAAAGTCGATCTGGTGGATAACGTGGTGCTGTTTTCTGCTCTGGCGGAAGTGAAACCCAGCGCGTTAATACCGTTAGTCGGCGATTTGAGCCAAATCAACGCCAGTTCCCTGACGGTAAAAGCATTTATTGATGTTCAGGATGATAATTTGCCGAAGTTGATTGTCTGCCAGTCTTTCAGCGTTGCCGCGGGTATGACGGTGGAACAGTTCAGGCATTTCATGCAGCAGTCTGAAGAGCAAATCTCAATGGTGATTTTAGAAGCCGGCGCCAATAATCTGCTGTTTATCGGGGATGAAGAAGATATCTCTGCTGGCAGAATGAATACATCTCACCTTCATTAATTCTATTTTTTTCAACGGTAGCAATCAGTTTTTCTTATTTTTCATTACCAGACGTTTATTCTGCATTTATAGCGGAATTGCCGGGCATTATCTCTGTTTACTGGTAAATGTCCGTATTACATAGATAAAACGTGAATAAATAATCGATAAAAACCATTTTTTACGTTCGACTATGGTATGACTGGTGCAGTGCGGTTATGCTTAATTTCTGTAGTCGTTACGCGATAATATCCTATTTATATCGGTGTCTACTATGATGAATTGAGTGCATAGCCATGCATGATTTTTATCGCTGCCGCATAGACGCAGGACGAGTTTTGTATCTGTATGGTACAAGTTTATTCCCATGAATCACCCCCTGGTATGGAGGAAGGAACGGATGTTCACCCAACGTAAAAAATGGTTATCGGGTGTTGTTGCCAGCTTGCTGATGGCCGCTTCCGTCACCGCATCTGCGCAAGAGAAAACGCTGCATATTTACAACTGGTCTGACTATATTGCACCGGAGACATTACAAAATTTCCAGAAGGAAACGGGCATTAAAGTGGTTTATGACGTGTTTGACTCCAATGAAGTATTGGAAGGCAAACTGATGGCTGGCAGCACCGGGTTTGATTTGGTCGTACCCTCTGCCAGCTTCCTGGAGCGCCAGCTTGCGGCGGGGGTATTTCAGCCATTGGATAAAACCAGGCTGCCAAATTACAAAAATCTTGATCCTGAACTGTTGAAGTTGATTGCCCAGCACGACCCAGATAACAAATTCGCGCTGCCCTACTTATGGGCGACTACCGGGATTGGTTATAACGTTGATAAAGTCAAAGCTGCGCTGGGGGCGGATGCGCCCGTGAACAGTTGGGATCTGGTGCTGAAACCAGAGAATCTGGAAAAACTGAAAAGCTGCGGCGTCTCTTTCCTGGATGCGCCCGAAGAAATTTTCGCCACCGTTTTGAACTATCAGGGCAAAGATCCTAACAGTACAAAAGCGGATGACTACACAACCTCAGCGACAGATTTGTTGTTAAAATTACGTCCCAGCATTCGTTACTTCCATTCATCTCAATATATTAACGATCTAGCCAACGGCGACATTTGTGTGGCCATTGGCTGGGCGGGGGATGTAATGCAGGCCGCTAACCGTGCCAAAGAAGCTAACAATGGCGTCAATATTCATTACAGTATCCCGAAAGAAGGGGCGATGGCTTTCTTTGACGTATTTGCTATGCCTGCTGACGCCAAGAATGTGGATTCTGCCTATCAGTTCCTGAATTATCTGCTGAAACCTGACGTTATCGCCAATATCAGCAATCATGTGTATTACGCCAGTGCGAACAAAGAATCGGTGCCATTGGTAAACGAGGATATTCGCAACGATCCGGGTATCTATCCGCCTGCGGATGTACGTGCCAAACTGTTCACGCTCAAGGTTCAATCACCACAGATTGATCGTACCCGTACCCGAGCGTGGACGAAGGTAAAAAGTGGTAAATAAACGCTTTTCATCATGATAAATAACAGGCGGCTAACCCCGCCTGTTTGTACTTTACTCTATGTGTCGCCGCCTTGATTAATGCGGTGGTGTGTTCTGCTTTTGCCGGAGAGCAATACTAAGTGAATGACGCTATTCCCCGCCCCCAGCCCAAGCCCCAAAAAGCGGTTACACCGTTGCTGGAAGTACGTAATCTGACCAAGTCATTTGATGGTCATGCCGCTGTTGATGATGTCAGTCTGACTATTTATAAAGGCGAGATATTTGCCCTGCTGGGCGCATCCGGCTGTGGAAAGTCCACGCTGTTGCGCATGTTGGCAGGTTTTGAACATCCAACGCAGGGACAAATAGTCCTGGATGGTGAGGATCTTTCGCTGGTTCCTCCCTACCAGCGACCAATCAACATGATGTTCCAGTCTTATGCTCTGTTTCCCCATATGTCGGTGGAAAAGAATATTGCTTTTGGTCTTAAGCAGGATCGGTTGTCCCATTCTGAAATCAAAGATCGGGTGGAAGAAATGCTGACGCTGGTGCATATGCAGGAGTATGCCGCCCGCAAACCGCACCAGCTTTCCGGTGGTCAGCGTCAGCGCGTGGCGCTGGCCCGCAGCCTGGCAAAACGCCCTAAACTGCTGTTGCTGGATGAACCTATGGGGGCGCTGGATAAAAAACTGCGTGACCGAATGCAGCTTGAGGTGGTCGATATTCTGGAGCGTGTCGGCGTAACCTGCGTAATGGTGACGCATGATCAGGAAGAAGCGATGACGATGGCAGGCCGAATCGCCATCATGAATCGCGGAAAATTTGTTCAGATCGGTGAGCCGGAAGAAATATACGAACACCCTAATACCCGTTTTAGCGCTGAATTTATTGGTTCAGTCAATATGTTTGAGGGAGTGCTGACAGAGCGCCGGGATGATGCACTGATTATCCAAAGTCCGGGGCTGGTACATCCGTTGAAGGTCGATTCCGATGCTTCCGTGGTGGATGGCGTGCCGGTTTATATCGCCCTCAGGCCAGAGAAAATCATGCTCTGTGATGAAACGCCGCCCGATGGCTGCAATTTTGCCGTTGGGGAAGTTATCCACATTGCCTATCTGGGTGATTTGTCGATTTATCATGTCAGACTGAACAGCGGGCAGATTATCAGCGCACAGTTGCAGAATGCCTATCGTTACCGCAAAGGTATGCCGACCTGGGGCGATGAAATGCGGTTGTGTTGGGATGCTGACAGTTGTGTCGTACTGACGGTGTAACGAGGAATGACGCCATGACAATGTTTCCTGAACATAACACCGTGGAGCCGCCGATCGAGGAAAGAGGGCGGCTAACCAGATTGATGGCTCGCTGGCGTCAGGATCACGGACGCAAGCTGGTGATCGCGCTGCCTTATTTTTGGTTGTTGTTGTTGTTTCTGCTGCCTTTCCTGATTGTATTCAAGATCAGCCTGGCGGAAATGGCGCGTGCGGTGCCGCCTTATACCGACCTGATTTCCTGGGTGGACGACCGGCTGGATATTTCATTAAATCTGGCGAACTATCTGCATTTGCTAAGTGACCCGCTCTATGTTGATGCCTACCTGCAATCATTGCAGGTCGCGGCGGTGTCAACGTTGTGCTGCCTGTTGATTGGTTATCCGCTGGCCTGGGCGGTGGCGCATAGCAAGCCTTCTACCCGTAATATCCTGCTGTTATTAGTGATTTTGCCTTCCTGGACATCATTTCTTATCCGTGTCTATGCCTGGATGGGGATTTTGAAAAATAACGGTATTCTGAATAATTTCCTGCTGTGGCTCGGCGTTATTGATCAGCCGCTGGTGATTCTGCATACCAATCTGGCGGTATATATCGGCGTGGTGTACTCCTATCTGCCCTTTATGGTGTTGCCGATCTATACCGCGCTTACCAGACTGGATTACTCGCTGGTTGAAGCCTCACTCGATTTAGGCGCCCGTCCGTTAAAAACTTTCTTTAGCGTTATCGTGCCGTTGACCAAAGGCGGGATCATTGCGGGGTCGATGCTGGTATTTATCCCAACCGTGGGCGAGTACGTGATCCCTGAACTGCTGGGAGGCCCGGATAGCATTATGATCGGCCGTATTCTCTGGCAGGAGTTCTTTAACAATCGTGACTGGCCGGTTGCGTCGTCTGTGGCAATTATTATGCTGTTGTTGCTGATCGTTCCGATTATCTGGTTCCACAAGCATCAGAGCAAAGCATCGGAGGGTGAAGCATGAACAGTTTGCCGGTTGTTCGTTCGCCGTGGCGCATCGTTATTCTGGTGCTGTGTTTTACGTTCCTCTACGCGCCCATGTTGATGCTGGTGATCTATTCATTCAACAGCTCCAAACTGGTGACGGTATGGGCGGGATGGTCGACGCGCTGGTATGTCGAGCTGTTCCATAATTCCGCCATGATCAGTGCAGTCGTTCTCAGCCTGACGATTGCGGCGGCCTCCGCCACAATGGCGGTGATATTAGGTACGCTGGCGGCGTTGGTGATGGTGAGGTTTGGCAGTTTTCGCGGTTCAAACGGCTTTGCATTTATGCTGACCGCGCCGCTGGTCATGCCGGATGTGATCACCGGGCTTTCGCTGTTGCTGCTGTTTGTGGCGCTGGGGCACGCTATCGGTTGGCCGGCGGAGCGCGGAATGCTCACCATCTGGCTGGCGCATGTGACATTCTGTACCGCCTATGTCACGGTGGTGGTTAGCGCACGTCTGCGTGAGCTGGATCGATCTATTGAAGAGGCGGCGATGGATCTGGGCGCCACGCCGTTAAAGGTTTTCTTCATTATTACGGTGCCAATGATTGCCCCGGCGTTGATCTCTGGCTGGTTGCTGGCGTTTACCCTTTCGCTGGACGATCTGGTTATTGCCAGTTTCGTTGCCGGGCCGGGATCAACCACGCTGCCGATGCTGGTGTTCTCCAGCGTGAGGATGGGAGTTAATCCGCAGATTAACGCACTGGCTTCTTTGATACTGTTGGTGGTAGGGGTTATTGGTTTTATTGCCTGGTGGTTTATGGCAAAGGCTGAGAAACAGCATCAGCGTGATATGCAAAAAGCGAGGCGAGGGTAATTCGCCGCACGTCTTTTTTTATCAATCCGCTGAGTTAACAACAACGCCGCCATAGTCTGGTGGCGTTGTTGTTATGTATCAAGAGAGAGGGGAAATTCTGGACCGTAAAAAAGAAGTTATACAGCGAAAAGCTTACGCCCCGGTTCCCATCATGGTAGCGGGGATCGCTATTATTGCGACCCGTTTTGTGGGCGTTTTATTGTTGGTCTGGGAATTAGGGTTGAGCGGCCTGGGGGACTGGGTAGGGAGCAGTGCGCAATCATGGGAGTCAACGCTGGTTTTACTGTTATCTATGGTGATTGTTTGTGCTGAGATACGCTGTGGATTTGCTGTGTTGACCGGCGCTAACTGGGGGCGTTGGGGCTATGTTGCCTGCCAGTGCCTGGTGGTACTGTATATGCTGCTTGCATCTGTGAGTGAATATTTCCCGGCAATATTCCATATTTCTGGCGAAAACAATGCAGCGGTGCTGCACCAACTGTTATTACAGAAAATACCGGATTTACTGGTGATCTTTCTGCTCTTCTTCCCGCGCCGTAGTCGGCGTTTTTTTACTCGTCTCATCCATTAGACTCGCCCTGCGGACCGCTGCAAGCGGCGTTGAAAACGCTGCTGGCGATAAAGGTCGATAATGCGGTAACTCAATCACTGACAAGGGGAACTTAGCGATATTTCAATGCACTCAATCAGGGCATTTTTATGCATTAATTAACCCTAATTGAGAGAGTTGAAATTTTGTATGGATAGAATCAACAGATACTCCCCTGCATCCACCTGGTCCTCTTCCTCTGTTTCATCTTCTGGTGTGGCGGCGGCTTCATCAAGTCGTTCAGCAGCGCTATCTGAACGAATTAGCGCACTGACAATAGAAATTGGCGACAGAACCCGTTTATCCACAACTGGCTATCAAATGGCGATGGATCGTATAAATAACCCGAACAAATTGGATTCTGATTCTCTTATGACGATGAGAAGAGCGCAACAATATACGGATGCGGCGAAAAGAGCGTATCCGACAGAAACGCTAAAATCTCTTGGATTGTTGCAACAATCCTATATTTATAATACCGCCGATCATGGCTTGCGCGGCGCGATTGAGATGTCACCTAAGGAACTGTCCAGATGTCTCGAAAAATGCAGGGAATACGGTTTTTCAAACTGCGATATGCAAGCATTAGAGGTTGCTATAGCTCTAAAATACCGGTTAGGTCTCGACGAATTCAAAATAGTAAGCAACCACAAACTGAGTCATAATTACATTGTTATTGATCCTTGTAATGATTTTCCTAAAGGGGTGATAGTTGATTCCTGGACCGGCCAGGGTGTTCTGGAGTTGAATTTGCGAACGAAATTGAAGTTTCAACATAAGGAGCAAAACTGCCATATAAATGAAAATATGCACGAATGGCTTGATAATTATGGGAAAAACTATGTTCTACCGCGATAAATAATGCTTTTACGGCAAGCGAAAGGCAGTTGCAAGGGGAAAAAACTTCCATAACCCCCTGGCCACGTGAGTAATAAAACCTGATATCGTCGTTTAAAAAGCCTCCGTCATTTGAACGTTCAATCAAAATTATTCCTTATTAATATCAGGCCATGATTGTCCCTGGTTCCATGTACTAAGGGTATCTTAAGACGCGCTGTGCTTTGCTGGCATTGATTCGAAACGTTATGAGGCACCTTATTTTATTTTCTGGGGGTGGTACAATCCGCCCCATCCAGTTTTGACCCCTCTTATCGTTAGATTTTGTCTATGCATTGTGCGCGATATAGCGCAGGAACCTGCCGTTCCTGCCAATGGTTGGAAAAAGCCTATCCACAGCAACTCTCTGATAAACAGCAACACCTTGCTGATTTACTACAGTCACGTGCTGTTCAGCAATGGATGCCCACCTGTCCTTCGGCGCAGTCCGCGTTTCGCAACAAAGCGAAAATGGTGGTCAGCGGGAGTGTTGAGCGGCCATTGCTGGGTATGCTGCATCGGGATGGTACGGCGGTCGATTTGTGTGATTGTCCGCTTTACCCCGACAGCTTTAGCCCGGTGTTTGACGTTTTGAAAATATTTATCGCCAGAGCAGGGTTGACGCCTTATAACGTCGCCCGTCGGCGTGGGGAGTTAAAGTATCTGCTTTTGACGGAAAGTACCCACCGTGGCGTCTTTATGTTGCGCTTTGTGCTACGTTCAGAAACCAAACTCGCACAATTGCGTGCGGCGCTACCGTGGTTGCAACAGCAGTTACCTCAGCTTGAGGTGATATCAGTGAATATTCAGCCGATACATCAGGCGATTATGGAAGGGAAAACGGAAATCATACTTAGCGACACGGCGTCGCTGGCGGAGCGGTTCAACCATGTTCCGCTCTATATCCGCCCGCAAAGTTTTTTCCAGACCAACCCACAGGTGGCGAGCGCCCTGTATGCTACCGCCCGTGATTGGGTGGCTGAATTGCATGTCAGCAGCATGTGGGATTTATTCTGCGGCGTGGGAGGATTTGGCCTGCACTGCGCATCACCACAGATGCGTCTGACCGGTATCGAGATCAGCGCCGAAGCCATTGCCTGCGCTCGTCTGTCTGCCGAACAATTAGGATTAACCCAGATAGCGTTTCAGGCGCTGGACTCAACACAGTTTGCCACTGGTAACGAACAGATCCCGCAACTGGTGCTGGTGAATCCGCCACGCCGGGGCATTGGCAGTGAGCTATGCGCCTATCTGAACCGTATGGCGCCCGACTATATTCTCTACTCCAGTTGCAATGCGCAAAGCATGGTCAAGGACATGGATGCACTGAGCCACTATCGTACCTTGCGTATACAACTGTTTGATATGTTCCCGCACACAGCCCATTATGAAGTATTGACGCTGTTGTACAGAGAGGGTGTGAACGGATAGCGGGGGAAGTAAGAAAGATTGCGCGGCATGTGCGGCCGCGCAGTGGACATCAGATAATTACTGTGGGAACCACTTATCGTTAATCGCCTGATAAGTACCGTTCGCTTTAATGGCGTCCAGGGCCATATTCAGTTTTTCCAGCAGGGCTTTGTCGTTCGGACGAACGGCAATACCCAATCCTGTACCGAAGTATTCCGCATCCGTTACATGTTCACCGACCACCGCCAGGTCCGGGTTGGTTTTCAGCCACGTATTCACGGCAGCGGTATCACCAAACACACCGTCGATGCGGCCATTTTTCAGATCCAGCACCGCATTTTGATAGTTATCGTAAGAAACGGTCTGAATCTCAGGATGCTTATCTTGCATGTATTTTTGATGGGTTGTGCCATTTTCCATGCCGATACGTTTACCTTTCATGGCGGAAAAATCGCTGAACTTGCCCTTTTGCGCGATAACAATTGCTGAATTTGCGTAATAGGGTTGAGTAAATGCCACCTGTTTACTACGTTCAGCCGTGATATCCATACCTGAAATAACCGCATCATAGCGTCGGAATTTGAGTGCGGGGATCAGGCTGTCAAATGCCTGATTGGTAAAGGTACAGGTGGCCTCAATCTGTTTACACAGCGCTTTCGCCAAATCGATATCGTAGCCTACGATATCGTTATTGGCATCCAGATATTCAAATGGTGGGTAGCCCGCTGATGAAGCGAAGCGGATCGTGTCTGCGGCCATTGCGCTGCATGTTATGCCAGCCAGTAAGGCGGCGATCAATATTTTCTTCATGTACTACTCCCGTCTGTTTTTATGTTTTGGAGATTAATTTCGCCGTTCAAACGCCAACGCACGTCGCTCAACCAAACGCATCAGCAAGGTCAGTAATCCATTGACGCAAAGATAGATAATGCCCGCAGCGCCGAAAACCAACACGTCGTAGGTGCGGCCATACATCAACTGGCTATAACCCATGACGTCCATCAGGGTAATGGTATAAGCCAGAGAGGTACTTTTAAACACCAGCACCACTTCATTTGAATAGGATGAGAGTGCGCGTTTGAACGCAAACGGCAATAAGATATGCAGTGTTTGCTTCTGTGACATGCCAAGTGCCGCACAGGATTGCCACTGCCCGTCAGGGATGGCTTTTACCGCACCATAAAATAGCTGCGTGGTATAGGCGGCGCTATTGAGCGCCAGTGCGGTCATGGCGCAAAGCCAGGGCTGTGACAGCAGGTGCCATAACCACGGAATTTGCTGGATAGCAGTGAACTGACCTGGCCCGTAGTAGATCAGGAATATCTGCACCAACAGCGGCGTACCGGTAAACAGCGTGATATAGCCTTTTGTCAGGGAGGATATCACCGGCGTTTTCAACGTCAGCGCCACCGTCAGCAGCAGCGACAGCAGCAGTGACACAATAAGGGCAACCACGGTGAGAGTCAGGCTGGTATGCAAGCCATTGAGCAGCGCAGGTAAGTAAGCGAGCATCAGCAGGGCCTCCGTTCAAAACGCGTGGTTCTCAGTTCAATTCGCTTTAGAACGTACTGGCTGATCAGCGTAATCACCAAATAAATGGCGGCGGCGATCACGTACCAGGTGAAGGGTTCCTGCGTTCGCGTAGCAATGCTTTTGGTTTGCAGCATCAGGTCATTGACGCTGATCAGTGAAACTAATGCGGTATCTTTCAACAATACCAGCCACTGGTTGCCCAGCCCCGGCAGAGCGTGACGCCACATCTGCGGCATGATCAGGCGGATAAAAATAACCGATTTACTTAGCCCCAGCGCCTGACCGGACTCCCATTGCCCCTGTGGCACGGCTTTCAGTGCGCCGCGCAGCGTTTGGGAAGCGTAAGCGGCATACAGCAGGGCCAGTGCAATGACGCCGCACAGGAACGGACTGACTTCAAACATCTCAATGTCCAGTTTTACCGGGATCTGCACCAGATACAGATTCAGGGTAAAGCCGTCTGCCAGCATCAGCAGTAATTGGGATGAGCCAAAATAGATAAACAGCACCACCAGAATTTCCGGCAGGCCGCGCAATAGCGTCACCAGCGCGGTTCCACACCAACTGACCGCTTTCCAGCGGGCGGTTTCCCAAATGGCAAACAGCATGGCAAGTATGAGTCCGAGCACCAGTGCACAAACGGCAAGGCCGACGGTCATCCCGGCGGCGCTGGCAAGAGGGTGAAATTCAATCATTGAGCGTCAGATTACTTACTGCTGGAACCATTTTTGGTAGATGGTCTGATAAGTGCCATCCTGCTTGATTTTGCTGAGAGCATCGTTGAATTTTTTCAACAGTTCATCGTTGTTCTGACGAACAGCAATGCCCAGACCAATGCCGAAATAGTCTTTGTCCGTCACGTTTTGACCCACGGCGGACAGATTGTCATTCTGTTTAAGCCATTCGTTCACCACGGCGGCATCGCCGAATACCGCATCCAGACGGCCATTTTTCAGATCCAAAACGGCATTCTGATAGCTGTCGTAAGGCACAGTGGCAATGTCGCTGTGCTTATCCATCAGGTACTTCTGATGTGTGGTGCCGTTTTGTACGCCGACGCGTTTCCCTTTCAGCGCGGCAACACCGGCGACTTTGCCCTTTTGGGCAATGAACAGTGCGGCGTTGTCATAGTACGGTTGGGTAAAAGACACCTGTTGCTCACGTTCCGGCGTGATATCCATCCCCGCGATAACCGCCTCAAAACGACGGAATTTCAGACCTGGAATCAAACTATCGAATGCCTGATTGCTGAATGTACAGGTCGCCTGTATTTCTTTGCACAGTGCGTTAGCCAGATCGATGTCAAAGCCCTGAATGTTATTGTCGGTGTCAATGAATTCGAACGGAGGGTAAGAGGCTTCGGTGGCAAAACGGATCGTCTCCGCTGCACTGGCGGAAATGCTGACTCCAGCGAATAATGCTGCAACGATTAATGTTTTCATTGTAATTTTCCCGGTATCAATCAATGTGATAAATAACTGGCGAATGCGGGCGACTGTGGCTGGGCGAAATGAGCGGCATCCCCTTGTTCCACGATATGCCCGTTTTCCATATACACCACTCTGCTGGCTGTTTTCCGTGCGAACTCTACCTCATGGGTTACGATCACCTGAGTAATGCCGGTTTGCGACAGCTCATGGATGATGCTCACCACCTGAGCGGTAATTTCAGGATCCAGTGCCGCGGTGGGTTCATCAAATAACAACACCTGTGGCTCCATCATCAGGGCTCGGGCAATGGCGACTCGCTGTTGCTGACCACCAGAAAGATGGAGGGGGTAACGGTCGGCAAAATCATTCAGACGTAAACGGGTCAGCAACTTTTCAGCACGGGCTTGGGCCTGATCTTTATTCAATCCAAGCACACGGCAGGGGGCTTCTATCAGGTTTTGTACGACCGTCAGGTGGGGCCAGAGATTATATTGCTGAAAAACCATGCCGACATTCTGACGCAATTCGCGAATGGCGTTTTCACCGGGGGCATGATCGAAATCAAATTGATTTCCCGCGATAGCCAGTGTGCCGGAACGCGGCATTTCCAGCAGATTCAGAACGCGCAGCAGAGAGCTTTTACCGGCGCCGCTTGGCCCAAGCAGAACCAGCGTTTCACCCGCAGGACAATCAAAAGTGATGTTGAACAACGCCTGATATGCGCCGTAGAAACAGTTAATGCTGTTTAGTTGAATACTCATGCGTAAGAATTGAATAGCCATTGATGCGGCGAATGTTAACGTCGGCAGAATACTTATGCAATCACCGTAGGTTAAAATATGCTAATAAGCGATTTATTGCTTAAATAATAGCACGAAATACTGGCTTCCGCGCAATCAGACCAGATTTGTCGGGGCAGAAATAAGTGGAACAGATAATTTGCTTAATAAGAGTAAAGGCCGTTAAACAGGGCGCCGTTCTGGTGAAAAAAGGTTATTTCAATTCAAGGCGTTCCGAGAAAAAAACGGTGTAGAGTGTATCACTCTCATCAACTGGGTAGCGGGAATCTTATGATCAAATGTATCACTATGCTGATGTTGGTATTGCTGACCGGCTGCCAGTCAACCTCTTCCCTAAAGGATCAGGGGCGCTATAAAGTAGACACGGCGCATCAGGCTACGGCGCAGTCGGCGCGGATCCGTTTTCTGGTGATCCACTACACGGCGGAGGATTTCCCCACCTCGCTGAATACGCTGACGGATGAACACGTCAGCGCGCATTACCTCATCCCTGCGCAGCCACCGTTTGAGCGGGGCAAACCGGTGGTATGGCAACTGGTGCCGGAATCGCAGGCGGCATGGCACGCCGGGGCCAGTAGCTGGCGCGGTTTTACCCGTCTTAATCTCTCATCGATTGGTATTGAGCTTGAAAACCCTGGCTATCAGCGGACGCTAATCGGAGTATCGTGGACGCCATTTCCTCCTTCTCAGATTGCGGTACTGACCGATATTGCCCGACAGATTGTTGAACGTTATCAGATTACGCCGCAAAACGTGGTGGCGCACAGCGATATTGCCCCACTGCGTAAGCAGGATCCCGGCCCGCTATTTCCGTGGCAACAGCTTGCTCAGGCTGACATTGGGGCATGGCCGGAAGCATCGAGGGTGATTTTTTACCTTAATGGCCGGGATAATACGCAGCCGGTCGATATGACCAGCCTGCTGGCGAAACTGGCCCGCTACGGTTACGCCGTACCGGAAGATATGACCGATCGTCAGAAGCGGCAGGTTATTTCGGCTTTTCAAATGCACTTCCGTCCACAGAATTATCGGGGGGAGGCGGATGCGCAGACTGAAGCTATTGTAGACGCGCTGCTGGAGAAATACGGCGGCGCAGATAATTAAATCAAGGGTGATGAGGGTTTCTCTGCCAGTTCGGTAATACGTGCCGCCATGCCGCGAAAAATAAACAGGTGAGCCGGCATCATTAAAAACCAGTAAATGAGTCCGTTGAGGCCGGCAGGGTGCCATCGTGCGCGTACATCCAGCGTGCGGTATGTGCTTTTATCTGTAATGGTAAACGTGAGTTTCCCCAGGCCCGGCGCTTTCATCCCAAACAGCATAACCAGTTGCCGCTGTGGTTTGATGGAGATAACTTTCCAGCCATCAATTTTATCGCCGATCTCAAGGGTAGGGCGATCCGGGCGACCATAGACCACGTGGTTGCCGCTGAGGTCGTCCAGCTTTGCCCGCAGTTTCCACAGTACATTTGCATAGAAATAGCCTTCTTTGCCGCCTATCTGTTGAACAACCTGCCACAGCGCCTGGCTGGACGCCGATGTGTTAACCGAATGCCCGGCCTGCTTGGGATAGAAGCCGTAGTCCGGCTTCCAGCGAGCCCGGACTTCAGTGTCGTCGCCCCAGTCTGCGCGTTGCATCGTTTCCATTTCACTTTGCAGCATAGTCCGCACCGCTTCATCAAAATTGATCAGTGTCTGAGGGATCAGGGCCTGCAACGCCGTACCATCGGCCTGAAGATCATACTTAAGCCCCTGTATAAGCGCCTGGGCAATGGCCGGGGGAACGGACGTAATCAAGTGCAGGAACCATACGGAAACCCGATGGGTAGGTATGGGGAGCGGGAGCAATAATCGTCGTTTACCACTGATCTGGATAAAGCGTTCAAACATGGTCTGATAGCTAATATATTCAGGGCCAGCGGCATCCATAATCCGGTTTTCTGACGAGGGGTGACGGATGATTTCTGTCAGGTAGACCAGTAAGTTTTCCAGCGCGATAGGGGACGATTTTGAACGCACCCAGCGAGGCGGAGTTAACACCGGCAGGTTGTAAACCATATCCCGCATGATTTCTAACGCAGCGGAGCCAGCGCCAATGATAATACCGGCCCGTAGTTCAGTAACCGGGATGCTGCTACTGCGTAAGATATCCCCTGTCGTTTTTCGGGCCTGTATATGTGGTGAACTGTCGCCTTTCGGCTGTAAGGCACCCAGATAAATAATGTGCTTTACCCTGCTGGACGAGAGCGCCAGTAGCAGGTTCATCCCGGCCAGACGCTCTTTGGCGACGAAGTTATCGCCATCACCCATGCTGTGCACCAGATAATACAGAATCTCCGCATCCCATAGGCCATCCGGCAGGGCATTGGGTTTGCAAAGATCAACCTGCCGACACTCGACTCCGGGCCACTTTTGCTCCGCCAGCGAGTCGATATGACGGGACGCCGCAATAACCCGGCCGCCCCGCGGGCTTAGTCGCTCGGTCAAGTGGCGGCCAATATAGCCGCTGGCGCCCAGAATCAACACTGGCGCAGGTTGAGATGTCATTAGTGATAAGCTCCACTGCTCAAGAAAATTAACAATACAGGTATTACTATAGCGGGGAAACGGGGAATGCAGCAGGATGAAGACAGCCTTCTGTTCAAACTATGACAGAAACAGGCCGAGTGGCAGATCGTTGATGCCGCCGCCCAATTTCTCAGCCAGCTTGACTGCCAGAATAATAGCGGAGTAGGCATCGGTGGTTATGAGGAAAAAAAGGCCATCAGGATCGGGCCGGCGAGGCTAAGTAGGAAACCATGCACAATGGCGGCTGGCACCATACCTACTCCCGCACTGCGTTGTAGCACGGGTAAAGTAAAATCCATGGATGTGGCGCCACAGATGCCTAAAGCACAGGAACGGTTGCGCCGTACCAGCGCCGGTATCAGCATAATGGCAATCAGCTCACGGGCCAGATCGTTAAAAAAGGCCGAGCTGCCAATAACCGGGCCTAAAGCGTCGGTCAGCAGGATGCCGGACAACGAATACCAGCCATAACCGGAGGCTAGCGCCAGCCCGGTTTTCAGTGGTAAATTGAGCAGCCATGCCGCCAGTATGCCGCCCGCAAGTGCGCTGACGCAGACCACCAGTGCGACCATCATACCGCGACGGTTCAAAACAATCTGGCGCAACGTCATGCCACTGTTACGTAACTGTATTCCTACCAGGAACAGCAACAATATCAGCGCGTATTCGCTACCCTGACTGGCATAAATCAGACCGGACCACTGGGTTAACCCCAGCAGAAATCCTCCGAAGACCACCCCGCACAATTTGAACGATTCCATGATCAAATGCAGCCGCGAGGGAAGCGCTTCCTGTTCATGGCTGCCATGCCATGCATAACGTTTTTCCAATAACCATAGCGCTGCAATATTCGCCGTGACAATACAGGCGGCGCAGACGACGGTGTAACGAAAAATCAGTAACAGGTTACTGCCGAGATTGTCCAGAAACGCCAGACTGATGCCCATTAAAAACAGAATGATATACACCATCCAGCTCAACAACTGATTAATTGACTGTAATGCTTTTTTGGCGCGCAGCGGCACCAGGTAGCCAAACATGAGCGGTAATAGAATGATTAATAACCCTGAATACATCACAGAATTGACGTCCTTAGAGAGAAAAGCCGGTTGCAGGCGGGAAAAATGACATAATCTATTAAAATTAAACAAATTATCATCTTGAGTAAAGTATCGCCTGGAGGCATAACCTATGCAATAGGTTCAGACTGCTAACAAAGTCCGATATTAGGGACAGCGCCCCTCGGTGCGATAAGCCCGGGTATCTCGATCTCACCGCTATGGGTTTGTCATCAACCTCACCTATGCCATAGGTTGTTTTATTATCACGGCCGTATCAGCGAGACAAAAACAGGAGACGTGGATGCATCTGGAAAACGTAGAAATTGTGGGGTTCCGGGGGATTAATCGTCTGTCATTGGGGCTGGATGATAATACTGTGCTGATTGGTGAGAATGCGTGGGGGAAGTCCAGCCTGCTTGATGCGTTATCTCTGCTGCTGGCGCCGACATTGCCGCTTTATCATTTTGATTTACAGGATTTTCATTTTACGCCGGGTGATGAAACCAGTCGTGAACGTCACCTACAGGTGATCTTCACTTTCTGTGAAACGGCCCCCGGGCACCACCTTATGCCGCGTTACCGTACCCTGAATCGCGTATGGGTAGAAGGGGACGCATCGTTATACCGCATTTTCTACCGTCTGGAAGGTGAAGTCGACGAGAGCCAATCGGTATTTACCTGGCGAAGTTTTCTAGATGCCGAAGGGCACCCGATACCACTCAATGATATTGATGAACTGGTCGGTGAAGTTATCCGTTTACATCCGGTGCTGCGCCTGCGGGATGCACGGTTTATGCGGCGTTTACGTTCGGGAGACCTGAACGTTACCACTGATAACAGTAATGAAAAACTGGCGCGGCAGTTTGAACAACTGATGGGCGAACTGCTTCAAAACCCGCAAAAGTTGACCGATAAGGAATTGCGGCAAGGGCTGGTGGCGATGCGTCAATTGCTTGAGCACTATTTTTCTGAGCAAAACGCCCCCTTCAATGAGCGGCGTCACCACCGGTATGCGCGCGCTCACAATGGTAAATACTGGCGTTCACTGGATAATATCAATCGTCTTATCGCTGACCCGAATAGCCGCAGCCGCCGAATTATTCTACTGGGATTATTTTCCACGTTATTGCAGGCCAAAGGTTCGGTGGCGCTGGATCTGCATTCACGTCCTCTGTTGGTCATTGAAGATCCGGAAACGCGGCTGCACCCGATCATGCTGTCGGTGGCATGGGGGTTATTGATGCAGTTGCCGTTGCAGAAAATCACTACCACCAATTCGGGCGAGCTATTGTCACTGGTTCCGATGGAGCAGGTTTGTCGTCTGGTTCGGGAATCATCACGTGTTGCAACGTACCGTATTGGCCGACAGGGGATGAGTGCGGAAGACAGTCGGCGAATTGCCTTTCATATTCGCTTCAACCGGCCAGCGTCGTTATTTGCTCGCTGCTGGCTGTTGGTGGAAGGCGAAACGGAAGTCTGGATGCTGAATGAGTTGGCGCGCCAGTGCGGCCATCATTTTGAGGCCGAAGGCGTTAAAGTTATTGAGTTTGCCCAATCGGGGTTACGGCCATTACTGAAGTTCGCCCGGCGAATGGGCATTGAATGGCATGTGCTGGTCGATGGTGATGAGGCGGGGAAAAAGTATGCTGCAACAGCGCAAAGCCTGTTAACGATGCAGGGCGAAAGCGATCGGGATCATCTGACGGTTTTGCCTGCGCCGGATATGGAACATTATATGTATCGTGCAGGATTCGGACATGTCTATCACCGTGTCGCGCAACTGCCTGAAAAGGTGCCGCTCTCGATGCATAAAATCATCGTCAAAGCGATTCACCGATCGTCAAAACCCGATTTGGCTATTGAGGTGGCGATGGAAGCCGCGACACGGGGAAGTGAATCTATACCGCCATTGATTCGCGGTATGTTTTCCAGAGTACTCTGGCTGGCCAGAGGGCGGGCGGATTGATGTTGTCTGCGCTGGCCCACCATAAAAATGCTGGTCGAACAGACCAGCATTTTTTGTACTAACCTATGTATGCGTTGAGGCGATTTTAGGTAAAGAACAGTACTTATCAGGCAACAGTTTCGCTGATCAGAGGTACGATCAGACTTGCATGATTCCCTTTCGGCCCTTGATGAACATCAAACCTGACAACCTGTCCAGCCTTTAGCGTTCGGTATCCGTCCATTTGAATTGTTGAGTAGTGAGCGAAGATATCTTCACCGCCCCCTTCAGGACAGATAAAACCAAAACCTTTGGCGTTATTGAACCATTTAACAGTACCTGTCTCCATGCATGACATCCTTCGCAAGAGTATTCTTTATATTAAGGTGTAGGTTATTTGGTTAAAGTGAATACGAATTGATTAAAACCTCATCAATTCAACTCTACACTTTAGTGAAATCGATCCCGGCGTCAAGCGATCCACATTTTAAGCCCTGGATCAGTTTGTCAAAATTTGATGCAGATAACGCTATTGGCGGCTTTTGTTCAGTGTTACGTAGCGAATTCGAGGGATAAGAAACAATGAGTCTTGCTTTCTGGCAGCGATTTTGGTTCCTGGATGGTAAAATAAAAACCAGACATGCTACTGTAAATACAGTTCAGTACGATGATATTCAGATGACGTTGGACAGACAATGGGAAACGACAAGACGTGGCCACAATCAGAGAACCTGACTGCAGATCAATACAAAGAAAAACTGCAACCGCCATCAATGTATAAAGTGTTATTGAACAACGATGATTACACGCCGATGGAATTTGTTATTGACGTTCTGCAAAAGTTCTTTTCTTATGATATTGAACGTGCAACGCAACTGATGCTGACCGTTCATTATCAGGGAAAAGCGATTTGTGGCGTATTCAGCGCTGAAGTGGCTGAAACCAAAGTTGTACAAGTAAATCGTTATGCCAGAGAAAATGAGCACCCGTTGCTCTGTACGCTGGAAAAAGCCTGAAGTCAGGCAATTTATTGGGGGAGGGGCCTATGCTCAATCAAGAACTGGAACTCAGTCTCAACATGGCTTTCGCCAGAGCGCGTGAGCACCGACACGAGTTTATGACCGTGGAGCATTTGCTGTTGGCTCTGCTCAGTAATCCGGCCGCACGTGAAGCACTGGAAGCCTGCACGGTGGATTTGACCGCGCTTCGCCAGGAGCTTGAAACCTTTATTGAACAAACCACGCCAACATTGCCGAAAAGTGATGATGAGCGTGAAACGCAGCCGACACTCAGCTTCCAGCGGGTGTTGCAGCGTGCGGTCTTTCATGTCCAGTCATCGGGGCGCAGCGAGGTTTCCGGGGCAAATGTCCTGGTCGCCATTTTCAGTGAACAGGAATCTCAGGCGGCATACCTGCTGCGTAAACATGATGTCAGCCGTCTGGACGTGGTGAATTATATCTCGCACGGCACGCGTAAAGAAGAGTCCGGGCAGGCGCCAAACCCGGAGCATCCCGTCAATGAAGAACAGGCCGGAGGGGAAGACCGTATGGAAAACTTCACCACCAATCTGAACCAGCTTGCGCGTGTTGGCGGTATTGATCCCCTTATTGGCCGGGACAAAGAACTGGAGCGAACCATTCAGGTTCTGTGCCGTCGCCGTAAGAATAACCCGCTGCTGGTGGGGGAATCGGGCGTTGGTAAAACGGCGATTGCCGAAGGGCTTGCCTGGCGTATTGTGCAGGGCGACGTGCCGGAAGTGATGGCGGAATGCACGCTGTATTCACTGGATATCGGCTCTTTGCTGGCCGGGACAAAATACCGGGGCGACTTTGAAAAACGGTTCAAGGCGTTGTTGAAACAGCTTGAACAAGATCAGAGCAGCATCCTGTTTATTGATGAAATTCATACGATTATTGGTGCGGGTGCGGCCTCCGGTGGTCAGGTTGATGCTGCCAACCTGATTAAACCTCTGTTATCCAGCGGCAAAATCCGCGTGATTGGATCTACAACGTATCAGGAATTCAGCAATATCTTTGAAAAGGATCGGGCGCTGGCGCGTCGTTTCCAGAAAATTGATATCACTGAGCCCAGCGTGGAAGAAACCGTACAGATCATTAACGGCCTAAAGCCGAAGTATGAAGCTCACCATGACGTACGTTATACGGCGAAGGCGGTACGTGCGGCAGTGGAACTGGCGGTGAAATACATCAACGATCGGCATCTGCCGGATAAAGCGATAGATGTGATTGATGAGGCGGGCGCCCGCAGCCGTTTGATGCCAATCAGCAAGCGAAAGAAAACGGTTAACGTGGCGGATATCGAATCTGTGGTGGCACGTATCGCCCGTATTCCTGAGAAAACGGTGTCGGCCAGCGATCGTGATGTACTGAGAAACCTGAGCGATCGCCTGAAAATGTTGGTGTTTGGTCAGGACAAAGCGATTGAAGCACTGTCTGAATCAATCAAGATGAGCCGGGCAGGGCTAGGGCAAGAGCGTAAGCCCGTTGGTTCTTTCCTGTTTGCCGGGCCGACTGGCGTGGGGAAAACGGAAGTCACGCTGCAACTGGCGAAAGCATTGGATATTGAGCTGCTGCGCTTCGACATGTCCGAGTATATGGAGCGTCACACCGTCAGCCGTTTGATTGGCGCGCCTCCGGGCTATGTCGGTTACGATCAGGGCGGTTTGCTGACTGATGCGGTGATTAAACACCCTCACTCTGTACTGCTGCTCGATGAAATCGAGAAAGCGCATCCTGATGTCTTCAACCTGCTGTTGCAGGTAATGGATAACGGTACGCTGACCGACAATAATGGCCGCAAAGCCGACTTCCGCAACGTTATCGTGGTGATGACCACCAACGCTGGCGTACGGGAAACCCAGCGTAACTCTATCGGGATCATCCAGCAGGATAACAGCACCGACGCGATGGAAGAGATCAAGAAAGTGTTTACGCCTGAATTCCGTAACCGTCTTGATGGCATTATCTGGTTCAATCATCTGTCTGCGGAGGTTATTCAGCAGGTGGTGGATAAATTCATCGTTGAACTACAGGCACAGTTGGATGCGAAAGGTGTATCGCTGGAAGTTAGTGACGAAGCGCGTGACTGGCTGGCAGAGAAGGGTTATGACAAAGCTATGGGCGCACGACCAATGGCGAGAGTGATGCAGGAAAACCTGAAAAAACCTTTAGCGAATGAACTGCTGTTTGGTTTGTTGGTCGATGGCGGCTCTGTCAAAGTTGAACTGGATAAAGAGTCTCAGCAACTGACTTATGGTTTCCAGAGCGCTCAGAAGCGTAAAACGGAAGGCGCAGTCCAATAAGGGGCAAGTCTGGTCGGTTATACGAAGTTAATAAGGTAAAGGGTGATGCTCAGGCATCACCCTTTTTTGTCAATGTTTTGCGCAAAGAGGCGTATCAATAGCCCAAACACAAAAGCCCTTGCCGATTACGGAAAGGGCAGCAGAGGTGGAACATCCTCGGATATCGCGTTATGTCAGCGATGGGTGAGCCGGTTAACGGCTACGGAAGACAATGCGGCCTTTGCTCAGGTCGTACGGGGTCAGCTCTACAGTGACTTTGTCACCCGTCAGGATGCGGATATAGTTTTTACGCATTTTACCGGAGATATGAGCGGTAACCACGTGCCCGTTTTCCAATTCAACGCGGAACATGGTATTGGGCAGCGTATCAAGCACGGTGCCTTGCATTTCAATATTGTCTTCTTTGGCCATCGAATCCTCTAGGTCTAACTACCTTTGTTTTTAACCGGCAAGATAATGCCGAAAAACCCACATTATGTAAAGGAGCGTTCATAAACTGAGTACTATTTATCAACTGCTGTTGTCTATTGTGGCATTGGTTGGGCTAGCGTTTGCGGCCACCAACAGCCATCAGCCATCGGGTTATCCCGCAACTGAAAAAGAAACTGCAAAAAGCGATCACGGGGGATTTCACATACTCCCAGGGAGGCGGTATGTGTGTTAAGCACCTGACAGTCGATCAGATAACCACCATGACGAATAAAATGTTGTTGAAATGTCAGCAAAGCGTATTTAGATGCATTATCGGCACGGCTGAACATTGACTCGCCGCAGAACAACCTACCTTGCGAAATACCATACAATCCGCCAACAAGCGTGCCATTCTGCCACACTTCGACAGAATGTGCTTGTCCTGACTGATGAAGTTCACTATAAGCCAAAATAATGTCCGGACTGATCCAGGTTCCGCCGTCCCGTTCATCGGCACAAGCGGTAATCACGTCATTAAATGCGTGGTTGAGCGTTACCTGAAAATCGTGCTTACGCAGAAATTTCTTCATGCTGCGACTGATATGAAATGCTCCCGGCAATAATACCGCCCGCGGATTAGGCGACCACCATAAAATAGGTTCGCCGGGGGAATACCAGGGAAATATCCCCTGCTGATAAGCCGCCCGCAGCCGGGCAGGAGAAAGATCGCCGCCTATCGCCAATAATCCATTTGGCTCATCCAATGCATTAATCGGGTCTGGAAAGCGAAGAGAGTCGGGTGAAAGCTGGTACAGTTGCATAATCGTCCGGGTGTAGGGTAAACAATGGCTTGCGCATGATACGCCATGCTATAAATTAAATGTGCTGATGAAATTGCCAGTAACGCCCCTGCCGGGACATTAATGCTTGATGATTCCCCTGTTCGATTATCTGACCGCCGTCCATTACACAAATACGATCCATTGATTCTAACGCATACAGCCGATGAGTAATCACAATCAGCGTTTTTCCTGCACAGTGCTGGCGCAGTAATTGTAAAATGCGCTGTTCGGTTTCAGCATCCAATCCTTCGGTTGGCTCATCCAGTAATACCAGCGGAGCCGCCGGCAACAAAGCCCGCGCAAGGCCGATACGACGCTGTTCGCCACCCGAGAGCTGGCGTCCGCCTTCACCAAGCCAGGCATTCAGCCCTTCATTCTCCAATAGCTTATCCAAACCGACCTGTTGCAACACCGTCACTAGCTGTTCATCACGGGCGGCGGGAGCGGCCAGTAACAGATTATCGCGTAACGTAGCGCTAAAAATATGAACACGCTGTGGCACGACGCTCATCATGCTGCGCAGATCATCCTCACGCCATGAAGATAATGGAAAACCGTTCAACGCTATTTCACCCTGTTCACAGTCCCATGCGCGGGTAAGCAGTTGCAGCAGGGTGGATTTACCACATCCGGTACGTCCAAGCAGCGCCAGATGCTCGCCAGCACGGATATTGAGCGAGATATCACTCAGGACGGGCAAGGGTTGATCCGGGTAGGTGAAGCTGACGCTATCTAAATCAAGCGAGGCCGCCTGTGCCACCGGCGGGCCTTGCTCCGGGAAGGTAATCTCCGTCGGCTGGCGGATGATCTGATCAACACGGGCGGCAGATGCGATGACCTGCCCCATATGCTGGAACGCGCCTGCTACCGGTGCCAGCGCTTCAAAGGCGGCCAGCGCGGCAAAGACGAATAGGGCAATCAACGCGCCGGGCTGCGTGTTTTCGCCAACGCCTGTCGCGGCCAGCCATAACATCAGGGTGACGGTCAGCCCACTACACAAAATCATCAGCGCCTGAGACAGGCCCGTCAGAGTAGCCTGCTGCTGTTGACGCGCCAGCCAGCGTATTTCTAACTGCGCCAATTGCTGACGCGAGGCTGATAGCGCGCCAAAGACGGTCAGTTCCGCCTGCCCCTGTAGCCAGCCTGTCAACTGGATACGATATTGCGCCCGTAAAGCCGTCAGTTCCTGCCCGATAGGCTGCCCTGCCCGATAAAACAGCACTGGCAGAAGCAGTAACAGGGACAGCATGATGGCGCACAATATCAGCGCCAGCGAAACGTCCAGCCAGCTTAAACCATAAGTGACGATCAGAATAACCAGCAGTGCGCTGACAATCGGAGAAATAACACGCAGGTATAAATGGTCGAGCGTATCGACATCGGCGACCAGCCGGTTCAGCAGGTCAGCTTGGCGAAACCTTGCGATACCGCCGGGAGAAAGGGGCAGGATACGAGAAAAGGTAAATACGCGCAGGTGTTGCAGAACGCGGAACGTCGCATCATGGCTGACCAGCCTTTCGGCGTAACGGCCTGCGGTTCGGGCAATGGCCGCGCCTCTCACCCCTGCTGCGGGCAGCATATAGTTAAAGGAGTATAATCCGGCGACACCTGCCAATGCCGCCCCGGCCAGAAACCAGCCGGACAACGCAAGCAGCCCGATGCTGGCCAACAGCGTCACGATGGCTAAAATGACGCCCAGACTCAAGCGCCAGATATGACGGCGATAGAGTGCCAGAAAGGGTTTTAAAACCTGCATTGCTTTTATTTGCGGCGACATATCATAACTCTCCCTGGCGTTGTGCCATCAGTTCAGCAAAGGCGCCGGATTGTGTGCTGAGTGCCTGATAATCACCCTGCTGCACTAACTGACCATGACTCATCACCCAAATGGCGTCGTAATCGATGGTGTCATTCAATTGATGCGTGACTAAGAGTGTGGTCTGATTACGCGCCGCCTCATTTAACGCCCCCATGACCCGCTGTTCACTGTGTGCATCCAGGCTGGCCGCCGGTTCATCGAGCAGCAGCAGGTGGCAGGGATTAATAAGCGCACGGGCCACCGCGACGCGTTGGGCCTGTCCCACTGAAAGACGTGCCGCGCCATCGCCAATGGGGGTATCTAAACCCTGTGGCAGTTGAGGCAGGAATTCATGTACATACGCCCGTTCAATGGCTTGTTGCAATTCATTGTCGGTGGCCTGCGGTTTTCCCAGCAAGATATTGGCCCGCAGGCTTTGTTCCGGCAGATGAGGGTTTTGTCCCACCCAGCTTAACTGCTTGCGCCACGATTCAGGTGAGAGCGTATTCAGCTCGATGCGGTTAACGGTCAGGGAACCGCGGTAAGGCAAGAAACCAAGCAGCGCATTCAGCAGAGAGCTTTTTCCCGCGCCGCTGATGCCAACCAGCGCGATACGTTTGCCCGCCCCCACGGTGAACGTCAATGGCTGAGTCAGCGGCGTACCATCAGGCGCCAGAATGATCAGATCGTTAGCACGGATTTCAATGGCGCCATCACTGCTGAATTCATGCTCTCCAGAACCGACGGTTTCGCCTTCCGCCGCCAGAAACGTCACCAATGATTCTGCGGCGCCGACAGCCTGAGCTTTGGCGTGGTAAAACGTGCCGAGATCGCGCAATGGCTGGAAGAATTCAGGCGCCAGAATCAACACCAGAAACCCGGCAAACAGTGTAACGCCCATACCGTAATGACCGAAATTCAGCTCTCCCAGATACGAAAAACCAAAGTAAACCGCTACTACAGCGATAGAAATAGAGGCGAAAAATTCCAGTACGCCGGAGGATAGGAAAGCCATGCGCAGCACTTCCATCGTGCGGATACGAAAGTCTTCGGAAGCGTTGCTGATTTGTTCCGTTTCCGCATCACCCCGATTAAACAGACGCAGGGTCTCTAATCCGCGCAGACGATCGAGAAAATGTCCGCTCAAACGCGCCAACGCCAGAAAATTACGACGGTTGGCATCGGCTGCCCCCATGCCCACCAGCGCCATAAAGAGTGGAATCAGGGGAGCGGTCAGCAACAGAATAAGACCTGCGGCCCAATTGATTGGAAAGATTGCGATCAGAATAAGCAGCGGGATCAGTGCAGCAAGATACATCTGGGGAAGATAGCGGGAATAGTAATCCTGCATATCTTCAACCTGTTCCAGAATCATGGTAGCCCAGCTTCCCGCCGGTTTCCCCTGAACCCAGGCCGGGCCTAACTGCTGTAGTCTGTCTAACACCAGCTTACGGATTTGTTGCCGTACAGCCTGCCCGCACATAAAACCCACCCGCTCCCGCAGCAGGCTATTTAATGCCCGCAGAACAAACGTGGCGACAAGCAGCAGAAAGGGCGAGAGCAAGGAATCACGCGGCGTATGATCCATAATCAAGGCATGTAGCAGCGAAGCTAATAGCCATGCCTGCGCAATAATCAGAACTCCACTCAGAAAACCGAGCAGCAGTGAAAGTCGCAACCAGCGCTGCGCCAGCGTGCTTTGTTGTTTTAGCCAATGCGTGAGTTCTTGCTGTCTGGTTTTTTTCATCAGATACCAGGTCGTTATTTGTATGGAAGAACGCTAATAAAAAATAACGTCTATATAACCGTTATTTAACAATGTTGCCGTCCTGTGCTCAGAATGCCGTCATGTTACCTCGACAAAATCACTCTGCAAACGAAAAGGCGGGAGATGATCAATTTTTGAGTGATAAAGCAGGGGGGGGACATATCTATCCGGGGCAGCGTTCGCCCCGGATGGCAAAAGCGTGTTAGTTGGCGGGGGTTAACCCATCCAGATAGCGTTCGGCATCAAGCGCCGCCATGCAGCCAGTACCGGCAGAGGTGATGGCCTGACGATAAATGTGATCCATAACATCACCGGCAGCAAAGACGCCGGGAATACTGGTTTGGGTCGCATTACCGTGGATACCCGACTGTACCTTGATATAGCCATTCTCCAGTTCGAGCTGACCGCCAAACACGGCAGTGTTAGGGCTATGACCGATGGCGATAAATACGCCAGCCAGTTCCAGCTCTTCGGTCGCATCTGTACGGGGATCTCGCAGGCGTACACCGGTTACGCCCATCTGGTCGCCGAGGACTTCATCAAGCGTACGGTCGGTATGCAGAATAATATTGCCGTTTTTCACTTTATCCATCAGACGGTCGATCAGGATTTTTTCTGAACGAAAGCTGTCGCGGCGGTGAATCAGATGCACTTCAGCCGCAATATTGGATAAATACAGCGCTTCCTCAACGGCGGTGTTGCCTCCGCCCACTACGGCAACTTTCTGATTGCGATAGAAGAAACCGTCGCAAGTGGCGCAGGCAGATACCCCCTTACCCTTGAAGGCTTCCTCGGAGGGCAGGCCTAAATAGCGGGCGGAAGCGCCGGTTGCGATAATCAGCGCATCACAGGTGTATTCATCGCTGTCGCCAAAAAGACGAAAAGGACGGTTTTGCAAATCGACACGCTGAATATGGTCGAATACTATCTCGGTATTGAATTTTTCTGCATGGGCCTGCATCCGCTCCATCAACAGAGGTCCCGTTAAATCCTCTGCGTCACCTGGCCAGTTTTCTACTTCGGTCGTGGTCGTTAATTGACCGCCTTTCTCCATGCCGGTAATGAGTACCGGATGTAAATTAGCCCGTGCAGCATAAACTGCGGCTGTGTATCCAGCTGGCCCTGAACCCAGAATCAATAACTTATGGTGTTTAACGGTACTCATGCGTTCCTCATTTCACGATGACGGACAAGAAATGTGATTGTAAGTAAATTATCTGAGTAAAAAAAGTGTGTGGCGAAGTTGTTAGCTATTTGTTTAATCGTTAATGACTATGTCCCCCATAAACTGCTGATAGATCAGCGACATTCATAAGAAAAATGACTAAGAACGCTTCAGAATACCGCTTTGCTTTAATCAATCTGGTACTTTCTTCTGATTTTAGTTGTTTTACTTTGACAATCCGCTGTGCTTTTGCGAAAACATCTGGGTAAGAGGAAATTTTTTGTATGCGAATAGTCAAAAGCTCGGCTTTTTATTCGCCGCTTGTCTGGCTGGTCATTGGGCCACGGATAATTCGTTTTTGCCTGGTTTGACAATTTTACCCATGTATAGTGCATAGCGATGACAGATAGCGGCGAAAGGGAAATGACGTTTGATATACAAAAAATAGGCAGCGGATCTTCTTTAGGGCGGCTCTGATACATTGAAGTTGGTCGGAGTGTAGCAGGTGCAGGGAAGAGTGAGAGAGACAATAATAATGGTAGATTCTAAAAAACGGCCAGGAAAAGATCTCGATCGTATCGATCGCAACATCCTGAACGAATTACAAAAAGACGGGCGTATTTCTAATGTCGAGCTTTCCAAACGGGTGGGATTATCTCCGACGCCCTGCCTGGAACGCGTACGTCGTCTGGAACGACAGGGCTTTATTAATGGCTATACCGCACTGTTGAATCCGCATTATCTGGATGCATCACTACTGGTTTTCGTTGAGATAACGCTAAATCGTGGTGCGCCTGATGTGTTTGAGCAGTTTAATTCGGCAGTTCAAAAACTTGAAGAAATTCAGGAGTGTCATCTGGTTTCCGGCGATTTTGACTACCTGTTGAAAACCCGCGTACCGGATATGTCCGCCTATCGTAAGCTGTTGGGCGAGACGCTGCTGCGGCTGCCGGGCGTGAACGACACCCGCACCTATGTCGTGATGGAAGAAGTTAAACAAAGCAATCGTTTGGTCATTAAGACCCGATGAATGCATGGGTGCAAAACCCGATAAATTCAGCTACACTCCTGTGAATTTATACAGTTTCAGCGCCGGGTTTTCCTCGGCGCTTTGTCATAAACCTTTACAGGCCCCTGGAGAGACGCTTGAGCCAGGAATATACAGAAGATAAAGATATTACCCTGAGAAAACTCAGTGGTGCCCGCCGTTTACTTGAAGCGATTTTGATCGTAGTGGCGCTTTTTGCTGTTTATCTTAGTGTCGCATTACTCAGTTTTAGCCCTTCGGATCCCAGTTGGTCGCAAACCGCGTGGCATGAACCTATCCACAACGTTGGTGGTGTGGCGGGCGCCTGGCTGGCTGACACCCTGTTTTTTATTTTTGGCGTGCTGGCCTATGCCATTCCCCCGATTATGCTGTGTCTGTGCTGGTCGGCTTTTCGTCAGCGTGATAACCAGAACTCGGTGGACTATTTTACCTTTTCGTTACGCTTGATCGGGACTCTGGCGTTAATTCTGACCTCATGTGGTCTGGCGGCGTTGAATATTGACGACCTCTACTATTTTGCCTCCGGCGGTGTATTAGGCAGCCTGTTAAGCAGCGCTATGGTTCCCCGGTTTAACAGCATGGGCGCGACGTTGATCTTATTGTGCGTCTGGGCAGCAGGTCTGACGCTGTTTAGCGGTTGGTCATGGTTGACGATCGCCGAAAAAATAGGTGCGGCGGTAATGGGCTGTCTGACATTTATGTCTAATCGCTCGCGTAGCGATAGCGGGCCTGAACCGTTGTCTCTTGACACCGCCGATAACCGGGATTCGTCTGAAGCGTCAGCAGATAGTGAGAATGACGCATTATTTTCAGCACCGCCGATAACCGGCGAGCCTGAAGAGGCGAACCCAGTGGAGCAGGAGAGGGAGCAGCAATTGCCCACCCCGGCGGCATCAGATTCGTCACCAATGATTTCGCCGGCAATGGAAAGGCAGCAGACTGATCAGCAGGTTGCGCCGGAACAAACTGCCGTCCGGCAGCAAATTGATGCCGCCTCAACGCTCAATCCGCCTCTGTATTCTTTTGAAGTGCCGGATACCGTTGCCGATCCTGATAGCCGTGCGGGGGCGTATCATCCTTATGGTAGCGCGGATATCCCGCCGATTGCGCAACCGCAGATCATCCATCCTATTGATCGGAGCTCCCAGAGTGGGCAGGCTGATACGCCAGAGGGAATGGCGGCGGCATTTAAGGCCACTAATACTTTTATGCCGGCCTTCAGTACTGATGATGAAAACAATTCGCAGGTAAAACAGGGGGTAGGGCCGGAATTACCCCGCCCAAACCCGGTGCGTATTCCAACTCGCCGCGAACTGGCCTCGTATGGCATTAAATTGCCATCACAGCGCCTGGCTGAACAACAGGCCAGAGCGTCGCACGTGCAGGAAGACACGGTTAACAACGGTACGACGCATGATGATGCGTCTCTGGATGATATTGCGCAGCAGGAAGCCGCGTTACAGCAGGAGTATATCCAACAGCAGCGTCAGCGTTATGGCGAAGACGCTCTTCAGCAGGAAGAGGATGAAAACGCGTTACTACAGGCGCAACTGGCTAAAGATTTTGCTGCGCAGCAGCAATCCCGTTATGGCGACGTGGATCAAGCGCCCTCAGACCAGCACGAACCGGCGCCGAACCATACTGCTTTGTCTGATGAAGAGCCTGCGGCGCCCATCCGTCAGCCAATAATGGATAGTCTGATTCATCCGTTCCTGATGCGTAACGAGCAGCCGCTGCAAAAACCGACGACGCCTTTGCCAACGCTGGATTTATTGACGTCGCCGCCGGTAAGTGAAGCGCCGGTAGATGATTTTGCGCTCGAGCAAACTGCACGTCTGATTGAGGCTCGTCTGGGGGATTATCGGGTAAAAGCGGACGTAGTCGATCACTATCCCGGGCCGGTAATTACCCGCTTTGAGTTGGATTTGGCGCCGGGCGTGAAAGCGGCGCGTATCTCTAATTTATCACGCGATCTGGCGCGTTCGCTGTCAGTTGTTGCGGTACGTATTGTGGAAGTTATTCCGGGCAAACCTTATGTGGGGCTGGAATTGCCTAACAAGCATCGTCAAACCGTTTATCTGCGGGAAGTGCTCGATTGCGCCAAATTCCGTGATAATCCTTCGCCACTGGCCATCGTGCTGGGTAAAGATATCGCCGGGCAGCCTGTGGTTGCCGATCTGGCGAAAATGCCCCACTTACTGGTGGCCGGTACGACCGGCTCAGGCAAATCCGTCGGCGTCAACGCCATGATCATCAGCATGTTGTATAAGGCGACGCCGGAAGAAGTGCGCTTTATCATGATCGACCCGAAAATGCTGGAGCTGTCTGTCTATGAAGGTATTCCGCATCTGTTAACGGAAGTGGTCACCGATATGAAAGATGCGGCTAATGCATTGCGCTGGTGTGTCGGTGAAATGGAGCGCCGTTATAAGCTGATGTCAGCACTTGGGGTCCGTAACCTGTCTGGATATAACGAGCGGGTCATGGAGGCGAATGCGATGGGGCGCCCTATTCCCGATCCGTTCTGGAAGCCGGGCGACAGTATGGACATGACGCCACCGGTTCTGGAAAAATTGCCTTATATCGTCGTTATGGTGGATGAATTTGCTGATTTGATGATGGCGGTGGGCAAGAAAGTTGAAGAACTTATCGCCCGACTGGCGCAGAAAGCCCGTGCGGCAGGTATTCACCTGGTGTTGGCCACGCAAAGGCCGTCAGTGGATGTGATAACCGGCTTGATCAAGGCGAATATTCCGACTCGTATCGCGTTTACGGTATCCAGTAAGATTGACTCGCGGACTATTCTTGATCAAGGCGGCGCCGAATCATTACTGGGGATGGGGGATATGCTGTATATGGCGCCCAACTCATCAATACCGGTGCGAGTGCATGGCGCATTTGTTCGTGATCAGGAAGTTCATGCCGTGGTGCAGGATTGGAAAGCACGCGGGCGGCCTCAATATATCGACAATATCGTCAGCGGCGGTGATGACGGCGAAGGGGGCAGCCTGGGTCTGGATGGCGATGAAGAGCTTGATCCCTTATTTGATCAGGCGGTTGCCTTTGTGGTGGACAAACGTCGGGCATCTATCTCCGGTGTGCAGCGCCAGTTCCGCATTGGCTACAATCGTGCTGCGCGCATAGTGGAGCAGATGGAAGCGCAGGGCATCGTCAGTTCTCCTGGTCATAACGGTAACCGTGAGGTGCTGGCTCCACCACCAATGGAGTAAATATATCAAGGGCTGCGGTTGCAGCCCTTGTGCAAAGAAGCGTAAGAGCCGCAATTAGCAGACAATTCACCTATCTCTGTCTGAGTGGGTTCAGCTAAAGTATTAGCCACGCAGAGAGTCTGATTTCTTCACAACAATGGCTGTGATGTCAGAAAATTCAAAGGATTTTTGTATGATGAAAAAATGGTTAGTGGCCTGTTGTTTGATGTCGGGAATAACATCAACCCTGGTATGGGCTGACGCTGCCAGTGATTTGCAAGGTCGGCTTAGTAAAGTAAATAGTTTTCATGCCAGTTTCAGCCAGACGGTAACGAGTGCTGATGGTGCGGCAGTACAGGAAGGCGAAGGCGAATTGTGGCTGAAACGGCCTAACTTATTTAACTGGCAAACCACCTCGCCGGACGAGAGCGTATTGGTGTCCGACGGAAAAACGCTTTGGTTTTACAACCCATTTGTTGAGCAGGTTACGGCTACCTGGTTAAAAGATGCGACAGGCAATACGCCGTTTATGCTGATTACCCGCAATGACGCCAGTGACTGGCGTCAATACAACGTGATCCAAAAAGGCGACGACTTTGAGCTGACGCCAAAGTCCGCCAATGGCAATCTCAAACAATTTGCGATCAGCGTAACCACTAGCGGCACCATTAAAAAATTCACGGCGACCGAGCAGGATGGGCAGCGTAGTATCTATGTGCTGAAGAATCAGCAAAACAGTGCGGTTGATTCAGCGAAATTTACTTTTACTCCACCGAAAGGTGTGGCGTTGGACGATCAGCGTCAGTGAGGTCAGGGTGAGTAATCTGTCACTTGATTTTTCCCGCAATGAGTTTCAGCCACTGGCTGCACGTATGCGGCCGGCAACGTTGGCGCAGTATATTGGTCAACAGCACCTGCTGGGCGCAGGCAAGCCTTTACCGCGAGCGATTGAGGCCGGGCAGCTCCATTCCATGATCCTTTGGGGGCCGCCAGGGACAGGGAAAACTACGCTGGCGGAATTAATCGGCCATTGTGGACACGCGGACGTTGAGCGGATTTCGGCTGTCACGTCGGGAATAAAAGAAATTCGCGAAGCGATCGAACGGGCGAGACAAAACCGTCAAGCCGGGCGTCGAACGATTTTATTTGTTGATGAAGTCCACCGCTTCAATAAAAGCCAACAGGATGCGTTTTTACCGCACATTGAAGATGGAACGATCACCTTCATCGGCGCGACTACTGAAAATCCTTCTTTCGAACTCAACTCAGCATTGTTATCCCGCGCTCGTGTGTATTTGCTAAAAGCGCTAACTGCGGAAGATATTGAGCAAGTGCTGCAACAGGCGATGAATGACAGTCAGCGGGGATACGGCGGGCAAAATGTCGTATTGCCTGATGATACCCGGCGGATGCTGGCCGAGTTAGTCAATGGAGATGCCCGCAGGGCGCTGAATAGTCTGGAAATGATGGCAGACATGGCTGAGGTCGATGCGCAGGGCATTCGTACTTTAACGCCAGCCCTGCTTAAGGAAGTCTCCGGCGAACGCAGCGCCCGTTTTGATAACAAAGGCGATCGTTATTATGACCTGATCTCAGCGCTGCATAAGTCGGTGAGAGGTTCAGCGCCAGATGCGGCGTTGTATTGGTATGCGCGGATCATTACTGCGGGAGGCGATCCGCTCTACGTTGCCCGCCGTTTGCTGGCTATTGCGTCTGAGGATGTCGGTAATGCCGACCCTCGGGGGATGCAGGTTGCTATCGCTGCCTGGGACTGCTTTACCCGTGTTGGTCCGGCGGAAGGTGAGCGCGCTATTGCACAGGCGATTGTTTATCTGGCCTGTGCAGCGAAAAGTAACGCGGTTTACACTGCATTTCAGGCCGCTATGCATGATGCACGAGAAAAACCGGATTATGATGTCCCTGAGCATCTGCGCAATGCCCCAACCCGCCTGATGAAAGAAATGGGTCTGGGAGCGGAATATCGTTATGCCCATAATGAACCCAACGCATATGCGGCAGGAGAGAACTATTTCCCACCCGAAATGGCATCTACGCAGTATTATACACCGTCGTCGCGTGGCCTTGAGGGTAAAATTGGCGAAAAGCTCGCCTGGCTAGCTGCCCAGGATCAAAATAGCCCGACAAAACGCTACCGCTGAACTAAGCGTTGCGGTAAGGTTAACGGGATAATTTCTGGCACACGGCAGCGCAAGATGTGCTGTGTACGACAATATTTCATTTGATAATCATAAGCATAGGATTAGCATGATCGATCCCAATTTGCTGCGTAATGAGCTAGACGCAGTAGCCGAAAAACTACAGGCTCGTAGAGGTTTTAAACTGGATGTTGACACCCTTCGCAAGCAGGAAGAACGTCGTAAAGTTTTACAGGTAGAAACTGAAAATCTACAGGCAGAACGTAATTCCCGATCGAAAGAGATTGGCGCTGCAAAATCCCGTGGTGAAGATATCGAGCCATTGCGCCGCGAAGTGAACGTGTTGGGCGAGAAACTGGATGCTACTAAAGCAGAACTGGACCAACTGCAAAATGAAATCCGCGATTTAGCGTTGGCTATCCCCAATTTGCCGGATGACTCCGTTCCTTTGGGTAAAGACGAGCGAGATAATAAAGAAGTTAGCCGTTGGGGAGAACCCCGCAAGTTTGATTTCCCAGTACGTGACCATGTGGAGCTTGGTGAGATGGTCGACGGCGTTGATTTCGCCGCCGGTGCAAAATTAGCTGGCGCACGTTTTGTTGTGATGAAAGGGTCGATTGCCCGTCTGCATCGTGCACTCTCTCAGTTTATGCTGGATCTGCATACCGAGCAGCACGGCTATCAGGAAGCGTATGTTCCTTATCTGGTCAACCATGCGACCCTCTATGGTACCGGTCAGCTCCCTAAATTTGGCGAAGATCTGTTTCATACCAAACCGTTAAGCGAAGAGGCGGATGCCAGCAACTACGCCTTGATCCCTACAGCAGAGGTTCCGCTGACTAATCTGGTGCGTGATGAAATTCTGGAAGAAGCGTCGCTACCGCTGAAAATGACGGCTCATACGCCATGTTTCCGCTCGGAAGCGGGTTCCTATGGCCGTGATACCCGTGGTTTGATCCGGATGCATCAGTTTGACAAAGTCGAACTGGTACAGATTGTTCGCCCGGAAGAGTCGATGCAGGCGCTGGAGGAATTAACCACCCATGCTGAAACCGTATTGCAATTGCTGAAACTGCCGTACCGTAAGGTTCTGTTGTGCACCGGGGACATGGGATTTGGTTCCAGCAAAACCTATGACCTGGAAGTGTGGTTACCTGCTCAGGATACCTATCGTGAGATTTCTTCCTGTTCCAACATGTGGGATTTTCAGGCCAGACGTATGCAAACCCGTTGCCGCAGCAAGACGGATAAGAAAACCCGTCTGGTTCATACCTTGAATGGCTCAGGATTGGCAGTAGGTCGCACGCTGGTGGCGGTGTTGGAGAACTATCAGCAGGCCGATGGCCGGGTTGCCATTCCCGAAGTTTTGCGACCTTATATGGGCGGACTGGAATTTATTGGTTGATTGGTTTTGTTTGTTTCATAAAAAAGCGCCGGATGGCGCTTTTTTAATTCTGTGACACGGCAATATTTTTTAATCAAAAAAACATTTTTTACAACTCAATATGTTGGCTTTGGTGATATTCCGCCACTAAATTTATTTAAAATCATGGTGATAGACATTATCCCATCCAGCTATTTACACATTTGATTTTTTGATTGATTAATTATTTAAATCAACGGAAAGATAAGTGTATTTATCCCGTTCTGGCTGGATTGACTTTTAAATACGCGGTGGCATGATGCGCTCACTCTTTTTTCGGTTGTCTGGTTATCCATTTCACTATGCCTGCATACACTCGCCCAGTGCTCTTACTGCTCTGCGGCCTTTTGCTGCTGACGGTCTGTATTGCCGTGCTGAATACTTTGGTGCCACTTTGGCTTAATTATCAGCAGCTTCCTGTCTGGCAGGTCGGACTTGTAGGATCGTCTTATTTCACCGGGAATCTGGCCGGGACATTATTTGCCGGCAGGTTAATCAGGCTTTATGGATTTAATCGCGGTTATTACTGCGCCGCAGTGTTATTTGGAATAGCAACCATTGGGCTGGGAATTTCTGTTGATTTCTGGAGTTGGTTATTCTGGCGTTTTTTGGCGGGGATGGGTTGCGCATTAATTTGGGTTGTTGTGGAAAGTGCGTTGCTTTGCAGTGGTACACCCTCCCAGAGGGGGCAGCTTTTAGCCTCATACATGATGGCATATTATCTTGGCAGCGTAATTGGTCAGTTATCGCTTGGTGTTTTGCCAACGGCGTTATTGAGTATTTTACCCTGGGTTGCGGCGCTGGTTATTCTGTCAATATTGCCGTTACTGTTTACCCCTATTCCTGTGCCAATAGGGCAGGAGCAAAACATCAATGTATGGCGGATGCTTAAATATCGTAGCGCCCGTTTAGGCGTTCACGGTTGTGTTATTTCCGGTGTTATTCTGGGTTCGCTGTACGGGTT
The DNA here is from genome assembly GCF_003666245.1 of Brenneria alni. Classification (GTDB taxonomy): domain Bacteria; phylum Pseudomonadota; class Gammaproteobacteria; order Enterobacterales; family Enterobacteriaceae; genus Brenneria; species Brenneria alni. The sequence continues at coordinate 164,771 of NZ_MJLZ01000004.1, forward strand.
AATGCCGCTTTATCTTTCCCATCAGGGAATGAGTGATGCGCGAGTAGGATACTGGATGGCGCTGCTGATTAGTGCGGGTATTGTCGGTCAGTGGCCGGTAGGGCGAATGGCCGACCGGTATGGTCGCCTGCTGGTACTGCGGGTGCTGGTTTTTGCGGTTATTGTCGGCTGTCTTGCCATGTTGAGTATCAGCAATTATGCCTTGGCTCCCGCATTGTTTGTGTTGGGATGTGCAGGCTTTACGCTTTATCCCGTCGCCATGTCATGGGCATGTGAAAAGGTTCGTCCCGATGAATTAGTCGCCATGAACCAGGCGCTGTTGCTGAGTTACACGCTGGGTAGCCTATGTGGGCCTGGTCTGGCGGCGGTATTGATGCAAACGTATTCAGATCGGTTGTTATTTGTGCTGATTGCCGTGGTTTCATTGTGTTATCTGGCTATCTTGTTGAAGAAGGCCGATCATCATCCGACGCCGTTAGCGGCGGCCTGAATCTATGACTGTACGCTGGCAAGTGAACTCTGGCCAGCGTCGACCATATTGTTCCACAATGCCTCTGCAACAGGACTTAGCCGCTGTTTGGCATTTCTGATTAGATAAAAAATACTGGTCAGCTTGAGTTCTTGAGGAGCGATAGCGGCAAGTTTTCCCTTTTCTATCCATGGGGCTGTGTAATGGTCAGGAAGAAAGCCAATATGTGTGCCAGCCAACAGAAGCAATAAACTTCCTTCAAGATGCCAGGCGGTTTGATGAAATCCCTGTTTTGCAACTGGCCCCAACTGTTTGCATATTTCATTGAAAGCGTGTCCTCCAATCAGTAACCTTCGCGGATTAAGTTTTCCAGTTCTCCATTCTTGTTCAATTTTTTTAGCATCTTCTGCTGTTGAGTAGAAAAAACTATGTTCTATAAAAACAGGCTGATAATAGATATCTGCAGGGATATCGTCGGGTAATGCACTGAGAACGATATCAATATTGTTATTTTTTAAACGCTCCATCAGGGGAATGTACTCTGTGATCTCAAGTTCTACATTGACTTCTGGACTTTGGTTATAAAGTTTGGAGATCGCTTCTGACACCACGTTGTTAGGATGGGTAGCTATGTTATCCAAACATCCCAATCTTACTGTACCAATGAGCTGATGCTTAATTCTCGCTAATCGATTGGCAAAATCATCCAGTGTGGCTATAACGGACTTTGCTTCCTGATAGACAACTTCACCTTCGGTTGTCAGGGCGAAACCACCCCGGCCCCGTTCACAGAGTACCAGACCCAGTGTGTCTTCAAGCCGCGAAAGGTAGTGACTGAGCACGGGTTGGCTTAACCCTGTCGCGGTCTGGGCGTTGGTAATTCCTTGTTTTTCTACTATTTTACAGAACAGTTTTAACCAACGAATCTCCAGTTTATCTAAGCGCATAGCCGTCCCTTTGAATACATAACATATTTAAATGTTAACATCATAATATATCCGTATTAATCAATATAATTCCCATTTATCTTATATGCACGTCACATACTAATGTGAGTTCCACAAGAAAACGTGGTTTTATGCGTCACACCGGGGTTCCTCTCATAAAAAATGGCACGGCCAATTATTTGGTCGTGCCATTTTTCTATACGGCATCACCTAACCGCTATAAAATATAACAAAGGCAAGGTAATTATTAGCTGGTTATTTAATGGAGGACATATGTCCCAAGGGGATGTTGTATCGGTAGATGAACCTGAGGCGCGGCAAATCTATGACTATGAATATGAACCCGTACCGCCCGAGGCCCGCAAACGCTGGTATGTTATTGCCCTGATATGGCTGGCGATTGGTATTGATATTTCAGGTTTATTTCTCGGCGCTTTTTTAAGTTCCGGCTTGCCTTTCACACAGGCGGTCAGTGCTACGCTTATTGGTTCAGCTCTGTTGGGAATACTGGCGGCATTATGTGCTAACGTCGGATATGGCTGCGGGCTGTCCACCACATTACTCAGCATTTCTGTATTTGGCCGTCTCGGCGGTAAATTGATTGGTATTTTCTCCGCGATTTCCCTGATTGGATGGTTTGCGTTTCAGCTCGATTTCTTCGGCGTTATGCTGCAAAAAGCATTAATGCACTATCAATTAGATCCCGGTCGCTTACCCATACTTTTATTCGGTATGGTGTTAATGACGTTTACCGCTATTTGGGGAGTCAGGGCGCTGGGAAAGTTAAGCATATTCAGTGTGCCGCTTATGCTGATATTAATTGTCACGGGCATTGTGCTGGCTGCCACAAGTCATTCTCCTCCACCCTTGATGGTAATTAAATCACCTATCAGTTTAGGCTCGGCCATCTCCTATGTTGTCTCTATCTGGATTGTTGCTGCGGTGATGTCCCCGGATATTGCCCGTTATGCTAAAACCCAGAAAGATGCAATATTGGGAGCAGGGATAGGTTTTTTTCTGGGGAACAGCTCAACAATACTTGTTGCGTTAGTATTGACCAAAATGGTTGGCAGTAATGATCTTGTTGAGGTTTTTTTCAGTATAGGACTAGGACTATCGGCTATTTTTGTGTTGATCTTTGCACAATGGACAACGAACAGTTCTAATCTCATTTCTGCATCTTTAGGGCTATCAGTCGTTATCAGAATACTATCACGCCCCGTTTTGGTCATATCTATGGCTGTAGTGGGCTTGATACTGTCCTTTAATGGCATGATTAATAACTTTGCCACCTTTTTATCACTCCTCGGTGTGCTTATTTCACCTATAGCTGGTGTTTATCTTGTCGAATATTACTTTTTTGACCTTCCCAGTTTGAAACAAGCACTATCTCAATCTTCAGCTCTTAATATCCCAGCAGCTATAGCTTGGATGTGTGGTGGTGTAGTGAGTTTATTATCATCTCCCGATTTTTTAGGCGTATTGACCATCAGCACTATTCCCGCTTTAGACGGGGCTTTGATCAGTATGGCGGCTTATATCTTCTTATATAAATTTATATCACATCAGAGAAGCTAACGTATCGTTGGCAACTGTGGGTAATAGCCATAACAACTAGGTAAATTATGCTCCGTTATGTTGATGATGAAAAGATTGATGATATTTCTCTGGGCGCGGCTATTCTCGGTACAGGTGGTGGCGGTGATCCACATATCGGTTCTTTAATAGCAAAACATGCACTGCGGGAAGGTATGCCAGTTCCTATATTAAATTTGGATGATGTAAAAGATGATGATCTTTTCATTCCATGTAGCACAGTAGGTGCGCCAACCGTTGCTGTCGAAAAAATTATCTCTCCGCGCCAGATTGTATTGGCATTTGAAACGATGGAGCAAGTGTTAGCGCGGTCTGCTGCCGGAACATTTTCAATTGAGGTCGGGGGTATTAACTCCCTAATACCTTTCATCATTGCAGCAAAAAAAGGATTACCCGTTATTGACTGTGATGCAATGGGGCGAGCTTTTCCAGAAGCACAGATGGTAACGTTTTTCCTGGATGGTTTACCCTCGGCCCCCAATACGCTGGCCGATGAGAAAGGGAATTCAGTGATCCTTAACCCTATAGACGGTATATGGTCTGAACGCCTGGCGAGAGCGATTACTGAACAAATGGGGGCTGCCTGTGCCATGTGCGACTACTCGTTAAATGGCAGGCAGCTTAAGCAAAGCGCGCTTAAGGGAACCCTGACGCTAGCTGAAAATATTGGAAATACCCTACGGCTGGCTCATCAATCGGGAAGTAACGCGGTTCAATCCTTACTTTCAGTATTAAATGCGCACATCATTGCATCTGGCAAAATTATTGATGTTGACCGGCGTACCACCGGAGGTTTCGCCAGGGGAAAAGTGGTTCTTGGCGGTACGGGGCATTCGAAAGGCGAGATGTTTACCGTGCTTTTTCAGAATGAGCTTTTGCTGGCTTATCGCTCCTCTGAGGCTGCGATGCCGACTCAGGATAATCTGCTGGCTGTTGTGCCTGATTTGATTTCAATACTAGACAGTGAAACAGGGCACCCCATCATTACTGAGCAACTGCGCTATGGCCAGCGTGTAGAGGTCATTGCCTATCCGTGTAATGAAAAGTGGCGAACGACTAAAGGACTTGAGGTTGTCGGACCGGGCTATTTTGGGTATCCGGTACAGTATGTGCCGATAGAGCAGCTTGCGAACCGCTGAGGTCTTATGTCCGGGAAAAATGATTACCGCCTCGGCATTGATGTCGGCGGCACCAACACTGATGCCGCTATTTTGGATACCGATCTTCGGTGTATCGCCACGGCAAAGTGTCCCACCAGTGATGATATTTATAGCGGTATTAGACAGGCTATCTCACAGGTAGTTGAACTGTCTGGTATTCAACCGCAAGAAATTCGTTATGCCATGCTGGGTACTACGCAATGCACCAATGCGATTGTAGAGCGAAAAGGGTTGAATCGGGTGGGGCTTTTAAGACTGAGTTTACCCAGCAGTGATGGCATTCCTCCTCTATTTGACTGGAGCGATGAATGGCGCCAAACTCTCGGCCCACATTTTTATCAGCTTCATGGTGGTTATGAGTTTGACGGCAAGGAAATTCATGCCGTTATGTTTGATGAGGTCATGGCTGCGTGTGAAAAAATGCGTGGGAATGTTGATAGCGTAGCCATTTGTGGGGTGTTCTCACCGGTGAATAGTGCGCAGGAACAACGGGTTGCTGACTGGATTAGCGACGCCTTACCTGATGTTTCCCTGTCGCTGTCATATCGAATAGGGAATATTGGCCTGTTGGAAAGAGAAAATGCCACTATTCTCAACGCCGCGCTACAGCGCACCGCACATCGCTTTGTCGATGGTTTTATACAAGCGTTATCACACCAAGGCATTAAAGCTACCCCCTTTTTCGGACAAAATGATGGGACACTGATGTCTGAAAATACGGTCAAACAGTATCCCATCCTGACGATGGCCTGTGGCCCGACCAACTCTATTCGCGGAGCTTGCCATTTGTCGGGGCTCGACAATGCATTAATCATCGATGTTGGCGGTACGACGACGGATATCGGAGTGTTGGTAAATGGCTTTCCGCGAGAATCGGCAATTGCAGTAGAAGTGGGGGACATTCGCACTAACTTCAGAATGCCGGATATCGTCTCTATTGGTATCGGCGGCGGCACCTGTGTGCGGCGGGATCCGGTTGGAAACATCACCCTGGGGCCTGATAGCGTTGGCTATCGTCTTTTACAAAAAGGTCTGAGCTTTGGCGGCAACACACTAACCTTAAGCGATGTGATGTTACAGTTAGATGCGAGCCGGTGGCCTTCGGATCTTACGCAGACATTACCTGAGCTGGACCCGGTATTTTGCTGGCAAACGTACCAGAAAATGATTCAGCAGGTTGAGGAGGCGATAGATCGCATGAAATCGTCCGTCGACAGTGTTCCGGCCATATTAGTCGGCGGCGGAAGTATATTGTTGCCTGACACGCTCTCCGGTATCAGTACGGTGATCCGCCCGCAGCACTTTGATGCGGCTAATGCAGTTGGTGTTGCTTTAGGGCTGGTAGGAGCCCAGACCGATAAGGTAGTCAAAATGTCTGAACACGATCGCGACCGTATAAGGCTCGATTTGCAGCAGCAGACCATTGCGCTGGCGGAGCAGACGGGGGCGCTTGTGGGCAGCGTTGTGATCATTGACTATCAGGAGATCCCGCTGGCCTATTTGCCGGGAAATGCGGTTCAGGTGAAGATTAAAGCGGCAGGCCTGCTGGCATAACGGCTGCCCATCAGTCATGTGAGACTGATGGGCGGTTTGGTCTTCGGTGCGTGAATTAATACATCACTTTATGACCGTATCCTTCAAGAATGGATTTTACGCGATCCATTGACTCCGCTTTGGGTGGTTTCACACCATCTAGCTGGTACTCCTCACCCATTGCTATCCACTTGTGCTTACCGAGTTCATGGTAGGGAAGCAATTCGATTTTTTCGATGTTCGACATGTCCTTAGTGAACTCACCAAGCATATGCGCAGATTTATCATCATCTGACCAGCCGGGGACGACAACATAGCGTATCCAGGTACGTTGGTTACGTTTTGCCAGATAGCGGGCAAAATCGAGTGTCCGATGATTAGAAACGCCCACCAGATTCTGGTGTACATCATCATTCATCTGCTTCAGATCAAGCATCACTAAATCGCTGACATCCAGAAGTTCATCAATTACCGGATCATAACGACGTACAAACCCGTTGGTATCCAGACAAGTATTGATGCCTTCCTCACGGCAGGCGCGGAACCAGTCACGTACAAATTCAGCCTGTAGAATAGCTTCCCCGCCGGAGGCTGTAACACCGCCGCCTGACGCGTTCATAAAATGGCGATAAGTTACTACCTCTTTCATTAACTCTTCTACCGTAATTTCCTTACCGGCGTGAGTGTCCCAGGTATCCCGATTGTGACAGTACAGGCAGCGCATCAGACAGCCTTGAAAGAAAACGATAAAGCGAATTCCAGGGCCATCGACAGTACCGCAGGATTCGAAAGAGTGGATGCGACCGATTACTGACATTGCGAGGTGTTCTCCAGGTTTGACCGACCAATAGCGGTCTTTGTGGGCGCAGTCATTAGAAAATAGGCGGGATAGCTGTCAACGAGGGGAGGACAGCGCACACCACCCGGTTGATGCTGCGTCGAATCTATTTTGCCAGCCATCCACAACATTGCCGCGATATAGCGGGCTGGCAAAACAGATTTAGTACGATGTTAATACCGCGGTTTAACCCTATATGGAGTGAGAAAAAGGCCCCACTTACGTGGAGCCTTTATTTTACGCCTTTTCAGACAGTCAGGGAAATTAGATCGACTGCGTGAAAGTACGGGTAATTACATCCTGCTGTTGTTCTTTGGTCAGCGAGTTGAAACGCACTGCATAGCCGGATACGCGGATGGTCAATTGCGGATATTTTTCCGGATTTTCCATAGCGTCAAGCAGCATTTCACGGTTCATCACGTTGACGTTCAGATGCTGACCGCCTTCAATGCTGGCCGCTTCATGGTGGAAGTAACCGTCCATCAGACCCGCAAGGTTAGCTTTACGAACATCATCATCTTTACCCAACGCATTCGGAACGATGGAGAAAGTATAAGAAATACCGTCTTTAGCATAGGCGAACGGCAGTTTCGCCACTGACGTCAGAGAGGCAACCGCACCTTTCTGGTCGCGTCCATGCATTGGGTTGGCGCCCGGTCCGAACGGCGCACCGGCACGGCGTCCATCTGGCGTATTACCGGTTTTCTTACCATATACCACGTTAGAGGTGATGGTCAGAACAGACTGAGTCGGTGTTGCGCCACGGTAGGTGGTCAGTTTCTGAATTTTCTTCATGAAACGTTCAACCAGATCGCAGGCCAGTTCGTCGACACGTGCGTCGTTGTTACCAAACTGCGGATATTCGCCTTCAATGTCAAAGTCGACAGCCAGGCCCTCTTCGTCACGGATTGGTTTGACTTTGGCGTATTTGATGGCGGACAGGGAGTCGGCGGCAACAGACAGACCCGCGATACCACAGGCCATCGTCCGGTACACATCACGATCGTGCAGCGCCATCAGTGAGGCTTCATAGCTGTACTTGTCGTGCATGTAGTGAATGATGTTCAGTGCGGTGACATACTGTTTTGCCAGCCAGTCCATGAAGTGATCCATCCGTTCCATCACTTCGTCGAAGTCCAGAACGTCGCCTTTGATCGGCGCAGATTTCGGACCAACCTGCATTTTCATTTTTTCGTCCACGCCGCCGTTGATGGCATACAGCATGGTTTTTGCCAGGTTTGCACGGGCGCCGAAGAACTGCATTTGCTTGCCAACAATCATCGGACTTACGCAACAGGCAATGGCGTAGTCATCGTTGTTGAAGTCAGGACGCATCAGATCATCGTTCTCATATTGCAGAGAAGAGGTATCGATGGAGACTTTTGCCGCGTATTTTTTGAAGTTCAGCGGCAACCTTTCAGACCACAGAATGGTCATGTTCGGCTCTGGTGACGGCCCCATGGTATATAGGGTATTCAGGAAACGGAAACTGTTTTTGGTAACCAGCGTCCGTCCGTCAAGCCCCATACCTGCCAGAGATTCTGTTGCCCAGATCGGGTCGCCGGAGAACAGTTCATCGTATTCAGGCGTACGCAGGAAGCGAACCATACGCAGTTTCATCACCAGATGGTCAATCAGTTCCTGAGCGTCTTCTTCGGTAAGTTTGCCGGCTTTAAGATCGCGCTCGAAGTAGACATCCAGGAAGGTGGATACACGGCCAAAGGACATGGCGGCGCCGTTCTGAGACTTCACCGCAGCCAGATAGCCGAAGTATGTCCACTGTACCGCTTCCTGCGCATTGGTGGCCGGACCGGAGATATCACAACCATATTTGGCTGCCATTTCTTTGATTTGGCTTAGAGCATGATGCTGATCGGCAATTTCTTCACGCAGACGGATGGTGGCTTCCAGCTCTTCGCCATTTTCCAGTTTGGATTGCAGTGAAGTGAACTGGGCAAATTTGTCTTTCATCAGGTAATCAATACCGTACAGCGCGACGCGACGGTAGTCACCGATGATACGGCCACGGCCATAGGCATCAGGCAGACCGGTCAATACCCCTGATTTACGACAGCGCAAAATGTCAGGCGTATAAACGTCGAAGACGCCCTGATTATGCGTTTTACGGTATTCAGTAAAGATCTTTTTCAACTGTGGATCCAGTTCACGGCCATAAACTTTACATGAACCTTCAACCATTTTGATGCCGCCGAACGGAATCAGAGCGCGTTTTAGCGGCGCTTCTGTTTGCAGACCGACGATTTTTTCCAGGCTTTTATTGATATAGCCAGCATCGTGAGAAGTGATGGTCGCCGCAACGTGGGTATCAAAATCAACAGGGGCATGAGTGCGGTTTTCCTGTTTGATACCTTCCATCACGCTGTCCCACAGCGCTGAGGTCGCATGAGTCGCGCCGGCCAGAAAAGATTCGTCACCTTCATACGGCGTGTAGTTTTTCTGAATGAAGTCACGAACGTTGACTTCATTCTGCCATTCACCTTTGCTAAAGCCTTGCCATGCGGTGGCCAATTTTTCATTCAGCTCGGTCATTTTACACCTACCTTTGATATGGATTTTTTAAAACCCGACGTTGCGGCTGATTGCACCCTAGTGCTTGTCTCCGCCGCGCAAATAAATTACCCAATATGTTAAACCTACCAGTAAGCCACCACCAATGATGTTCCCTATCGTGACAGGAATCAGGTTGTCGGTGATGAAATGGCTAACGGTTAAATGTTCAAACTGAGAGGGCGCCATTCCTATTGCCTGCCAGAATTCTGGCTCGGCGAAATTTTTGATTACGATCCCCATTGGAATCATAAACATATTGGCGATACTGTGTTCAAACCCACAGGCGACAAACATGGCGACCGGTAAAATCATCGCAAACATCTTGTCTGTCAGGGTACGACCGGAATAGCTCATCCACACGGCCAGGCACACCATCAGATTTGCCAGAATCCCCAGGCACAGAGCTTCCACAAACGTGTGCTCAAGTTTGTGTTCAGCGGTTTGCAGAACGTTGAGTCCCCATGCGCCATTGGCGACCATGTGTTCGCTGGAAAACCAGATCAGCGCAACAAAGAAAAGTGCGCCAAATAAGTTTCCGATATAGACATTAACCCAGTTAAAGGCTAATTGCTTCCAGGTAATACGTCCACTGGCCTTGGCAATGACAGTCAGTACGGTGGAAGTAAATAAATCCGCGCCACAAACGACGACCAGCATTAACCCCAGGGAGAAACAGATACCACCGATAAGTTTGGCGATACCAAAAGGTATCGTCGACGTACCGGTCGTGGATGTAATATAAAAAACAAACGCAATCGAGATAAAAACGCCCGCAGTGATCGCTAAATAAAACGTGGTCCACGGTTGCTTTGTTGCTTTATAGACACCGGCATCTTCGGCGACTTTCGCCATCGCGGCCGGTAACAGTAGAGTAAAGGGGTTGTCAGCTTTCACACTAACTCTCTCTTAAAATTTATCAGCGTTGAGATACTAGCAAAGCAGTATAAAGCAAAATTTGACATGGATCATATTGCGCAAAATTAGCACCTGTATACATGAACGAAAAAGGCCATATTTGCATATTATCTTATTG
>NZ_MJLZ01000005.1 GCF_003666245.1 Brenneria alni
TTATAAAATCATCAGGTAATAAAAAATTTTATTCAAAGTCGGGAAAAAGGGCATTTTTATTTATCGGAACAAATAATCAGCAATATCGGCGGGTGTGCAAAAGAGGTTAATTCACCTTTTTGGTCCTCTGCACAAAAAGAGTGATTTATTTGCACCAAAATACGGCAAGACATTTTTCAATGCTGTTTGAAAGACAGGATCATCGAACGAAAGCGGCAAAAATTCGCGGCGTACCCTGTCGTGGCATCCATGCCACTCATGCAGCGACAACGCCTGCCCCAGTTACAGCGCGACACCGATGGAACGCAACTCAGTATAAAGTTCAATGGCTTCCCACCCCATTTCCCGTCCCCAGCCGGACTGTTTGAATCCCCCGAACGGCAGTGCGGGATCGACTACATGATGGGTGTTGACGCCAATGGTGCCAGCCTTGAGCCGCTGGGCCACCCGGTGCGCCCGGCTCAGATCGCGGGTAAACAGGCTGGCCGCCAGGCCATAGATGGAGGCATTGGCCTGAGTCACCGCTTCATCGTCGTCAGAGAAACGGCTCACGCATAATACCGGGCCGAAGATCTCTTCCCGTACCACCTGCATATTGCCGTGGGTATGGTCAAGGATGGTCGGTTCGACAAAATAGCCGGATTCTCCCCACGCTTTTCCGCCGGTCAGCAGCGTCGCCCCCTCACGGATACCGGAAGCAATATAGTCGCACACCCGCTGCCGCTGCTCTTCAGACACCAACGGGCCGATTTGCGTGCCTTCCGCCAGTCCGGGGCCTATCTTCAGCGATTGCGCATGGTCGACCAGGCCCGCCAGCACATGCTCGGCGATATCATCATGCAGATAAAGCCGGGTGCCTGCCGTGCAGGTTTGCCCCATGTTGTAAAAAATACCGGAGGCGATAGCCGGGATGGCCTTATCCAGATCGGCATCGGCAAACACTATCATCGGTGATTTCCCGCCCAGCTCCAACGACACTTTTTTCAGATTGCCCCCGGCGGCGGCAAGGATCTTTTTACCTACCTCGGTCGAGCCGGTAAACGCGACTTTGTCCACCTCCGGGTGCGCCGCCAGCGCCGCGCCGGCGGTTTCACCCAACCCGGTGACCACGTTGAATACCCCGGCGGGAAAGCCCGCTTCCTCCACCAGTTCAGCCAGACGCAGCGCCGTCAGCGGCGTCTGTTCCGCAGGTTTCAGCACCACGGTGCAGCCCGTCGCCAGCGCCGGGGCCACTTTCCATACCGCCATCATCAGTGAAAAATTCCACGGCACAATCTGACCGCAGACGCCCACCGGCGTTCTTAATGTATAAGCGTGAAAAGGCACATCATTGGAGAGCGGGATGGTTTGACCACAAATTTTAGTGCTCCACCCCGCCATATAGCGCAGCAGTTCATAAGAGAACGCCACATCGCCCCAGCGGGCGTCGCCAAAGGGTTTACCGTTGTCGAGCGCCTCGATTTGCGCCATCTCATCGGCATGATGCTCCAGCAGATCGCCAAGCCGCCAGACCAGTTTACCACGCTCGGACGGCGTCATACTGGCCCAGGGGCCGCTGTCAAAGGCCCGGCGCGCCGCTTGCACCGCCCGGTCGATATCGGCCTTATCGCCCAGCGGTACGCGGGTAAACGCCTGCTCCGTGGCAGGATTGACCACAGCAAACGTTTCGCCGCTGACCGCGTCGACCCACTCGCCGTCAATAAACATCCGCTGCTTTTTATTAATGAAGGCCTGCGTTGCCGGACATAACCACTCCGCTTGGGGTTCCTGCGTCTTTGTCATCGTCATTTGGCTGAAATCTCATTGGCGGTTATCAGAGTAACCTCACCATCCAGAATAGGTTTGGCAATAGCGAAAAAGCGCGCCACCACAGCGGACCCGTTGTGGTTATCCATTGCCGTCTGGTCGCTGAAGCGTTCATAGGTGGTGAAAACGCACGGGTCCTGGCTGTCCTGCGTAATGAAAAACCCCTGGGTTTGCGGCTCGTTTTGTCGAACGTGTGCGGCCACTTCCAGTAAGGCATCAGCCAGAACATGGGCATAACCCTGCTTAACTTTAATGATGGCGGTAATACACAGCATATAAGACTCCTTTTATGCCTTCTCAGGCGACAGCCCATTGAATTCAGCAACCCAGTTGCTATCGGAAAGTTTGGCGGGATCGACAACCGCCCCCAGTTCACCTTTACGCAGCGGAAAGACCCGGCTGGCAAGCTGACTGATGAACGTCAGATCCTGTTCGACCAGAATGATTGACAACCCGTCACGTTTCGCCAGCCGTTGCAGGGTATCGACGATATCGTCACAAATGGACGGCTGAATGCCCTCGGTAGGTTCATCAAGCAAAATCAGTTGCGGTTCGGCGCACAGGCAGCGCCCCAATGCCAGAATCTGCTGTTCGCCGCCGCTCAGTACCCCGCCGGTGCGGCCAAGTATCGGCTTCAGGCGCGGCAGGTCATCCACCACCGCCGCGATCTTCCGCTGCGCCTCACGCACGGGAAGATGAACCGCCCCCATACGCAGGTTATCCATCACGCTCAGTGCGGAAAAAATCTGCCTGCCCTGCGGTACAATTCCCATGCCGAGCCGCGCCCGCTGCTCCGGCATAAGGTGGGTAATTTCACGTCCGGCCAGATGAAGGGAACCGCCCTGTACCGGCAAATGCCCCATCAGCGTTCTGAGCAACGTGGTTTTCCCCATGCCGTTGTGCCCCAGGATGCCAATCATCTCGCCATTGAACAGCGTCATGTCGATATCAAACAAAATCGGGATATTGCCGTATCCGGCGCACAGTTGGCGCACCGTCAACAGTTCAGGCCGTGTGTGATTTGCCAAGATAGACCTCACGAACGCGTGGATTACTCAGAATGCCCTCGACATGATCTTCCGCCAGGATTTTCCCCTGATGAAAAACCGTCACCCGTTTGCCAATCAGCCGGATAAAATTCATATCGTGCTCAACCACCACCAGCGCATGGCGACGATTAATCTCCAGAATGATTTCCGCCAGTCTGCCGACCTCTTTACCGGTCATGCCTGCTGCGGGTTCATCCAACAGCACCAGCGGCGGCTCGCTGGCGATCACCATAGCGAGTTCCACCAGTTGCCGCTGGCCGTGCGCCAGTTGCCCGACCAGGCGCCCCGCCAACCTATCGACGCCGACCCGCTCCAGCGCGGCGTGCGCCATCTCGTCCCGCTGTTTTGGCCGTGACACGTCACGCAGCCCGAGCCAGACATTTTCCAGCGCCGTCAGTCCTTCAAACAGATGCGGGATCTGGGTCTTGATGCCGATGCCCGATCGGGCGATACGAAACCGTTGCGCACCGTTCATGATCTGACCTTTGAAAGCAATGCTCCCGGTCGTGGGCCGCTGACTACCGGTCAGACAGCGGAAAAAAGTGGTTTTCCCGGCGCCGTTCGAGCCGATAAGGCAGCGTAATTCCCCTTGCTGTAAGGTGAAATCGATATTATCCAGCGCCTTTACTCCGCCAAAATGGACGCTGACGCCGCTGGCCCGCAGTAAAACCTCGTCATTCATGGATCACCGCCGTATTGTTAAGCTTGCTGACTGACCGTTTGGGAAAACGGGCGATCACCGTTGGCAGCAGGCCACGTGGCATCAGCAGAACAAAGAGGATCAGTACGCCGCCCAGTACGATATTGGGATCGATCCAGCCGAGCGTACCCAGATAGGCACTGAGCAGTTGCAGCAACAGACAGGCGATAATCGGCCCCATCAGCGTCCCCACGCCGCCCACCACCACCCAGATAAGCACCTGCGCGCTGTTGGACAGGCTGAATACCGACGGGCTGACGAATACCGAGGTGGCAAACAGCAGACCGGCCACGCCCGCAATCCCGGCGCCGATAGCAAAGACGGCCAGTTTTAACAGACGTGCGTCATACCCCAACAGTTCCGCCCGTGCCTCATTCTCCCGCACGCCAGCGACGATGCGGCCAAAGCGCGATCCCATCAGGCACTTGCACAGTACGTAGCCCGCCACCAGCGCGCACACCGCCAACATAAACACCGCCTCCGGCGATAAGGGCGTAGTAGGATCAAAGGGCATATTCAGCGGCGGGGTATCCGGCATACCGTTAAAGCCCCCCAGCCGAGCCTTGCCGATGCGCCACGCATCGCCGGAGGTACTGTTCGCCAGTTTGAACAGGATCAGGGTGACCGTGAGTGTGATAACGCCAAAGTAGATATCGCTCAGGCGGCCATAAAAGACGAAATACCCCAGAATGACGGCAAAGATCATCGGCACCGCAATGGCGGCGACAATTGCCCAGGTGGAATCACCGAGGTTGATGCCGGCGACGGCGTAGGCATAAGCGCCCAGACCAAAGAACATCGACTGGCCGAAACACAGAATACCGCCATGCCCCCAAATCAGGGCCATACTCAGCGCGAACAGCGCCAGGCTGACATAGATGGTCGAATTGATCAGCGAATAGAGATCCAGCGTTACCGGCAGTACCAGTATCGCCAGTCCGCCGGCGATAATCGCCGCCAGATTACAGCGCAGCGTGGTGGAAAAGTTCATGGAGCCCCCCGGAAAACTTTACCGGTTATGCCTGTCGGCAACAGACGCAGCAGGATAATCGCCGCCGCCAGTAGCGCAACGTCGCCAAAAATCGGATTACTCAGGAAAGTGGTGATGGTGCCGATGCCGCCCAGCAGCGTCGACCCCAGCGCCGTGCCAGTGATGACGCTGGCCCCGCCGGTGATGACGGTGATAAAGGCTTTGGCGACATAAGCCGCACCCATAGTCGGCACCACGCCGGACAGCGGCGCCAGCAACGCACCGGCCAGACCACTCAGCGCCGCGCCCAGCGCAAACGTCAGTGCAAAAACCTGTGAGCGGTTGATGCCAAGCGACGCAGCCATTTCCGGATTCTGCATGGTGGCGCGGGCGATCAGTCCAACACGGGTAAAGCGCAGTATGGCAAACCCGCCGACAATCAGCAGCAGACACACCGCGACCATAAACTGGTTATATAAACTGATGCTGTAACCGGCAAACTGCACGCTGCCGAGCGGCGCGGAAATTCCCTGAACGCGGTTGCCAAACAGCGTCGTCGCCAGTCCGGTCAACAGCAGGCTCAGTCCCCAGCTTGCCAGCATGGTATCGATCATCCGGCCATACAGGTGGCGGATAATCAAGCGCTCCACCACCAACCCCAGCAGCCCTACCATGCACGGCGCCACAATAAGGATGGAGATCCAGATATTAATCCCCAGGTTACAGGCATAAATAGCGGCAAAACCGCCCAGCATAATGAACTCGCCGTGCGCCAGATTGATGACGCGCATCATGCCGAAAATCACCGCCAACCCGATTGACACCAGCACCAGTTCGGCAATGGAATTGACCACCTGGATGGTGGTTAACACGAAAAACTCCATATGCGGCTTCCCCTTACGGATTGAGCACAATGCGGCCCAGCGCGTTGCCATTGCGCAGATCGGTCAGCGCATCATTCAGGCAGCACAAAGGGCGTTGAGCGATTGGCAACGGAGTGAGTCCCCCCTGTCGGGCAAGATCAATCAGGGCTTTCAATTCTTGCAGGCTACCGGTGTAGGTGCCGATTAACGACAGCGCCTTGAACGGCAACAGCGGCAGACGCAGATCGATACGCCCGCCCTGTAGTCCAACCAGGATGATACGCGCCCCTTTGGCGACGCTGTTCATTGCCAGTTGCATGGTCGAGGGCAGCCCGACGGTATCAATCACGCCGTACAGCCTGCCCTGCGCCAGATCAGACAGCGCACTGCCCACTGGCCCATGTCCAATATTGAGTACCTCGTTCGCCCCCAGTTGCCGGGCCACCTGCAATCGATCGTCGGTAATATCGCAGGCAATGACGGACTCGACGCCCAGCGCGTTGGCGAGAGAAACCGCACTCAGCCCCAGCCCGCCCGCACCGATGATCGCCAGCGCCCCACCAGGCTTAAGCGGCAACATCTGTTGCAACGCGCTGTACACCGTCAAGCCGGAGCAGGCCAGCGTCGCGGCCCATGCCGGGTCAAGAGCGCCAATGTCCAGCAAATAACGCGCATCGGGTATCACCACATGTTCGGCATAACCGCCATGCCGGAAGATGCCGAGCGTGCGCGGTTGCTCGCAGTGGTTTTCCTGCCCGGCATGACAGGCCGGACAGCCCCCGCAACCTATCCACGGATAAACCAGACGGCGCTGGCCGATCAACGCACGGTCGGCGCTCTCCCCGACCGCCACCACCTCACCGACGATCTCGTGCCCCATCACCAGCGGGATTGGCATGGCGCTCTGTGCAAAATCAATGCGTTCGCCGTCCCCCAGATCCTGATAACCATCCTGGATGTAGACGTCCGAATGACACACTCCGGCGTGTGTCACCCGCAGCAGGACGTCCTGCGCCGCCAGTTCAGGCAGCTCATGCTCCACCGGCTGTGGTTCTGCGCCATAATGCGGCAGCCGATAACTGTGCGTCACCGCCATCGTTTAGCCTCCCGCCTTAATCACATACTGCTGGTTGTCGTCAGGATGGGTGATGAGGTCGCACACCGCGGCGGTATCCGCAGGCGGCTGCTGTGGATAGGATTCCAGCACCTTCCACGCGCCGTCGCGCACCTGCCCCAGATGGATGTCCACGGTAAAGTGATGGGTCGCCGCATCCAGCTTCGACACGCCCCCTGGGCCGTTGACCTCCGAACCCTTTTCCAGCGCCTCGATCACCGCCATGCGTTCGGTGGAATTCGCCATTCTGACGCCGTTGGCCCAGTGCATCACGGCATACCAGCCATCAATGGCCGTTTCGTTGATATAGGGAGTACGCGCACCGAATTTATTTTTGAGGTTTTGCAGAAACTGGTGATTGCGCGGGGTATCCAGTTCCTGAAAATAGGCGTAGGCAGCCAGGATCCCTTCGCTTTCCTGCGGCGTCAGAATACGGTGTTCATTGCCGACGCCAAAGTCGCTGGAGGCGATAGGGATTTTGCCCACCATGCCGGCGGCGGCCCACTGCCGGAAGAAGGAGATGTGATTCCCCCCGACCAACAGTGAAAACACCATATCGGGCTTGGCATCCTGTATTTTCTTGATGGTGGTGCCGAACTCGGTGACATCCAGCGGGAAAAAATCGCTGGCGATCACCGATCCACCGGCCTGCGTGGCATATTTCTTTACCCAGTCGGTAGAAATATGTCCAAAGTTGTAGTCAGCGGCAATGACATAAATCTTTTTCCCCCACAGGTTCACGGCATAAGGCACGATGCGGGTAACCGTTTGCGCCGGGGTGGTGCCGATGGAAAAGCTGTTGCGATCGCATACGCCGCCTTCATACAGCGAGGGATAAAAGTAAAGGGTGCGATAACGGCGCAGCAATGGACGGATAGCCTCACGCGAGGCGCTGGTTACGCCGCCGAAGACCGCCACAACCCGATCACGGGTCGCGGCCTGAGTGGCGAACTGGGTGTAATACTGAATATTGGACTGCGGATCGTACTTGATAAGTTCTATCGGGCGCCCCAGCAATCCCCCCTGACTGTTCAGTTCGGAAATGGCCAGCTCCACGCAATCCATCACCGGCTGACCGTAGATATCCAGTCCGCCGGACTGGTCGAAAATAGCCGCCACCTTGATGGGATCGGCAGCCTGTACCCGTCCGATAAACGCGGAGGCAGCCAGCGTCATGATGCTGCCTTGCAGTAACTTACGTCGTGAAATAGCCATTTTTTTTCTGTTTCCCCCAAGCCCTGGTAGGCAATTAACGGGCACCACTACCCGTCGCTCAGAGAAAACTTATCAGCTAATATTTCACTTTTCAAATATAATTTATGTTATTACTTTAGCCGTGACGAACCGAACTCCGCGATAACGTTAAACTGCATCCCGTCCGCTTTTGCCAGATAGATTGAAGGCGCTATCCCTCCCTGGCGAATAACCTGACGCCCCCTGACGCTGTGGAAAACCAGTCCCTCAAAAGCGCGATTCAATGATGCCATATCCAGGTCACCCGCCCGTTTCGCCAGCGCCGAGAAAAAATGAATCGCATCATAGCAGGATTGACTCAACACCCCCTGAACCGGGGCAGTCGCGCCAAATGCCGCACGATATTGCGTCATGAATTTTTGATTATCGCGGGTCTGCAACGAACTGAAATAACTGGCGGCGCAATAGAGATTGTGGGTATGCGCCGCGCCGATGCCAAAAAGGGTATTTTCCTCAATCGAACCGGATAGCCGCAGGATATGTTGCGACAGCCCCGCCTGTGAAAACGCACGGTTAAACATCACGCAGTCCGATCCCACCAGAGATTCAAACACCATGTCCGGCTTTTCACGGGCGATTTTTTCGATGACGGTGGCAATGTCCGTTTGTCCCAGGCTGATATAGTCTTCGCCAACCACCTCACCGTCGCTGGCGTTAATCAGCCGCCTGACGGTGGCATGGCTGGCGCGCGGCCAGATGTAATCATTGCCGACAATAAACCAGCGCTTTGCCCGCCGGTGTTGCATCATCCAGTGGATCGCGGCGGGAAACTGTTGCTCCGGGGTTTCGCCAAAGGCAAACACGCCGGGTGTCGTCTCTCCGCCCTCATACAAAGGAGCAAAAACATAGGGCACCCGACCGGCAAAGGCGTCACGCAGGGCAATACGCACACTGGAAAGATGCACGCCAATCAGCGCATCCACTTTATGCTCATTAACCAACTGCCAACTGCGCGCCACCACGCCTTCAGGTTCGCCGCCGGCATCGGCGGCAAACAGTTCGATTGGCCGCCCCAGCGTGTGATTGTCCCGATTCAGTTCTGTTGCCGCCAGTACCGCGCTGTACTGGCATGATGGCCCCCAGATGGCGTCCGATCCGTGAAAAGGCACCAGCAACCCCAGGCGCAGCGGCGCCTGTTTGCGTTCCGGCTGTGAGAAAACTTGCCCGCTGTCTCTGTGCAGATAGTCGTATTTTCCTGTCTGCGAGATCAGGTGGCGAAACACCGGGACGGGAGAGATGGCGGTAGACGCGTTCGGAATCATCATGGCGGTATCTCAGGACTAGTCAGGTAACACAACTATGCAAGATCTATGCAACTCTTGACGAAGGGAAAACAACGGAAGAAAAATCACCGGGCTTGCCCGTGATTGTGGTGAAATAAAATGCTAACATTGCCAGCATAACTCCCTATCATGCCGCGCATTATGTCGGAAAAACCCATAAACGAATACCTCGCTCATCTGCTGGTACAGGCTAACCGTCAGGTTAACCGTCAGTTATCTCTGGAGGGGATCACTCTGGAGCACTGGCGCGCGCTAAAATCCATCTCGGAAAATAATGGCCTGACCATGCGGGAACTCTCCAGCAACCTGACGCAGAATTTCCCCACCCTGACGAAAATTATCGACAAAATGGTCAGCGAGGCGTTGGTGTATCGCCTGCCTGATGAGCAGGATCGCCGTAAAGTGCGTTTATTTATCTCCGATAACGGCAAGGCGGTATTGGATAAGCAAAACAGCCGGGTTAACGACCATCAGGGCAAGCTGGAAGATGCCTATGGCAGCGCCGAAGCGCAGATGCTAAAAGAAATGCTGGAACAGTTTTTAAAATCCGTGCCGCACGATTGACCCCACCCCACGCAGCCGATCCGTTCGCTTTACCGTCCCGGCCCATTTGCACCGTACTGGTGAAACCTATGCACCAATACGGTGTTGGGTTATCTTTGCCGCGCTGAACGCCCTGCGTCGAGCGCGTACTACGATGTAGCACAAAAATGGCGGCATTGCGGCGCACAAAATATTCTCCGCCGTTAAATATTCCAATTTCTGGGCAGCCCTCAGCCCGTCGTGGCCTGATTCATGCTTAAAGCCCGGTATCCCGCTATCATGGGATGACGGCGTATGATGTCATGCCCGTAGGTTTTTATGCTTTGTCCTATCACGCCCCGGCTTATTCCCTGTATCCGGCGCGGAGGCAAAGTATCAGAGGAAAAATTGCATGTCCCATATTCACGACCGGCTTGACTGGAATTTGCTGCGCACTTTTCTGGCTATTGTGCAGGAAGGCAGCATCAGCCGTGCGGCAACCCGGCTGCATCTGACACAACCGGCAGTCAGTCTGGCGCTCAAACGTCTGGAGGAGCGGCTCGGCGAGAGTCTTATCACCCGTAACGGCGCCAACTTCAACCTGACGTCGGCGGGCGAACTGGTTTATCGCGAAGCGCTGGCGATATACGGCAGCATCGCCCGGCTATCGATGGCGGTACAGAACACCCCACACGACCTGAGCGGCGTGATACGGCTGGCGCTGGTTTCCGGGGTTAACAGCGACATTCTGGATAACGTGATAGGCGATTTCCATCAAAGCCACCCGCGCGTCAATTTTGAGATCACCACCGGTTCAAGCGCTGATGTGCAGCACGCCCTGCTGCATTATCAGGCCGGGCTGGGTATCTGCTTAAAACACAAAAGCGTGTCGGGACTCGCGGATACGCCGTTGCTCCACCAGAGATACTTCCTTTATTGCGGCAAACAGCATCCGCTGTTCGGGCAACAACATCTGAGCATCAGCGATTTGCATAATGAAGATTTCGTCTCTTTTGCCAGTGAGCAATTAGACGGCGTACTGGCGCCGCTGGCCCTGTTTCGGGCGCAACAGGCGCTGGAAGGACAGATTATCGGCACCAGCGCCAGTCTCGACGAGGTCAGGCGGATGGTGCGTTCCGGTCTGGGGATCGGCGCGCTGCCCGAACATGTGGTGAACAGGGAGGCGGAGGCGGGGCATCTGTGGAAGCTGCCCCCCTACGACGGTATCGCGCGTATCACCCTGTACCTGATGTGGAATCAGGAACCGAAATATAACCAGGCGGAAGAGGCGTTCTACCACCGCTTACGCGAAGCGCTGCATCTGGCGGGTTATTGACCCGCGTGCGATATCCGCAAACGGGTATCGCTTTGCGGCAACAGCGTGGCCGCCAGCAGCTTGCGGGTGTACTCATGACGCGGGTTGGCAAAGGTTGCCGCACAATCGCCCTGCTCCACCACCTTACCCTGATACATGACGCACACCCGATCCGACAGATGCTCCACCACCGCCAGATTATGGCTGATAAACACCATCGCCAGATTGAACTCGCGCTTTAACGACAGCAGCAGATTGATGATCTGCGCCTGCACCGAGACATCCAGCGCGCTGGTCGGTTCGTCACAGATCAGCGCCGCCGGGTTGAGTATCAACGCCCTGGCAATCGCCACCCGCTGACGCTGCCCGCCGGACAGTTCCCCCGGATAAGCATTGGCCAACCGACGGGGGAAACCGACGCGATCCAGCATGTCCAGCACCTCGCGCTGCCACTCGCCGCCGCGCCAGTGAATGCGCAGCGGCTGTAATACCGTTTCATAAATGGTATAGGACGGATTCAACGACGAATAAGGGTCCTGAAATACCGGTTGCAACAGACTGGCCCGCGCCAACCGCTCCATGCCGCGGATAGGTTCGCCGCGCAGCAGCACCTCGCCGCTTTCCGGCATGTTCAGCCCCAGCATAATGTTGGCCAGCGTGCTTTTACCGCAGCCGGATTCCCCCACCAGCCCCAGCGTTTCACCCGCTTGTAACGTCAGTGAGACGTTATCCAGCGCCTGTATGCGCCGGGCGGGTTTCATCAACCCGCCGCCAATACTGAACGACTGACTGATACCCTTCACCTGTAACAGTGGCCCGGTTTCTGCTTCACGATTCATAACTGCTCCTCCGCGGCCAGCACGCATTCATAGCGATGTTCCACGCCGGTTTGCTGCACCGGCAACGCCTGCTGGCACACCGACTGTCGCCAGGCGCAGCGCCAGCGAAACGCGCATCCGGCCATCTCCCCCAGCAGTTCCGGCACCCGGCCTTCAATCACCGGCAGGTCGGAACCGGGCGGGGTTTTCCCTGGGATCGGAATACTGGCGATCAGCCCGCGAGTATAAGGATGC
This sequence comes from Brenneria alni, assembly GCF_003666245.1. Lineage (GTDB taxonomy): Bacteria > Pseudomonadota > Gammaproteobacteria > Enterobacterales > Enterobacteriaceae > Brenneria > Brenneria alni. Next base: position 11,950 of record NZ_MJLZ01000005.1, read on the forward strand.
ATCGGTCGTTGCAGTAATTCCCTGACCGGGGCGGACTCGACAATGCGTCCCGCGTACATCACGCTGACCTTGTCCGCCATTGCCGCCACCACGCCAAAGTCGTGGGTAATCAGCAACAGCGCGAAATTAAGCTGCTGCGCCAGCTCGCGGATCAGCGCCAGAATCTGCGCCTGGATCGTCACGTCCAGCGCGGTGGTAGGTTCGTCGGCAATCAGCAGCGACGGTTTCCCCATCAGCGCCATGGCAATAATGATGCGCTGGCGCTGCCCGCCGGAAAACTGATGCGGATACTGGCGAATACGTTCGGCGGACTGGGGAATGCCCACCTGCTCCAGCAATTGTACCGCCCGCTGGCGCGCCAGGTCGCGGCCAAGCGATTCATGCCGCATCACCCCTTCGATCATCTGTCGTTCGATGGACAGCGTCGGATTCAGGGTTGTCATCGGATCCTGAAAAATGATCGCGATATCCCGTCCGCGCAGCCTATTCAGCTCCCGCTGCGACAACTTATCCAGCGCCTTTCCCTGGAACGTCATCCGCCGGGCGCTGATTTTCGCCTTGCTGGTTTGCAAACCAAGCAACGACAGCGCGGTAATCGATTTACCGCAGCCGGACTCCCCCACCAGACAGAGCGTTTCCCCGGCCCGCAGATCGAAATCCACCCCGCGCACTACGTGAAATTCGCCCTGTTCAGTGGGAATGGCGATCTGCAAATCGCGTACCGTCAGTATCGGTTCATTACTCATCGTTTAATCTCCGCCCCCATCACATCGCGCAAACCATCACCGAACAGGTTGACCGCCAACACCAGCAGACAGAGTGCGCCGCCCGGCAATGCAATCAGCCACGACTCGAACAAAATGTTATCGCGCCCTTCGGCGATCATTAATCCCCAGGATGGGGTTGGCGGCCTGACGCCCAGCCCCAGAAAGGAAAGCGCGGACTCCAGCAGGATCACATTAGCCACTTCCAGCGTGGCGATAACAATAATGGTATTGCGCAGATTCGGCAGAATCTCCCGCAGCATGATAAACAGATGCGAAGCGCCCACCGCCCGCGCCGCCCGCACAAATGCCTCGTTACGCAGCGACTGGGTTCTGGCGCGGGTGACGATGGCAAACTGATCCCACACCAGCAGGCCCAGAATAGTCACCAGCGTCATGATCGACGCCCCTTTCAGCGCCACCGCCGCCAGCGCCACCAGGACGATCGGCAGCGACAGGCGCGTAGTGATCAGAAAGCTGATCAGCATATCGACACGTCCGCCAAAATAGCCCGCCAGCACGCCCAGCGCGGTGCCGATAACCCCGGCGAAAATCACCACGCCAATGCCGATACCCAGCGAAATACGGGCGCCGTAAATCAGGCGTGACAAATAATCGCGCCCCAACTGGTCGGTGCCAAGCCAGTGACCGCTGCTCTCCGCCGCCTGCCAGAACGGCACCAGCAGCCGGTTATCAAGATCCTGGGCAATGGGATCGTAAGGAGCCAGCCACGGCGCCAGCAGTGCAATGGCGATCATCAGCAGCAGGATGCCGCCGCCGACCACAATACCCGCTTTGCGAAAACGCTTCAGACTACGGCGCACAGGCTTATTTTCCGGCTGTACCGGCGAAGAATCTAACAGTGACATATCAAGACTCCCTAATCCGCGGGTCAAGCCAGGCATTAATCAGGTCGGCCAGCGTGGTCAGCACCACATAAATAAGCGACAGGATCAGGATGATCCCTTGCACCACCGGTAAATCACTGCGCAGCAGCGATTCCCAGGCCAGACGTCCCAACCCGTTGAGGGCAAACACGCTTTCAATAACAATGGAACCGGATAGCAGAATGCCAAGCTGGACGGCGGCAACGGAAACCAGCGCCAGAACCGCATTGCGCATGGCGTGATGCATGACGACAGCCGTCATACCGATCCCCTTGGAGCGCGCCGTGCGAATGTAATCGGCCTGCATCACGTCGATCATGCTGGCCCGCATCAGCCGCATCAGCGCGGGCGTGGCGTAGTAACTCAGCACAATCACCGGCAGCAGATATCCCTGCCAGCTTTCGGCGCCGGAGATAGGCACCACCCCCAACCAGACGCCGAATATCACGATCAGGATCAGGCCGAGCCAGAAGCTGGGGATCGCCTGCCCGGTCACCGCAATCAGCAGCGCCAGCCTGTCGATAATGCCACCGGGTTTCAGCGCGCCCAGCACGCCCAGCGGAATGGAAATGACCAGCGCCAGCAGGAACGCGCTGACGCCAAGCAACAGCGTAACGGGAATACGTTCGCCGATGATCTGGCTGACCGGCATATTGAAGTAGTAACTGTTGCCCAGATTGCCTTGCAGTACGCCGCCAATCCAGCGCAGATACTGCTCCGGCAACGGGCGATCGAAACCATAAAGCTGGCGCACCAGCTCGGCATCCCTGGCGCTGGCCCCCGAACCGGCAATGGCAATGGCCGGGTCGCCGGCCAGGTAAGCCAGCGCAAAACTGATTGCCGATACCGCCAACGCGACCAACACGGCGACCAGCAATCTTTTTAATGCGAATCTCAGCATGTCGATACGCTCATTGCATTGTAAACATGGATACATGCCCGCTGACGCGGGCAACAACGATTACTTCCAGCTCGATAGCCACCAGCGGGCAAACTCATCAGGCTGAGGGGTAAAATTCAAATCTTTCGACAGGCCGTAGTTGATATTGTAGTTATACAACGGTATCCAGTAGGCCTGGTCAGCGATTTTTTTCAGCGCCAGGCTATAGTTCTGCTTGCGTACCTCACTATCCGGCGAGGCATCCGCCACTTTCAGCCATGCCGCCAGTTGCGCATCTTTGACCATATCGTCATCGCCGCCGCCGAAATAGTTGGACAGAATAAAGGCCACGTCTCCGATACCGTAGCTGCCCCAGTTGGACATCAGCGCGGGTAACGTCCCGGCGCGCCACTTCTGCACCGCAGCGGCAAACTGGTTTTCATTCAATCTGACGCGAATCCCCACTTTGGCCAGATCGGAGGAAACCGCTTCAGCCACCGGGCGCGGCATGGCGGCAAACACCATTTCCAGATCGAAACCGTTCGGATAACCCGCTTCTTTCAGCAAATCTTTGGCTTTTTGCGGATCATAGCCATAAGCGGCCACATCCTGCTCACAGCCAAACTGCAACGGATTACAGGCGGAATTCAGCACCTGTGACGTTTCCCCGCCAAACACTGTGGCGATCTGCTGGCGGTTCACCGCATAAAGCATGGCCTGGCGCACCAGCGGATGGGTAATCGGCGTATCCGCGGTGCCGCCGGTGGCCAGACTGATATAGGCAATACGCATGATCGGCGCATTAATGATATTCACCCGGCCCGCCAGCCGCTTGGCCTGATCGGGCGGCACACGCCAGATCCAGTCCAGCTTGCCGGACATCAGTTCGGCATATTGCGTGTTCATTTCCGGTATGGTGCGGATCACAATACGTTTAATCGCCGGTTTGCCTTTCGGACTGCCGGCGTAGTGATTGTCGAAACGCTCCAGCACATAGCGCACGCCCGGCGTCTGCTCAATCAACTTATACGGCCCGGTGCCGACCGGATGCTCCGCCATGCCCGCCGATCCTTTCTCGCTGAAATAAGCGTGCGGGTAGATTGGCAGCGCGTCGGCCAGCATCTCTATCGCACCGGCAAACGGCTTGGCCATATGAATACGCACGCGGTAGTCATCCACTTTTTCCACACTGGCGATCCAATCCACCGAGATTTGAAAGCGGGTGCCGTAGGCCGGTTTGACTACGGTGTTTAGCGTGGTGAGCACATCATCGGCGGTGAAATCAGTCCCATTGTGGAATTTCACTCCTTTGCGCAGCACAAATTCAATGGTTTTGTCGTCAGTGAATTTCCAGGATTCAGCCAGCGCCGGTTTGATTTCGCCGCTGCTCAGATCCTTATACAACAGGCCGTCATAGATATGACGGGCAATGATCAACCCCTGGCGTCCGGCGATTTTGTAAGAATCCAACGGTTCTGGTTCGTCGGAAAAGGCCACGTTCAACGTATCATCCGCTTTTCCGGCCAGCGCGGGTACGCTGTGCAGCGCGGAGAAGGCCAGCGTAGTACCCAGCAGTGAAGCCAGCAGTGTTTTTTTCAGTGTCATGTCACGATCCCCATAAAGCGTTAGTAAGAACATCAGTTTTGCTGACGGTAAATCTCGGCCAGACTTATTCCCTGCCTCAGTTTCTCCACAATCAGCGGTTCCTGCTGCTGAATGCGGATCGCGTCCTCCACATAGTGCGCCATCTGTGATGCCGGCAGCGCGATAACGCCATTCTCATCCGCCAGTACTATGTCGCCGGGGCAGACCCGAACGCCGCCGCAGCTCACCGGCTGGTTAACCGTGCCGCCGGTTTTCCCCCGTTTGGTGGTCAGCGGCGATCGCCCTTTGCACCAGACGGGAAAGTTATCGGCACAGATGGCGGAGAGATCGGTGATGTAACCATCAAGGATCACCGCGACAATCCCCGCCTGCTGCGCGGCGGCGGTCATTACCGCCCCCCAGCAGGCATGGCGATCGTCGTTGACGCGTTCAATCACCAAGACGTCCCCTGGGTGAGCGGCTGCCAGCGCCAGCGGCAGGCTGTAGCCGTCGTCCTCCGGCAGCGACACCGTCAGCGCCGGGCCGCAACGGCGCACACTGATCGGCAGCACGCACTGTAGTTGAGGATGCATAAAGCCCTGATCCAGCAGATGGCCCAGCGTGGCCGTTTCCACCTGTAATAGCTGCTCAATCAGTGACGCCGTCACTTTAGGCTGTAAAGACATTGCCGCTCTCCTCTGTCAGTACCTGCTCAACGGGCGAGCTGGATCCAGGTTGATTTCGGGTCAGTATATTTATCCAGCGCGTGAACTGACTTGTCTCGCCCGAATCCTGATTGTTTGCGCCCGCCGAACGGCATGGTGATTGCGCCATCGGCATAACAGTTAACCCAGACCATGCCGCTGTTCAGGCGGCGGGCAACGCGGTGCGCCTGGCTGAGATCGTCCGTCCAGACGCCTGCGCCCAGGCCATAGTCGGTGTCGTTGGCTAACGCCAGCGCTTGCTCTTCACCGCTGAACCGGCATACGCCCAGCACCGGGCCGAAGATTTCGCGGCGCATGGCGACATTGCTGTTGTCGCAGGCCAGAATGGTAGGATTAAGGAACAGCCCGCCCGCCTGCGTCGGCTGCGGCGTCAGGCAGTTTGCGCCTGCGGCCAGCGCATCGTCGATGCCGTCAATCACCCGCTGAAACTGTGTGCGATCCACCATCGCCCCCACCCGCGTTTGCGGGTCCAGCGGGTCGCCCGGCAGATAATTTCGCGCTTCCCGCAATAGCAGTTCCATAAAGCGGTCATAAATGGTGTCTTCCACATACAGCCGTGAACCGGCAATGCACACTTCGCCCTGGTTGATAAAGATAGCCGCCGCCGCTACCGCCGCCGCCTGCTCCAGTTGCCGACAATTGGCGAACACCAGATGCGGCGACTTGCCCCCGCACTCCAGCCAGACGCGTTTCAGATTGGAATCCGCCGCGTAGCGCATAAAATGTTTGCCCGTGGCGGTGGAACCGGTAAAGGCCAGACAGTCCACGTCCCTATGCAATCCCAGCGCCCGTCCCGTCACGGTGCCGCGTCCGGTCACCACCTGAAAAACCCCGTCGGGGATCCCGGCCTGCTGCGCCAGTTCGGCCAGTTTCAACACGCTGAGGCTGGACTGTTCCGCCGGTTTCACGATGACGCTGTTGCCCACCGCCAGCGCGGGCGCCAGTTTCCAGCAGGCGATCATCAGCGGAAAATTCCACGGCACCACCGCAGCCACCACGCCCACCGGTTCCCGCACCACCGTTGCCAACACATCTTCCTGTGTAGGCAGCACTTCATCGGTCGCGGTTTCAATGGCGCCGGCATAAAAACGCAGGCAACGGATCGACTCAGGGATATCAAACGCCATGCTGTCGCCAATGGGCTTGCCCATGTCCAGCGTCTCCAGCAGAGCCAGCGTTTCACTGTTTTCCTCCATCAGTTGCGCCAGCCGTTCCAGCGTTTTGCGCCGCTGTGCGGGCGCACTGCGCGACCAGACGCCGCTATTGAACGCCTGACGGGCATGGCGCACCGCCCGCTCAACGTCGGCCTCGCTGCAATCGGCAATATCAGCCAGCTTGTCGCCGGTCGCCGGGTTAATACTGGGTAATACCGCGCCGTTTTCCGCCTCGCTATAGCCGTTGCCGATCCAGGCGCGCCCTTCGTATGTCAGCGCTGTTGCCGCCTGCCGCCAGTATGCAAGTGAATAGTGACTCATGCCTCTTCCCCTCGTTTTATCGTTGCCTGTTGTTGAATTTCACTGAGCAGCACGCCGGGCGCGATGCCATTACCGTCATAACGCAGCTCAATGATGACCGGACGCCGTTTCTCTTCGGCAAAACGCAGCGCCTGGCGGAATGTCGCCTCAAACTCGCTGGTATCATCGACCACCACCCCCCATCCATCGTAGGCCTGCGCCAGACGGGCAAACGCCGGGTTACTGAAACGCAGGGCGACTTCACGTCCGGGAAAGTGGTGCTCCTGATGGGCGCGGATGGTGCCCCACATGCCGTTGTTGAACACCAGCACCACCACGCCAAGCTGGTATTGCAACGCCACGCCCAACTCCTGCATGTTCATCTGGAAACAGCCGTCACCGGCAAAACAGACCGCCGGGCTGTCCGGGTGCTCCAGCTTATAAGAGAGGGCCGCCGGCAGCCCGTAGCCCATCGACCCGACCGTCGGCGCCAGCGAACTGCCCCGCCCGGCAAAGGGAACATAACGATGCGGGTATAGGGCATAGTTACCGGCGCCGACGGTAATACAGCCCTGACCGTCCAGCACCGTACCGACGACATTCGCCACCCGATCGAGACTCAGCGCCCCCGGCGACGGCAGCGGATTAAGGGTTGCCAGATAGGCGTCGCGGGACTGGGTGCGCCACTGTCGCCAGACCGGCTTATCGCTGGCCGTAAGGCCGTCCAGCGCGGCGGCAAAGGCGTTGACGCTGGCATTAATCGCCAGCGCAGGTCGGTAAACATGTCCCAACTCTTCAGGATCAGGATAGATATGAATCAGCGTCTGCCGCGGCGTTGGCGCGCTGATCCAGCTATAGCCTTCGCTGGTGGCCTCGCCGATACGCGTACCGACGGCAATAATCAAGTCGCTGTCGCACAGTTGCTGGCGCAGGGCGTCATGCATTGAGAAACCCACATGACCGACAAACTGTTCGTCGCGCTGGTCATAACACTCCAGACGACGCCAGGCCACCCCGACCGGTAAATCAAAGCGGCGGGCAAACTGCTGTAACTGTTGTTGCCCCTGAGCGCTCCAGCCGCTGCCGCCCACCAACAGGAAAGGGCGTTGTGCCTGTTTTAACCGTGCTGCCAGCTCTGCCATCTGATCCGCGCCGGGATAGATCTCCAGCCGGGGACGGGCCGCCACCACGGACACCGCCGATTCCCCCCACAGCACGTCCTCCGGCAGCGCCAGCACCACCGGCCCCGGACGTCCGCTGGTCGCCACCGACCAGGCTCGCGCCACATATTCAGGAATGCGATCGGTACGGTCGATCTGCGCCACCCATTTCGCCATTTGGCCGAACATGCGGCGATAGTCAATCTCCTGAAACGCTTCGCGCTCAATAAAATCGTTGCCGACCTGTCCCACGAACAGGATCATGGGCGTTGAATCCTGAAAAGCGGTATGCACGCCAATGGACGCGTTAGTGGCGCCCGGCCCACGCGTCACCATGCAGATACCCGGCTCGCCGGTCATTTTTCCATAGGCTTCCGCCATGTAGGCTGCGCCGCTTTCCTGGCGGCAAACCACCGACTGGATGCTGTCGGTATGTTCATTGAACGCATCAATGCACGGAAGAAAACTCTCGCCCGGCACCAGAAATATCCGTCTGGCGCCCTGCTCGCGCAGTTGTTCCAACAGGATCTGCCCGCCATTACGGGAAACTTGAGAGGGGTTCTGCATTATTTGCTCCAGGGTGTTAAATAATCTTTGTTATGGTCTGTACAGACATTCAGCGACTGCCAATACCGTACCTGTTCAGGCGTGATGGCGCAGCGCGAGCGATAACCGGCACGCAGGGACGTCTCACAATCATCGACAAAGCCGTCTTCGCCGATATTGTTCGGCCAGGGGCCATCGATCGCCTCCACGTCGTGGCGCTGACAGCAATCGATAAACTGGCGGCGTAGCGGCAATAATCGCGCCATGCGCTGCGGATCGTCGGCAATACCCATATCCCGCGATAAGTCGCCGCTCCCCAACAACGCGGCCCTGACCCGGTTGGTCGCCGTCAGAATCGATTCAAGCCGCGCCAATCCCTGGCGGCTTTCGATGGTCGGTACGATGGCGGTATTGATTACGCCATGACGCGTCATTAATTCATCCAGTTCAACCATCTGCCCGGCTTCCTCAATTTGCGGCAAGAAAACGGCATCCGGTGCGGCGGCGGCAATCTCCGCCAGTTGTGTTTCTCCGCCCAGCGCCAGGCGATCCAGCCGGATCGCGCAGCGTATGGCCCGGCGGCGGCAGAGTTCCGCTATCCCGGTAAATAGCCGGCAGGCGGTGTCTTTCCCGGTGACCGGGGTAAACTCTTCCAAATCCACCACCAGCACGCCCGGCTGCGCATCAATGGCCTGCGCCAGCCTGGGTCTATCGTGTCCGGCGACGAATAACCAGCTTACCGCTTTGCTTTTCGCTTGTTGGTTCATCGGTTATGTCATCCGCGAAGGTAAATACAGCACCAGATCGGGAATGAACACCAGCAGCAGCAATACCACCAGCATGGCCAGGAGCATCACCGACAGAGGCTTAAAGGTTTCAGTAACCGTGATGCCGGATACGCGGCAGGCCGCCATCAGGTCGATCCCCAGCGGCGGGGTATTCGCGCCAATCGCCATATTGACGGTGAGCAGAATCCCGAAGTGAATCGGATCGATGCCGTATTGCTGTAGCAGCGGCATGACGATAGGCGTGATGATAATGATGATGGCTATGGTTTCCATAAAGGTTCCCAAAACCAACAGCAGCGTCATCAGCATCAGCAGTACGGTGTATTTGCTATCGGTGATATTGCTGATAAGCGAAGCGATCGCCTGAGGAACCTGTTCATAACTCAGTCCCCAGCCAAATAACCCCGCCGCGGCGATAATGGTTAAAATCGCCGCGCTGATTTCCGCAGTTTCCCGCAGCGAAAGCCACAGTTCCCGCCATGAAATACAGCGGTAAAAAAAGACGCCCAGAATCAAGGCATAAGCAATCGCGGATACCGCCGCCTCCGTCGCGGTGAACACCCCCATACGGATACCGCCGATGATCAGCACCGGCACCATCAAGGCTGGCAGCGCATCGAGCCAGGCGCGGATTTTTTCCTTGCCGGAGTAGCGGCGTCCGCCAGCCCAGTTGTGTTTGCGCGACAGATAAAGCGCCGCGATAACCAACGCGACGGCCAGCATCAAACCGGGGATCACCCCGCCCATAAACAGTTTGCCGATAGAGGTATTGGAGGTGGTGCCGTAGACAATCATCACAATACTGGGCGGCAACACCGTGGCAATGGAGCTTGATGTGCCGATCAACGCACTGCTGAAACCCGGCGAATAGCCTTCTTTGCGCATCGCGGGCAGCAACATGCCGCCAACGGCCACCACATCGGCAACGCCCGATCCGGACAGCGAACCAAACAACATGCAGGCCAGCACGGCGACCACCGCCAGACCGCCGCGAATATCACCGACGCTGGCCATACATAATTTAACGATGCGGGTCGTTAACCCGGCATGGTTCATTAGCTGCGCGGCCAGAATAAACATCGGGATAGCCAGTAGCGTAAAGCTCTGCATACCCGCCACATACTGTTGAGCGGCAACCATCAGCGGCGCGCCGTCAAAGATAAGCAGGTAACTCAGCGCCGCAACCAACAACCCGAAGGCGACCGGCATATCCAGCAGCAACATCAGGGCAAACATGCCAATCAATACCCAGGCGCCATCACTCATGACGCCCCCTTGTTTTGATAAGCTGACCGAGATTAATCAGTACAATGGCAACGCAACTCACCGGAACGCTGAAATACACCACCCCGACCGGCCATTGCAGCGCCGTGGATTTTTGCTCCATCGTCAGCACGGTTAAATCCCAGCCGGCTTTCGCCAGCAGCAGCATGAATACCATCAGCACCACCTGCATAATCTGATGAATAGTGTGTTGCCGATTGCGGTTACGCATCCACAGGCCCAATAACCCGGCATTCAGATGGCTACGACGCTGGCTGCAATACGCGGCCCCCAGCATGGTCGCCCACACCAGCACGATTTCCGGCAGTTCCTCCGCCCATTGCGGCGTATTGCCCCAGAGCCAGCGCATACTGATTGCCCAGCCCATCAATATTGCCTGCAATGCGACGCCAATGGATGCGATAACGATAAACAAGCCTGAGATACGGTTGATCATCATCCCTCCTGCATCACTGTGCGCTGTAACGTTTGACTTCATCGATCAATTCCGGCCCGAACACCTGTTGATAGGTTTCCCAGACGCCTTGCACACGTTCGGCGAAAAGTTTGGGATCAACCTCATTAACCTGCATACCTTTCTCTTGCAGTTTGCCGATCAGCTCCTTGTCATCCTGCTGGGTCAGCCGCCGCTGCTCATCACGCCACTTATCGGCCAGCGTCTGCACCGTGGCCTGATCCTGCGCAGAAATGCGCTTCCAACTGGATTCAGACATCACCAGACAAGCGGGCGCCCAGACATGGCCTGTCAGGGAGAGGTATTTTTGAACTTCATACAGGGACGAAGAATCGATAATGGAGAGCGGGTTTTCCTGCGCATCAAACACCCTTTGTTGCAGAGCCGAATAAAGCTCGCCAAACGCTAAGGGAGCGGGACTGGCGCCAAGCGCGGTAAAACTATCCAGGCGCATCTTATCCGGCGTAACGCGAATCTTCAGGCCCGCCAAATCTTCAGGACGATTGACCGGCGCACGGTTATTGGTGACATGGCGATAACCGTTTTCCCACCAGGACACTATTTTTAAATGGTGTTTTTCAGCCAGTGTTTCCAGTTTATTGCCTAACTCGCCATCATAAGCCGCATAGGCTGCCTGACGATTCGGCCATGAATAAGGCAGTTCGACAATACCAAATTTGGCATCAATAGGCTGAAGCGAACCACAGCCAATTAATCCGGCCTGTAAACTGCCTATTTGCAAACCTTCGACTAAATTCTTTTCATTACCTAATTGGCCGTTAGGAAAAAGTTTTATACTTACCCGTCCATCCGTTTGCTTTTGCACATCGTCAGCAAAACCGGAGGCGGCAATATTCCAGTTATGACTGGTCGGTAATACATTCGCCAGTTTTAATTCAATGGCACTGACATGCCATGAAAATAATAATGCAGATGCAATTAGCGCGGCTACTTTACGATTACTTTTCATATCACCACCATCCCCGTATCAATTTATTTTTAATTTCATTCACAGAGTCTTCCCGCAAGGTAACTTAGTCAATTTTAACAATTTAATAGCGCGTATAATTTCCATTTATATAAAAATAAGATTATTTTCCCCACCACAATGCATTAATTCAACAATTACCCTAATAGGGTGCAATGCTTGCACCAATAAATATCTTTACGATAAATTAATCGAATAGTTAATTGCACCATCAGCGAACAGGCTGATTCTGATATTAGCTGTGCTAATTAGGATGCGGGAAAAAGGTTTCCTTCAGGGGGAGATATCGCCGTTTTCGCCTGCCCCGCCACTTGGTCACAATTATTTATACCCTTCATCTTTCAGCCCTCACTCACCCCAGTCACTTACTTGAGTAAGCTCCTGGGGATTCTCTCGGTTGCCGCCTTCCTGCATCTCGAAATCTATTGGGTATATGCAGATACACAGACAGTTTCGTGCACCACAATGCCGCCATTTCTATGCCATGTCATAGCACGCGCCCGACGCAGGGCGCTCAGTCGCCGCCGCCCTGCGAACCCAGGCTTCCGGCTAAATTATGCCGCTGACGCGGTGCCTTCGGAATCGGAGGTCTCCTGTCGAACCGCCATTGACGCGCTCCCGGCGCGGCACTGGCTTTCGCCGCGTCCGTGCGGCTCATTCGGGAGACCTCCCATTCCTCAGCATAATTTTTACGCCGGGTAACGGCAGAGACCCGAGAATGAGTCTGAAAAATATAACTTTTTTATATAAGAGGCAGGTATTTGAAGGGTAGTGAAAAAGTCCGGCATCTTTAATAGGTTAGGTTCTCCCCCTGGCAAGGGGGAGGCAGGATAGGGTCATTAATGGCTATAGCGCACGCAGCAATACGGCATTGAGCAGGACATCCCCCCCTTTGGCGGCGTCCTCTGGTGATATCGCTTCGCTCTCGTTATGGCTGATGCCCCCGGCGCAGGGAATGAAAATCATGGTGGTCGGGCAATGTTTGGCGATATTGATCGCATCGTGTCCGGCGCCGCTGATAATTTCCTGCCAGGCGTAGCCCAATTCCTGCACCGCAGTTCGTACCGTCGCAATACAGTCAACATCAAAATGCGTGGCAGGGCTTAACCAATGCCGTTCAATATCGAGCGTTAATCCCCGCGCCGAGGCAATGCGGGTTAATTGCCGACGTACACTGCTCTCCATCGCCGCCAGAACCCGATCGTCAGGATTGCGCAAATCCACGGTAAATTTTACCCGGCTGGGAATGGTATTACGTGACGAACCCGGGATCTCCACCTGACCGATGGTAAACAACCCGTCAGGAAAGTCTTTGCGCAGAGACGGCTCCAGCGACATCAGCATTTCCGCCACCCCAAACAGCGGATCAAGCCGGGATTTCATCGGCGTTGTGCCGGCATGGGCGGAAACGCCGACAACATCAATATCCAGCCAACAGATCCCCTGCCCCCCTGTCACCACGCCGATGGTGACGCCTTCATCCTCCAGCACCGGGCCTTGTTCAATGTGGGCCTCATAGTAGGCATCAAACGGGCGGGCCAGCGGTGTCGCCCCGGCATGGCCGATATCGTTAAGCGACTGCCCCATGCTGATACCTTCTCGGTCGGTAATCTCCAATGCCTTTTCCAGCGCCAATGCCCCGGTAAACACCGCCGAGCCTAACATCGCCGGCGTAAATCTCGCCCCTTCCTCATTGGTCCAGACGGCAATCTCCAGAGGTTGATTAGTCGTGATATTTTTATCATTCAGGGTACGAACCACTTCCAGCCCCGCCAATACGCCGTAGATCCCGTCAAAGCGACCACCCTTCGGTTGCGTATCCAGATGGCTGCCCATCACTATCGGATTCGCCTGCGCATTTTTCCCTTCGCGCCGAGCAAAAAGGTTGCCAATGGCGTCAAAATAAATACTCATACCAGCATCACGACACCATTGAATAAATAATTCCCGCCCCTGTTTATCTTCCTGCGTCAATGCCAGACGCGTATTCCCCCCCGCAGCCGTCGCGCCAATTTTCGCCATCTCCATCAGGCTATTCCACAGACGTTCGCCATTTACTTTCAACATGCCCGGCTCCTCAACCACAACCCCGTTATATTTGTTGAATTCAGTAGCCCTGCGTGGACTGGACTGATTCATCTATGCTTTTATTTAATGATAAAGTTCTCAATAAAAGATACTCATCATTTACTTTTTTATCCCTTTCCCCTGCTAGTGAGTCAATCTATTATTTTTAATGACGGGTATTAATCATATTAATGGCTTTAGCCATTAATATTTCCTATATAAAATACTTGCAAGACTATTCAGATATATACTCTAAATAATTCGAGTTGCAGGAAGGCGATTAGTTAACCAACCGTAAATCTCATTTATTGATAAGCGATACGTATCCGGCTGGCAATCTTCAACGCCTTTTTCTTCCTGAATCCTCAAGGCGGCGAAACCGGCCAAACATTCAACACTTGGCAACAGAGGCCAGATAAAGGTCTTGTCTTCCATGCCGAATAAGTCCATAATGACGGCCATTCCAGATGTTGGGATGAAAAACAGCATTTTAATCAAAAGGTTAGCTTCTACATAACAACCCTTTAAAATGCGCCGTCTTCTGTACGACCGTAGCTCAGTTGGTTAGAGCACCACCTTGACATGGTGGGGGTCGGTGGTTCGAGTCCACTCGGTCGTACCAATGGTTTCATCAGTAGCCATAAAAAATTTCTTATCTTTTTATTCAGAGTAAATACGAATAAACAGCGAAACAGCATGAAATCCATCGCTGGATTTCATGCCATGATGTCGATCCGACACGTTATAAAAACCGCCGATTACCACCAGACCTCGGCCTGTACGCCAACGGTAAACTGATCGCTCTTACTGTCGGCAAAGCGGAACTGGCTGATTTCATTATCCAACGATTTCAGGTAGGTGCCGTAAAAGCGAATTTCAGGTCGTGAGGTGAGCATACTGGTATCCACCTTAATGCTGTGGAACAGTGTGGTTTTATAACCCGACTCATGATATTCCACGCCTCCGGCTGTATTTTTCTGATCAAACCAGCCTAATTCGACACCCGTTTGATGGTTATTTTTCCAGATATACGCTGGGCGAATAACAGCACGAATAGTTTCAAAATCGGTATGTGCGCCGGTATCGTAACTATAAACATCGTCACCGGTGGAATATACCAGCGCATTTGCCATGATAACGTTAGGACGTAAATATATCTCTCCCTGAGATATTAACCTAATAGCTTTACCATTGCTGTGCTCGCCATAATAGTCGTCACCATAACCATAAGATGGATTAGCATCAGAAATAAGGCCAAAGCCACTGGCGATGGAGTTATTCGCCCCTTGCAGGGTAAATTCATTAAAACCGCCGCTGGAGAAACTCTGCCGCAAAATAACCCCTGCATACCAGGCATCCTTGACGCTGTAATAACTGCCGTCATTTTCATTTTTGCGATTAGTGTCATTAGCGTTCGCCATTGCATATCGGCCAAACAGTTCCAGTTCGGCCTTGTCCCATAGCGGAATATGTTTATATTTCATATCAATGGAATTACTATTTACCTGCTGCGAATTACCCGAGGCATTATAATCCACCGCATGGGCGTTCAGATCCTGACGAGTCAGCGACACATTCAACTGGCCTGGCCCAACCTGCCAGTTCTCAATACCGACACCGGCGCCAGCGTCGGTACGCTGGCTCTTCCAGTCCAGCATCTGTATCTCATAGACCGGCATATAATGTTTACCCACCCAGAAGTCAGCTTCCGGCGCAAAGGGCAGAAAGCCTTTGGTGGTTAGATAGATATCTGAAAACTGGAGTGCATTTTCCGAGTTTTTATCAAACCACCCATTGCTGTACTGTAACCCGACATTCCCGTCCAGCATGACCACGGCTTTGGCGACTTTCCCGTCACGATCGTACACTTTCTGCGACAGTTGCAGATCGAACCACGCGCCATGTTCATTACCATAGCGTCCCAGAGAACCGATAGCGTAGGACTTCGGCGCGCCTCGGGAACCGGTGGCCCAGCCGGAACGGAAATAACCACTATAAGTGAAGCCGATATCTTCTTTCATGTACTGACTCAGTTCATTCAGCGTCATTGATGAATTTACCTTTTTATCATCAGGCGAATTTCCCGATACCAGTGTAACGGTATTTTTTGCTTTATCTTCCGGTGATTTTATTACCGACTGTGCATTATCATTAGTAACATAGGTATTAGTTTGTTCATCTTTTACAGGTCTATTATTTTTATTTGAAATAACAATATTTTTCCTTTCTCTTTCTTTATATCTTTTCAGCTCCTGCTTTGTTTCTCTTAAATCCTGTTCTAAAGCGGCCAGACGTTGTTCAATCGTCAACATTTCATTCGCTGATAAATGAAAGGGTATTGAATACAACAACGCAGTTATGATAATAAAACTATTTTTTAGCTTCATAGTTTTCCCGTGGTCAGATTAAGATAAGAAATAAATGTAAAATTAAAATATCTATTTTTAATAATTAAATTATTCATCTCCATTTTACGATTTTTCTTACAGCAACGATTATTGCAGTAAAAAACAATAATCGTCGCTATTTTTTATGAAAATATTATTATTTTTTTCTGTTTAAACTTTCTCCATTACTGTTAATCACCTCTTTATACCAGTAAAAACTCTTCTTCTTTTTCCGTTCAAGCGTTCCATTTCCCTGATCGTCGCGGTCAACATAAATAAAACCGTAACGTTTAGACATTTCCGCTTTCGAGGCGCTCACCAAATCGATCGGCCCCCAGGAGGTATAGCCGAGAACGTCAACACCATCTTCAATCGCTTCACCAACCTGAACCAGATGATCGTTAAGATACTGAATACGATAGTCGTCATTGATGCTGCCGTCGCTTTCAATCTGGTCTTTGGCGCCTAATCCATTCTCTACGATAAACAGTGGTTTCTGATAACGGTCATGCAACACATTCAGCAATATGCGCAGCCCTTCAGGATCGATCTGCCAGCCCCAGTCCGAACTTGCCAGATGCGGGTTCGGCACCATATTCAGAATATTGGCGCGCGCCTTTTGGTTGAGTTCCTCATCAACGGTCACACAGCCGCTCATGTAATAGCTGAAGGAAATAAAATCAACGGTTTCTTTGAGCGCCGCCCGGTCATCATCGGTTATCTGTAATTCGATAGCGTTCTGCTTAAAGAAACGTTTCATATAGGCAGGGTAACTACCACGCGCCTGAACATCACCGAAGAACAACCATTCCCGGTTCTGATGCAAGGTTTCCAGCACATCAGTCGGTTTACACGTTAGCGGATAGAGCAACCCGCCCAGCAGCATATTGCCGATTTTTGCATCGGGAATAATGTCGTGACAAGCTTTTACCGCCTTAGCGCTGGCGACCAGTTGATGATGAATCGCTTGATAAACAGCCGATTTATCACTGTTTTCCGGCAAACCGACGCCGGTAAACGGCGCATGTAGCGACATATTAATCTCGTTAAACGTCAACCAGTGTTTGACCTTATGCTGAAAACGCTGGAATACCGTGCGGGCATAACGCTCAAAAAAGGCAATCACTTGCCGATTGCCCCAGCCGCCATAGTTTTTCACCAACCCATAGGGCATTTCATAATGTGACAATGTCACTAATGGCGTAATATTATGTTTTGCCAATTCATCAAACAGGCGGTCATAAAACGCCAGCCCTGCCTCATTCGGTAAGTCCTCATCCCCCTGAGGAAAAATGCGCGTCCAGGCAATGGAAGTACGCAGGCACTTGAATCCCATCTCGGCAAACAGCGCGATATCCTCTGGATAACGATGATAAAAGTCGATCGCCACATCCTTGATTCCGCTGTCTCCCGCCGTTCTTTCTACAATCTCGCCAAAAACGCCATGCGGCTGTAAGTCCGATGTTGACAGCCCTTTACCATCGGTTAAATACGCGCCTTCCACCTGATTGGCCGCAATCGCGCCGCCCCACAAAAAACCTTCAGGAAAACGGTGGCTCATTTTTTCTCTCCTTCCCAATTATGGTGATAAATATTCTTGTTAATCAGCGTATTAACGTTAATAATGGCGCCAGTTCCTGTACGGCGTTTTCCGCCACGGGCAACACATCAATATAGTCGTCGCTGTTGGTAATAATGACGGGGGTGATGGTGTCATACCCCGCCGCCTCAATAGCCTGATAATCAAACTCCACCAGCAAATCCCCTTGCTTCACCGTATCGCCGGTTTTGACGTGAGCAGTGAAATACTGCCCATTTAGTTTTACGGTATCAATCCCAACATGAATTAACACTTCGGCGCCATCATCAGACTCCAGACCAATGGCGTGATGGGTTTTAAACAGTGATGCGACAGCGCCATTTATCGGTGAAACCACCCGCCCGACCTGCGGCTTGATGGCAATACCTTTCCCCATTAACCCGCTGGCAAACGTCTGATCGGCAACCTGCTCTAATGGAAGGGTTTCACCTGCGATGGGGCTGCTGATGGAGTGCTGGCGCCCTGAAACGGTGCGTTTCGGGGCCGTTTCCATTGCAGGAGTTTCCGATACGACATCTTTTTTTATCCCAAACAGGTAGCTGGCCAGCGCAGCGAACACAAAGGCGATTACCGTACCGGCAATGGCCGCCCACACGGAGTCATCAAAGCCGGTAGCCGGAATGATTTGCGTAAAGGAAAAAATACTGGGCAGCCCGAATGAGTATTGAACCGTATGGAAATATCCCAGTACCGATGCCCCCATAGCCCCGCCGATACAACCAAAGATAAAGGGACGGCGCAATGGCAGCGTGACGCCGTAGACCGCAGGCTCTGTGATACCGAAAATCGCTGCTGAAAATGCCGAACCGGAGATGCCTTTCAACTTTATATCCCGTGTACGTAAAAATACGCCCAGCGCAGCGCCTGCCTGCCCCAGTACAGCGGGGATCAGCAAAGGTATCAGGGTATCCTGGCCTAATGCGCTGAAATTATTCATCATTAATGGAACAAACCCCCAGTGCAGACCGAATATGACACACACCTGCCACATGGCGCCCATAAACGCCCCGGCAACTGTCGGACTGGCGCCATAAACAAACTGATAACCGTGTGCCAATTGCTGGCTCAACCAGGTGGCGACCGGGCCGATCAATAAAAACGTTAGTGGCACGGTAATTAACAGGCATAGCGCCGGAGTAAAGAAATTACGGATATTGGTATGTAATATTACATTCAGCGGTTTTTCCAGGCGGCAAGAAATCCATGCGGCGAAAATAATTGGAATCACCGATGATGCATAATTGATAAACGTAATCGGTATTCCCAGAAAATGCAGCGGTTGATAATCCGCCACTGACATGGCATTAAACGAATCGATCATAGTTGGATGCACCAGCGCACCGCCGATCGCCATAGTAACGAAAGTATTCCCGCCAAATTTTTTACCAGCGGTATAACCGAGGATGATGGGTAAAAAATAAAATAGTGAGTCGCTGGCGGAAAATAATAATTTATACGTCCCACTACTTTCCATTAACCAACCGCAAGCCAGACTCAAAGCTAAAAAACCTTTTAATATTCCTGATGCGGCCATAATCCCCATCAGCGGGGTAAAAATCCCGGCAATAATATCGATAAAGCGTGAGAAAATATTTTCCTTTGGCTGCTTACCCTCGTTGTCAAGATCAGCATTAGCGTGCTCAGTGATACCCGAAAAAGTAAGGAAATCATTATAAACTTCGTTTACATGATTACCGATAACTACCTGAAACTGACCGCCGCTTTCGACTACCATAATAATTCCAGGGTTATCTTTCAGCGCGGCAACATCCGCTTTCTTTCTATCTTTTAATTTAAAACGAAGCCGCGTTGCGCAATGTAATACGCTGTTCACATTACCACTGCCACCAACGCCTTCAAGTATCTCACTGGCTAATATCTTGTATTTCATTGTCTTTCCTTAACGCTCAGTAACCACATATATCAAGCAGGACATTACGAACGTCCAATATTATTTTTTAGACGAAAAAAAACCTAAACCATTTTTCTCGCCACCTAATAGTGGTTCATGAAAAAAATGGTTTAGGTTTTGCCTGTAAAACTGATATTCAGCAGTACAGTGACAATCCTGATTTTACTGTCTTTGCTACTGCACAAATTCTATTATCCAAACCTGGATCTGTGCAAGTAATTTATCTCTACTCTATTGCCATTATGTGACGAACAGCAAATTTTATTTACTCCTTTTCAAGCAATTCTGTTCTTACCCGCTCAATATGGATAGTCAAAAACATTAACTCCTCTTTGGTCAAACTATAATTATACTGTTGATCGATATAGGCTTGTATTTTTTCAGCACAAATATAAGCAAGATGATATTTTTCTTTAACTACATCATGTAATGATTCATCATCACTGAATACAGTGTTTTTCCCAATGAGCCGTTGCGCAAAAAACTTAAGATGAGTGACGAAGCGATGATA
The DNA here is from genome assembly GCF_003666245.1 of Brenneria alni. Lineage (GTDB taxonomy): Bacteria > Pseudomonadota > Gammaproteobacteria > Enterobacterales > Enterobacteriaceae > Brenneria > Brenneria alni. Next base: position 31,941 of record NZ_MJLZ01000005.1, read on the forward strand.
ACTTAATGCCTGCTCATTATAGTCCAGGTTTAACTGGTATTTAACAATATTCAGGATTTCCTGCATGATCTTTGTAATATGAATAACTTCCGGCATTTCACTATCAAGTTGCGCATTAACTAAATGCAAAGCAATAAAGCCCGCTTCATCTTCCGGCAATCGCACAGACAAGCGCTGCTCAATAATATCCAACGCCTCCATGCCGATCGCAAACTCTTTCTGGTATAGACGCTTTATCTCCCACAGCAGCACATTACGAATATTGACCCCTTGTTTGTGCCGTTCAATCGCAAAGTGGCAGTGATCGGTTAAAGAGATATAAATACTGTTTTGCAACTTTCCCGGCAGACGCTCTTTTGCCAGCAAAATGATTTTATCAGCGGTGGTGATCACGTCTAGTGGGATCTCTGAAAGCAGCTCTCTCAGGCGTGATGTCAATTCGCCGCTTTTCAGTACAAACACACGTTCAATCAGCGATTCATCCAGCCGATCGCCAGTATGCTTTTTGAAACCAAGCCCCCGCCCCATCACAACTGACTCGTTATTGTTTTCGTCGATAATCGTCACGACATTATTGTTGAGTATCTTGGCAATTTTCATTATTCATACCTTGGAAACAAAAAAACCAGACATCCGCCAAGAGAACGGATATCTGGTTTTGCCTGCTTTTGCAGTAACAATCCTTAATGGTGGACAAACTACCACTTATCATGATCTTCTCAACACCGACTGAACAGAAACGTGATATGGATCGACAGAAAACATTTTATTTACATATTCTTTTCTTTTTCAAAGAAAGAAGTGATCAACAGCACATTATCACACAATATACTTAACGCTTCAGCCATTGACAGAAAGCGATTTTCCTCAGTAATTGCGCAACATCACTCGGTAAAAAAGACAAATCGTTAGGTTTTTTGCGTAAACTGGCTAAAATATTCGCTTTGGTGCCGTCGAACATCTTGTTTCTCATCGGTTAATAACTATAATACGGAACGTTGTTTCAATTGAATGGTTTCAGCTAACCAACGTGCCGCTATCATTAATATCGTTAACAAAGGCATCGTTTACCCTTATCCCGTTGCCAGACGCGGTGATCGGTTATGTACTTCATTATCTATATTTATCTCTTTCAGACTGTTTCCAAAAGCATTTTTTCCGGGGGTTAATCTCGCGTTACCGCCGGTTCACTCGTTTTTTTATCCATCACAACTTGTAGAAGCTATCGTATGAAAAAGACAAAAATTGTTTGCACCATCGGGCCCAAAACAGAATCAGAAGACATGTTGAGCAACATGCTGGACGCAGGCATGAATGTTATGCGCCTGAACTTCTCGCACGGGGATTATGTTGAACATGGTCAACGTATTAAAAACCTGCGCGCCGTGCTGGCAAAAACCGGTAAACAGGCGGCCATTCTGCTTGACACCAAGGGACCGGAAATCCGTACCATGAAGCTGGAAAATGGTTCTGATGTTTCCCTGACGGCCGGTCAGACGTTTACTTTCATCACTGACCAGAGCGTCATCGGCAATAATGAACGGGTTGCAGTTACCTATGCTGGCTTCCCTCAAGATTTGAGCGTCGGTAATACCGTGCTGGTCGATGATGGTCTGATCGGCATGGAAGTGACGGCAATCAACGGCAATCAGGTGGTATGCAAAGTATTAAACAATGGCGATCTGGGCGAAAACAAGGGTGTCAACCTGCCGGGCGTCTCCATCCAACTGCCGGCACTGGCAGAAAAAGACAAACGTGATCTGATTTTTGGCTGCGAACAAGGCGTCGATTTTATTGCAGCCTCTTTTATCCGTAAACGTTCTGATGTTGAAGAAATTCGTGCGCACCTGAAACAGCACGGTGGCGAACACATTCAGATCATTTCTAAAATCGAAAACCAGGAAGGTCTGAATAATTTCGACGAAATTCTGGAAGCCTCTGACGGCATTATGGTTGCACGTGGCGATCTGGGTGTTGAGATTCCAGTTGAAGAAGTGATTTTCGCGCAGAAAATGATGATTGAAAAATGTAACGTAGCCCGTAAAGTCGTTATCACTGCCACGCAAATGCTGGACTCCATGATCAAAAATCCACGACCTACCCGCGCTGAAGCGGGTGACGTGGCTAACGCCATCATTGATGGTACTGATGCCGTCATGCTGTCGGGGGAAAGCGCCAAAGGGAAATACCCGCTTGAGTCCGTCACTATCATGGCAACGATTTGCCGACGTACCGACACCGTGATGAAGTCTCGTCTGGATACCATCAAGTCCCTGGGCAGGCTGCGTATTACGGAAGCCGTGTGCCGAGGCGCGGTTGAGACGGCTGAGAAGCTGGATGCGCCGCTGATCGTGGTGGCGACCAGTGGCGGCAAATCAGCTAAATCCATCCGTAAATACTTCCCCAATGCACGGATCCTGGCGCTGACGACCAATGAAGTCACTGCCCGCCAGCTTCTGCTAAGTAAAGGCGTCGATACGCTGCTGGTAAAAGAAATTGCCTCTACCGATGATTTCTACCGAATCGGTAAAGAGGCCGCGTTAAACAGCGGCTATGCTCAGGTTGGCGATGTTGTGGTAATGGTTTCCGGCGCGTTGGTTCCAAGCGGAACCACCAATACGGCATCAGTGCATCGTCTCTAAATCAGCGGTTGTCACACATATTAAAAAAGCGCCTTGAATGGCGCTTTTTTATATTCTGTCGTTATCACACTCGTCGTCATAACCAAATTAATGCGTTTGTTTAACATATAATTCTAATAGTCAAAAGCCCAGACTTTTCCGATAGAAATGGCCCTGTTTTCCTTACTTTTTTCATTGCTCTGTAAAACTCGCTGCTTCTTTGAGCGAACAATCGAAATTAAGCATGTTCTTATCAAAAATTTATTCTCATTAGAAAAAAGTTTGTGTAATACTTGTAATGCTACATGGAGATTAACTCAATCTAGAGGGTATTAATAATGAATCGTACTAAACTGGTACTGGGCGCGGTAATCCTGGGTTCTACTCTGCTGGCAGGTTGTTCCAGCAATGCTAAAATTGATCAGCTGTCTTCTGACGTTCAGACTCTGAACGCTAAAGTTGACCAACTGAGCAACGACGTGAACGCAATCCGCTCTGACGTACAGGCTGCTAAAGACGACGCAGCTCGTGCTAACCAGCGTCTGGACAACCAAGTTCGTACTTACAAAAAGTAATCGAACTGGTCAAGTAGTGAAAATGGCGCACAATGTGCGCCATTTTTTTGTCTTCAAATCACTTCTATTGATTTTGCTTATCAGGGCGCACAACTGCACACCCATTGCTCTGCTGCAAATTCTGCCGCTACTGAACACCCGCTGCCGGGTGATTCGCCGTTTCCGCCGACGATGCACTAACAGCCGTTATTGGCGCGCCCTGTAGCGCCTCTGAGCCATCAGACGCTGACTGCATCGATTCCTGATAGGTATTTATATCCTGACCGATATTAACCAGTATCGGCATACCAGAGCGACGCACAATGGCATCCGCTACGGCTTTGGCGTCGGTGTCGTCGTTATCAATAAATTCTTTGGTCTTTTTATTGATACTGATCGGCATGGTTTGCGGGTCATCCTGATCCGTTTTGGATAATGGCTGGTGGACCTCTACATAGCGTTTGCCATCTGGTTCAAGCGAAGTCTTAATCGCATCATTGACGATTTGTACACGCGTACCGACAGGAACGGTGTTAAACAAGGCTTCGATATCATCAGGCCGCAGCCGGATGCAACCGGAGCTGACACGCATACCAATACCAAAATTCGCATTCGTGCCATGGATCAGGTACACGCCGCCGTGCGCTGCAAGGCGTAGGGCGTGGAGTCCCATCGGGTTATCAGGGCCAGCTGGGATCACCGCCGGGAGGGTGATGCCCTCCTCTTCCAGATAACGTTTGCGGATATTCGCTGTTGGCGTCCAGGTTGGGTTCGCTCGTTTTTCTGAAACTGACGTTGTCATTAACGGTGTTTTACGCCCTAACTGACCGATACCGATAGGATACACGATGACGGTATTCTTACCTTTCGGATAGTAATAAAGCCGCAGTTCCGCTAGGTTAACCACAATCCCCTCACGCGGCGTATCCGGCAGCAGCATCTGAGTCGGGATCGTTAATGTCGAACCCGCTTTTGGCAGGTAGGGATCGGTTCCGGGATTTGCTTCCAGCATCCCCAATAAACCAATCTTGAAATCAGCGGCAACCTCTTCCAGCGGGCGACCATCATTGGGGACGGTATAGGCGATATTCTCACCGATAAGACGACTGTTTGGCGGCGGCAACGGATATTCTGTCGCCCTGGCGGTGGCACTGCCTGCCAGATATGTCGCAAAGACCATACCAAGTAAAGTTAATGCGCATTTCATACAAAATTCCCTACATCACGGATCTGGTGTCGGTTTATAAACGATGTCTGGTTCTGTTTTAGAAACCAGTATCATGCTCCTGCTATATTAGCATTAGGGTAACAAAAGAATATTTTATTTATAAATCAAGATATTGATATTCATATTTTTACAAAAAGAAGGTCAGGGTAAAATTTAGCTGGAAATAAATCTACGGGACTAATTCTGAAATATCGGAATGGTTCCCCGTTTTCACGGGGATGATGACAACTACAAGCGGATGCTAAGATAATGACATCGCCTTGACACGGATAGACCGTAGCATGGCTTCCAGCCCCTGTGAGCGGGATGGGGTCAGATGCTGGCTCAATGCCAGCTCCTGAAAGAAAGAGCGCACGTCCAGTTCCACGATCTCCTGCGCAGTCAGCCCCTGATAAAGACTGAATACCACGGCAATCAGCCCCTTCACAATAGCCGCATCACTGTCTCCATGCAGGGTAATCAGACCTTGACCATCACGCTGCATGATTATCCATACCTGACTCTGGCACCCTGAAATCAGGTTTTCAGCCTGTCGCCACGCATCAGGCAGGGGTTCCAGCCGGGCGCCCAGCTCAATGATATAAAGATACTTCTCTTCCCAATTATGACAGCGCGAAAAATTACGCACTAATTTCTGCGGATCCGGCAGACTTGCCATTTTTCCTCCCCAGGCAATAAAAGCGGTGTTTACACCCCTACCCCAGTAATCGACGGATGCGTTGCAACCCGGCAACCAGCCGGTCAATTTCTTCGCGTGTAGTATAAATGGCCAGCGAGGCGCGGCACATACTGGAAACACCATAGTGTTCCATCAGCGGCATCGCGCAGTGGTGGCCGGTGCGAATCGCAATGCCATACTGATCGAGGAAACTTCCGACATCATAGGCGTGGTGCTGCCCAAGATTAAAGGCAATAACGCCCTGTCGTTCTGCGGGTCCATACAGTGCTAAATCAGGAACCTGCATCAGCGCCTCCAGCGCATAACGCATGAGAGAGGACTCATAGCGCTGAATCGCTTCACGCCCCAGAGCCAGAACATAATTCAAGGCCGCGCCCAACCCCATGATACCGGCGGTATTCGGCGATCCGGCCTCAAAGCGCCACGGGGCATCGGCATAGGTGGTTCCGGTGCGCAAACTCACTTGACGGATCATCGCCCCGCCGCCTTCCCACGGCGGCATTGCCTGTAACAACGCACTTTTGCCATACAGCACACCGATCCCCGAGGGACCATAAATCTTGTGTCCCGAAAAAACGAAGAAATCGCAATCCAGATCCTGTACGTCGATCGACTGATGCATAATCGACTGGGCGCCATCCACCAGAACAACCGCACCCGCGGCTTTTGCCTGAGCAATGATCTCTTTAACCGGGTTCAACGTGCCAAGCACGTTGGAAATGTGCGTTACCGCCAGTAAGCGGGTACGTTCATCCAGCAACGCCGGGAGGCTGGCCAGATCCAACGTACCATCGGATGCCAGCGGTAATACGCGGACTTCAACACCCCGAGCTTGCGCCAACATCTGCCAGGGAACGATATTGGCGTGATGTTCCATCTCGGTGATGATGAGATTGTCACCCGGCTGGAGGAAAGTACGCCCATAGCTGTTCGCCACCAGATTAATGGCTTCCGTCGTACCACGGACAAAAACAATTTCTTCTGCCGACGCGGCATTGATGAAAGAAGCCACCTGTTCGCGTACCGCTTCCATCGCACTGGTAGCCTGTGCGCTCAGGGTATGAATGCCGCGATGCACGGCGGCATATTCATGCTGATAAAATGCCCGTTCCCGGTCAATCACCGCCTGCGGTTTTTGTGCGCTGGCGGCACTGTCCAGATAAGCCAGCGGCTGCCCGTTCACTTCGGTTGCCAGCAGCGGAAAATCGGCCCGAACCTGTTCGATTGGATAACTCATAGATCTGCCTTTAATAAGTCGGCCTGTGCATTCGGCAAGCGCTGCGCAATACGTTTTAAGATCACCTCTCTTAATGACTCATCGGCAATGGCTTCCGTCACCTCGGCGGCAAAAGCAAAAATGATCATCTGCTGCGCATCCTGTTGGGTAATACCACGCGAACGCAGATAGAACAGTTGCTCCTCATCCATACGCCCGATGGTGGCGCCGTGGCTGCATTTCACATCATCAGCATAGATTTCCAACTGCGGTTTGGTATCCACTTCGGCCAGCCGTCCCAATAACAGATTGTTGTTCGTCATCTGACCATCGGTTTTCAGGGCGTGGGGCGCCACTTTGATCATGCCGTTAAACACCGCTTTAGCCCGATCGCTGACGATAGTTTTATGTAACTGGCGGCTTTCACCGTACCCGTCGTTATGTTCCAGATAAGTGCGGGTATCACAGACCTCGCTGCCGATGGGCAGGATGAGGCTGTTCATCGCCAGATTGGTGCCCTCGCCATTAAGCTGGGCGCTGGTGTTGTGACGGGTCAGACCGGCGCCAAGCAAAAAGCTGTGGCTGCTAACCTGCGCATCACGCGCCAACACCAAATCATTATGTGAAAAGTGATAGCTAGCCGCCGCTTCAAACGCCAGCTTCACATGGTTGACACGGCTGTTTTGCGCGGCGTTAATTGTCAATCGCGCACCGGTAAAATGCGCCTGCTCATCAAGGCTGACATAATGTTCGATAATCTGCGCGCTGGCGCCGCGTTCAACATTCAGGTGATGGCGGTGAGGTACGGTATTCAGTGCGGATGCCGGAGCCTGACCGCTGCTGATGTGCAGTAAATACAACGGTTTTTCCGCCTGCTGGCCTGCGCTTAAGCGAATCAGCGTACTTTCAACCGCCAGACTTTCAGTCAGGTGCAGAAAAACGTCTGGCTGGATGGCAGCCGGTAATTCACCGTGGCTACGTGATGCGTTGACATCAATCTGGTAAGGCCCCCACTGCGTGTCACTGAGTTCCGCGCTGAATACGCCATCAATAAACACCAGTCGCCAGCAATCAACCGGCAATGCCAGCGCATCCAGCGTTGCCTGGTCGACCTGCCGTACTGCGGGAGCCACAAATTCGTGCGCCAGCAGCCCGTCCAGCGGCGTATATTTCCAGTGCTCATGTTTGCGGTGAGGCAACCCCAGACGCAGAACTTCCTGCCAGTGCTGGTGAGCCGCCGCCGATCGCTGAGGACTATAGCTTTCAAACAGGTGGTGCCACTGGCGTAAGGCTTTTCCCTGTTTCTGTTCAACGGTCGTTTTATTGTTGGTCGGTAAGCCAGCCATAGCCTTGCTCCTCCAACTGTTTCACCAGCGAGAAATCACCGGATTTAACGATACGCCCTTGATACAGAACGTGAACATAATCTGGTTTGATATAATCCAGAATACGCTGGTAGTGCGTTACGATGATAAATGCACGCTGCTGGTTGCGCAGCGAGTTCACCCCGTTGGCGACAATCTTCAACGCATCAATATCCAGACCGGAATCGGTCTCGTCCAGGATGCATAAATCCGGTTCCAACGCCGCCATTTGCAGAATGTCGTTACGCTTCTTTTCCCCGCCGGAGAACCCGACATTGACTGAACGGGTCAACAAGTCCGCTGGCATATTCAGCAACTTGATTTTGTCTTCAATAAAGTCAGCGAAATCGAAACGGTCCAGTGGTTCCAACTGCCGGTATTTACGCACGGCATTGACCGCGGTTTGCAGGAAAAACTGGTTGCTGACGCCGGGAATTTCCACCGGATACTGAAACGCCATAAAGATGCCTTCACCGGCTCGATCTTCAGGCGCCAACTCCAGCAAATCCTTGCCTTTAAAACTCACCGTACCGTCGGTCACTTCATATTCTTCACGCCCGGCCAGCGTCGCGGAGAGCGTACTTTTCCCTGAGCCGTTCGGCCCCATAATGGCATGGACTTCACCCGGCTTAATATTGAGGTTAAGCCCTTTAATGATCTCGTTGCCTTCTACGCTGACTTTCAAATTTTCAATACTTAACATGCTCTATCCTTCAGGCGTCTTACACCTTGTGACGCTCATCATTTTCGTAACCGGTGATTTTCTTTATTAATGAAAACCCCGGTAGGCGAGTTAACCCACACTATGTTCCAGGCTAATCGCCAGTAACTTTTGCGCCTCTACCGCAAATTCCAGCGGCAGCTCAGAGAAAACATCCTTACAGAAGCCATTGACGATCATCGAGATCGCATCATCTTCACTGATGCCGCGTTGCAGGCAGTAAAATAGCTGATCGTCGCCAATCTTCGATGTCGTCGCTTCATGCTCCAATTGTGCGGTGTTGTTGCGCACTTCAACATACGGGAAGGTATGCGCGCCGCAATCGCTGCCAATCAGCATGGAGTCGCACTGGGTAAAATTACGGGCGTTGGTAGCGCTCGGCATGATTTTCACCAGCCCGCGGTAGGTGTTTTCACTGTGTCCGGCGGAAATCCCTTTGGAGATGATGGTCGAACGGGTGTTTTTGCCGATATGTATCATCTTGGTGCCGGTATCCGCCTGTTGACGGCCATTGGTGAGCGCGACGGAAAAAAATTCGCCGACCGAATGATCGCCACGCAAAATCACGCTGGGATATTTCCAGGTAATGGCCGAGCCGGTTTCTGATTGCGTCCATGACATTTTCGCGTACTCACCGGCACACAGCGCCCGCTTGGTCACGAAGTTGAGGATCCCGCCTTCGCTTTCTTGACCGGCAAACCAGTTTTGCACCGTAGAATATTTCACTTCGGCATTTTTATTGATGATCACTTCAACCACTGCCGCGTGAAGCTGGTAGCTGTCACGTACCGGGGCGGAACACCCCTCAATGTAGCTGACATAACTGTCATCATCGGCAATCAGGATAGTACGCTCAAACTGTCCGGTTTTGGCCGCATTAATGCGGAAATAGGTGGACAGTTCCATCGGACAGCGCACGCCTTTCGGGATATAGACAAAAGTGCCGTCGGAAGCGACCGCGGCATTCAGCGCCGCAAAAAAGTTGTCATTCGACGGCACCACAGTACCGAGATACTGACGAACCAACTCAGGGTGCTCCTGAATCGCCTCGCTGAAGGAACAGAAAATAATCCCCTGTTCGGCCAGCTCATGCCGGTACGTGGTGGCCACGGAAACCGAGTCAAAAATAGCGTCCACCGCCACCGATTGACCTTCGCGCACCGGCACCCCTAGCTGATTAAAGGCGTTTTCGACTTCGCTGGTCAGGTAATTATTGACTTCCGTAATGCCTGACTGCTGTGTGGCGCCCGGCTGAGAGCCGCAGGTGTCATCGCAACTGCCGCAGGATGGCGCGGAGTAATAACTATAATCCTGATAATCGAGTTTCTTGTAATGGGCTTTCAGCCAGTGCGGTTCGTCCATTTCCAGCCATGCCCGGTAAGCGTTGAGCCGGAACTCCAGCATCCACTCCGGTTCATTGCGCTTGGCCGAGATCGCCCGGACAACCTCTTCGTTGATCCCGCGCGCCAGTTCATCTGTCGCCAGTTCGGTGAAGAAGCCTTCTTTATAGCGCCCATCGCCCATCCAAATCTGAACATCATCAGGTACTTCTACTGTACTACGAGCCATAATTTTTCATCACTTAAATGCCAAAGCTCTCACCACATCCACAGGCATGTTGCGCTTTGGGATTATTAAACTTGAACACCTGATTCAGCCCTTCACGGACAAAATCGAGCTCGGTGCCATCAATAAAAGGCATCGCCTTTAGCGGTACATAAAGTCTTGCGCCGTCGCGTTCGAACAATAAGTCATCCGTTTCGGACTGGCGCACCAGATCCAGCACATAGCCAAACCCGGCGCAACCAGATTGCTTAACCCCTAGCCGTAAACCTTTTACCGCCGCATCCTGCTGCATTAAATTCGTTATCTGTTTTACTGCGCTGTCTGTTAGTGTCAGTCCTTGCCAGACATTTTCATCCAGAGAAAAAGTCCCTACATTTTCCGTCTGCATAACATACCTCATTACGTGTGGCACCAGTTTCAGACTGGTTTACCCTAATGTTAGTGATAATGGATACAGCTTCAACCTCTTGTTTCGCAGGGCTATTCGTAACATTTCATTTTTATTGATGGTAATTGCTTTTCCCATCAGCATAATTTAGCTACATCTGCGGACGATACTCAAAGCCAACAATTTGATAAATAAGGGCTAAAATGCATTTAGCCCAGGCTTGTTGTGCAAAAAAATTATCAATTCATTATCATTAGTATAACATTCATTGAGGATGCCTATTTATAAAACAGGCAAAGTAAATGAAGATTTAATCTCATCGCTGGCAAATTTTTGTCCCGTGCCGACGATAAAGTCCATTTTCCCCATTGATCCCGGCTATTTTTATAAATATGATAATGATTATCATTTAATATCCAGGGTCGTTAACCATGCTTTCCATGAATGCCTGGCTGCAACATCAGATTGACGAATATAAATTTCAAATCCGGGATGCCACAGTGGATTTCTATATGGCGGAGGCACGCCTGAACCGGCCAGGCAGCCATATCGATCATCTGCGCCGCTATCACAACGCCTGCATGGACATGGTCGATTTATGTCTGCGAAATGGCGACGACGACAGCTATTTACATGCATTGATAAAATTACATAACAGATTGATTAAAGAAATAAATAATGAGGAGCGCTGCCATCTCTTCCGAGTGCAGAGCTACTACTTTGCGCGCAATACGCTGAAGTCCATCTGTCATCAATTGAGTATGCAGGGATCATGGGATAAAGCCACCGCTTTCCAGACCGATTTCGTCAAGCGGGTGCCTTTTTTACCCTGACGCCCGATGATCAGTCCAGCGTGAGTAAATTAAATAACGCCGTTACAGGTGAATGAATTATTGGGTGAACAGCGTCAGCAGCCAGCAACACTGACCAGACAGTAAAGTGCCGACTGTCCAGGTTGCTGGCATAGGGCTACGGGATAATTACCGCGGTTGTCAGGCGTGACGTGCAACATAGGCGATTGTGGCTATCGAAAATATCAATCTGCCAGACCTGATTGCGTCTCCCGGCGTGTAATACGCGACACACACCGCGTACTTCACCGTCAACCACCGCACGTAAGTGATTGGCATTGACTTCCATTCCCACCACCTGCTGTTCCCCTTCGGTACACAAGTATCCGGCCACCGAGCCGAGCGACTCAGCCAGAACCACAGAAGCCCCTCCGTGCAGCAAGCCAAATGGCTGGCGGGTACGAGGATCCACCGGCATTATTGCTTCAAGATGATCGTCCGCTATCCGGGTGTAGCGGATGCCAAGCAGGCCAACCATGCACCCCTGACTTTGCTGATTGAGCTGTTCAAGCGTAACCTGTCGTTTCCATAGCATCAGATAATCTCCAGCAAGGCCTGTAATGGATGACGCAACCCGCTGCCTTCCATCCGTTTCACCTGGCTGCGGCAGGAGTAACCTGTGGTCAGACAACGCTTTTGCGGTAACTTTTGTAATGCCTGTTGCCAGGACAGCGCATAAATACCCTGCGAATTCACCAGATTCTTGCTTTCATGACCATAGGTTCCCGCCATACCACAACAGCCGACGCTGACATTTTCCAGTCTGGCGCCAAAGCGGGAGAAAATATCCGCCCATTGCTGGGTACTGGCTGGCAACGCGGTGGTTTCAGTACAATGACCAAACAGATACCAGGACTCGCCGGTGGCGGCCTGCGGTGTTTTCCGCACCAGCGACGTCATCAGCCACTCATGCACCAGTTGCACCGTAAAGTCGCCCCGTTTATCACCCAGAATTTCACGGTATTCATCGCGGTAACACAGCACCAGCGCAGGATCGACACCCACCATCGGCATCCCCAGTTTTGCCACCCGGTTAAGGAAATCAGCCGTTTTCGCCGCAGTTTTCGCAAAACTTTGCAGGAAGCCTTTAATGTGCTGCGCTTTACCGTTCGGAGAAAATGGCAACAGTACGGGTTTCAGCTTCAATTTTTCCACCAGATGAACAAAATCGGCCACCACCTGGGCATCGTAATAGCTGGTAAAAGGATCCTGCACGATTAATACGTATTGCTGACGTTCCTGCCCAGGCACTTGTTCCAACTGTTCCAGCGTCATTTTACTGGCGCGATGACCGGCAAATTGCTGGCGCAACGACGGAGAAGAAAGCAGCGGCAGATCGACCATGCCAATCTGCCGACGGCTCAGGGCGTTCACCCACGGCATTTTCAAAAAGAAATTGAATGTTTTGGGGCTGCGCGCCATCAGCGGCGCATAGCTCTCTACGCTCGCCACCAGATAATCCCTTACCGGGCGTAAATAACGGGTGTGATACAACTGTAAAAAACGGGAGCGAAAACCGGGTACGTCGATCTTAATCGGACACTGTGTCGAGCAGGCTTTGCAGGCCAGGCACCCTGACATGGCGTCCTTCACTTCGTGGGAAAAATCATACTCTCCCTGACGAGCGTGCCAGGTATTGCGGGTTTTCTGGATTAACCCACGCAGGCTGAGTTTCTGCTGCGGTAATTTTCTCTCCAGCTCCAGCGGATCGACACCCTGTTCCGCCAGCAAACGCAGCCATTCGCGCACTAACGTCGCCCGGCCTTTCGGCGAATGAATGCGGTTGCCGGTGATTTTCATGGAAGGACACATCGGGCTGCGGGCATCAAAATTGAAACACAGACCATTGCCGTTACAGTTCAGCGCGCCGCGAAAGGAGGTGCGAACCGCCAGCGGGATGGTGCGATCGTAGGTTCCGCGTTTGGCGGCATCGACTTTGATCATCGGCGCGTCAACTTCCAGCGGGGCGCAGATTTTACCCGGATTCAGACGGTTATCAGGATCGAACGCGGCCTTGATACGACGCAACTCAGCATACAGGTCTGGGCCGAAAAACGCAGGACTGTACTCGGCGCGAAACCCTTTACCATGCTCACCCCATAACAAGCCGCCATATTTCGCCGTTAATGCGACGATTTGATCGGAAAGCTGCTTCATCAGCATTTCCTGTTGAGGATCGCACATATCCAGCGCAGGGCGCACATGCAGCACCCCCGCATCCACGTGACCGAACATGCCATAGGCCAGGTTGTGGCTATCCAGCAACTCACGGAACTCAACAATATAATCCGCCAAATGTTGAGGCGGCACACAGGTATCTTCAGCAAAGGGGATAGGCTTCGCCAATCCTTTACTGTTTCCCAGCAGGCCGACCGCTTTTTTACGCATAGCGTAAATACGTTCAATACCCGCCGGATCGTTGCAGGTCTGATAACCAATCACCCCCGCCTCACCTGCGGTCAGCAACGCATCCAACCGTTCGCATAGCCGGTTCACCTGTCCGCTGATCAGCGTTTCATCATCACCGGCAAATTCAACAATGTTCAGCCCTAACATGTTCTGATTCGGCACGTCGGTAATCAGCTCACTGACCGAGTGCCAGACAATATCTTCGCGGGCCAGATTTAACACGCTGGAATCCACGGTTTCAACCGACAGCGCCTGCGCTTCCACCATGAACGGCGCATTACGCAAGGCGGAATTGAAAGAATCGTATTTGACATTGACCAGCCGCCTGACTTTCGGCAACGGAGTAATATCGAGTTTTGCTTCGGTAATAAATGCCAGCGTTCCTTCAGAACCGGTCAAAATGCGCGTCAGGTCAAAGGTTTGCAAGTCATCGCTGAAAACGTGGCGCAAATCGTACCCGGTCAGAAAACGGTTCAGTTTGGGGAACTTGTCGAGAATAAGCTGACGCTGCTCACGGCAACGGTGTAGCACGATATGGTAAATCTCCCCGACCGCAGACGACTCCTGCGCCAGTTGCTCCGCCAACACGACTGGCATGGCCTGCGTATCCAGCATTTCTCCACCAAGCAACAGCGCACGTAAACCCAGCACATGATCGGAAGTTTTACCGTACACCAGCGATCCCTGCCCTGACGCATCGGTGTTGATCATGCCGCCCAACGTCGCACGATTACTGGTGGATAATTCAGGCGCGAAAAAATAACCGAACGGTTTAAGATACTGATTTAGCTGATCTTTAATCACCCCTGCTTCCACCCTGACCCAACCCTGCTCCGGGTTAATCTCCAGGATGCGGTTCATGTAGCGTGACATGTCAACCACAATGCCCCGATTCAGGGCCTGGCCGTTAGTCCCAGTACCACCGCCACGGGGAGTGAATGTCAGACTGAGAAAACGCTCCTCACCGGCCAGACGCGCCAAAATTGCAACATCGGCGGTGGAACGGGGGAAGACAACGGCATCCGGCAACAGTTGATAAATGCTGTTATCTGTCGCCATCGTCAGACGATCGGCGTAGTTTGTCGCTGTATCGCCAGTGAAGCCGTTTTGTTTTAATGCTTCCAAAAAGTTAAGCACCGGCTGAACAAGTCCGGGTGACTGAGTGATCTGTGGGATCATTATTTTTTGACCCTGTCCGTACAAGAAAAGTTTGCCAATATGATGTTAGGTGTCTGTGAATGAAACGATTTTGCGCTAACTGTCCCTGTATTCCAATTGTTCATTGCTCCAACGGCCAGACTTCTGACGTTTTATCATATTTCATGATGATGTGCGCCGCCGTATCGGTAAAAAACACACAGAGTATTGGGTTTACACTGTTTGACCAACAAAATGTTCAACAGACTGTCAAAAACCACGGAAATATCTCATGATAAATCACCGCTGCTTTCATCGCCTTGCCAAAGTAGCGTGACTTTCAGACATTACGTCTACAACAGAGGGACTCTTCATTGATAAAAAAATCTCAGCCTCAACGTTTCGACCCGGCCAGAATATTATTTAGCCTGCTGTTTATCATCATCATGATCATTGCCTGCTTTTGGGTGGTGCAACCGTTTATTCTGGGATTCGCCTGGGCCTGCATGGTGGTTATTGCGACCTGGCCGCTGTTGATTAAACTTCAGCATTTGCTGTGGGGACGGCGTTCTCTGGCGGTTATTGCCATGACGTTGATACTGATTCTGCTGTTCGTGATGCCGATTGCCATATTGGTCAGCAGCGCGATTGATAACAGTTCAGCATTAGTGAACTGGGGAGCCAGCCAGGAAAATTTCTCACCGCCTAAACTGGAATGGCTTACCTCCATTCCATTGGTCGGCGATAAGCTGTTCAATAGCTGGCAAACCCTGCTGCAAAGCGGCGGCAGCGGCCTTTTCGCCAAAGTTCAGCCTTATGCGGGCAAAACCGCAACCTGGCTGGTGGCGCAGGCGGCGCACGTTGGCCGCTTTCTGATGCACTGTGCCCTGATGCTGTTATTCAGCGCACTGCTTTACTACAAAGGGGAAGCGGTCGCCAAAGCGGTGCGTCACTTCGCTATCCGTCTCGGACAGGAACGTGGTGATACCGCAGTCATCCTGGCGGCGCAGTCCATCCGCGCCGTGGCGCTGGGTGTGGTGGTGACCGCCATTGTTCAGTCACTATTAGGCGGCATTGGTCTGTTCATTGCCGGCATTCCGTATACCACGCTGCTCACCGTACTGATGTTCCTGTTCTGCCTGGTGCAGTTGGGCCCGCTTCCGGTGCTGATCCCCGCCATTATCTGGCTTTACTGGAGCGGAGATACCACCTGGGGGACAGTGCTGTTGGTCTTGAGTTGCATAGTCGGCACCATTGATAACTTTATCCGTCCTATATTGATTCGCTTAGGAGCCGATCTTCCACTGCTGTTAATTCTGTGTGGCGTTATTGGAGGGCTGTTGGCTTTCGGCATGATTGGGTTGTTTATCGGGCCGGTCGTGCTTGCCGTGTCCTATCGCCTGCTTTTTGCCTGGATGAGGGAAATCCCTGAGCCGGAGAACATTGTCAGCGTCCCGACCAAGCTGGAAACCGACAAAGAGTGATTGAGGTTATGTCATATTAATAGCCGTGGAAGATATTTTTTGCGACTATTAATAAATCATGCTAATGATTTTAATTTCATTTTTCGGGATTACTCCTAATAATTTTACTTAAAATTGATTTTCAGTTCAGTTTTACTGAAACAGGTCTATGCTTTTATACTCGAATCTTAAAAAAAATTAACTATTAGGATGATTCTTAATGACGCAACCCGCCATAATCTCTAGCATAGATTTTGGAGCTGATTTTTAACCTACTGTACGTCAATGAGGCTTCCTCCTCGTCAGAGCTAGTAACGAATTGCTGTGTGTAGTCTTTGCCCATCCCCTGAGATGGGCTTTTTTTTATGGCGGTCAGTCCTGTTTTTGTTAATCTCCTGTTTATCTTCCATTTCCAGGAGTTTTTTCATGACAAATCTCGCCAGGGGATTACTACTCAGTGGCTTGTTTTGCCTGCTTACCGCCTGTGATAACACGCCCCATGCCGATTCTCGCCCACTGCTGACCATTGAGGGGAAAACGATGGGGACTTTTTACAGCGTAAAAATCAGTGGGGAACTGACGCAGAGCAAAGAACAGCTTAAGCAGGAAATCGATAGCTTACTGGAGCAGGCCAATAACGAGATTTCGACCTACCGTAAAGATTCAACGCTGTCGCGGTTTAATCAATATCGCGGCAGCGATCCGCAGCCCATCAGCAACGGCATGGCCGACATTATTCTGGCGGCGCAGCGCATCGGCAGGGCAACCGACGGCGCTATGGATATTACCGTGGGGCCGCTGGTCAATCTGTGGGGATTCGGCCCGCAGAAACAGCCGACGCAGATCCCCAGCCGGCAGCAGATCGATCAGGCACGGCAGAAAGTCGGACTCCGCCATCTTCGGCTGCTCAGTGACCAACGTGGTGAATGGGTTCAGAAAGACTTACCCGATCTGTATGTCGATCTGTCGACACTGGGGGAAGGCTATGGCGCCGACCTGCTTGCTCAACTGATGGCTCGGAAAGGCATCACCAACTATCTGGTTTCCGTTGGGGGAGCAATATCCAGCCGGGGCGTCAATGCCGAAGGGATACCGTGGCGCGTGGCGATTCAGAAACCTACCGATCAGGAAAACGGTATGCAAGCGGCGGTGGATTTACAGGGATACGCCATCAGCACATCCGGCAGCTACCGCAATTACTTTGAGCAGCACGGCAAACGTTATTCCCATATCATCGACCCCTCAACCGGGAAGCCCATCACTCACCAGTTGGTCTCAGTTACCGTTATCGCGCCAACCGCGCTGGAGGCTGACGGCTGGGACACTGGGTTGATGGTGCTGGGAAGTGAAAAAGCCTTGAAACTGGCAGAGCAACTAGGGCTGGCGGTTTATCTGATAACCAAAACCGATAAAGACTTTCATGCGGAGATGACGCCTCAATTCGCCTCTTTCCTGATTACCCAGTGAATATTGCCAATAATCGACAACGCCCGATAACATTTTTTTGCTATCGGGCGTCAGGTAACGACAAGTCTGTTATTGATGTTCCGCCAGATTCAGCCAGGTCTGCACTACCGTATCCGGGTTGAGGGACAGGCTATCAATCCCTTGTTCCATCAGCCAGATGGCGAAATCTTCATGATCCGACGGCCCCTGGCCGCAAATACCCACGTATTTACCCTGTTTCTTGGCCGCCTTGATCGCCATTGACAGCAATGCCTTGACCGCATCATTGCGTTCATCAAACAGCTCGGAAACCACGCCGGAATCCCGATCCAGCCCCAATGTCAGTTGCGTCATATCGTTTGAACCGATGGAGAAGCCGTCAAAGTGCGCCAGAAATTCCTCAGCCAACAAGGCGTTGGAGGGGATCTCGCACATCATGATGATTTTCAGTCCGTCCTCACCGCGCCGCAGTCCCTGACGAGCCAGCTCGTCGATCACCGCTTCCGCCTGCGCAACCGTGCGCACGAACGGGATCATAATCTCCACGTTCTTCAGCCCCATATCATTGCGAACACGCTTCACCGCCGCGCATTCCAGGGCAAAACAGGCTTTGAAATCAGGGGAAACATAGCGACCCGCCCCGCGGAAGCCCAACATCGGGTTTTCCTCTTCCGGTTCATAGCGTTCGCCACCCAGCAGGTTGGCATACTCATTCGACTTAAAGTCAGATAAACGGACGATCACCCGTCTCGGCGAAAATGCCGCCCCCAGCGTGGCAATACCTTCCGTCAAGCGGGCGACATAGAACTCGACCGGATCGTCATAGCCCTTCATTAATGCTTTGATTTCACGCTGCAACGCCGGAGTTTGCTGATCAAACTCCAGCAGGGCGCGTGGATGTACGCCGATCATACGGTTGATGATGAACTCCAGCCGGGCCAGTCCCACCCCTTCATTCGGCAGGCAGGCGAAATCAAATGCGCGATCGGGGTTACCGACATTCATCATGATTTTCAACGGCAAGTCGGGCATTTCATCAATTTGCGAGCTTTTCACGGTGAAATCCAGCAGATCCTGGTAGACGTAGCCGGTATCGCCTTCTGCACAGGAAACGGTCACTTTCTGTCCTTTATGCAGGCGCTCGGTGGCATCACCGCACCCCACCACTGCCGGTATCCCCAATTCGCGGGCAATGATCGCCGCATGGCAGGTACGCCCGCCACGGTTAGTCACGATGGCGGCGGCTTTTTTCATGATCGGTTCCCAGTCAGGATCGGTCATATCGGTAACCAGCACATCACCCGCATTAATCAGATGCATTTCGCTGATATCCTGAATCACCTTTACCTCGCCCGCTCCGATACGATGGCCGATAGCACGGCCTTCAACCAGTACCTCGCCGCTGGAGGGCAAATGATAACGCTCCATCACCTGGCCGTTGGAGCGAACGGTTTCCGGTCTGGCCTGCACAATATACAGCTTGCCGCTGTGACCATCCTTCGCCCATTCGATATCCATTGGCCGGCCATAGTGCTGCTCAATCAGCAGCGCCTGACGCGCCAATGCCTGAACTTCATCATCGGTCAGACTGAAGCGGTCACGCTGCTGCTCCGGGACATCCTCAATCCGCACCTGCTTGCCATGCTCCTGACTGGCGGCGTACACCATACGAATTTTTTTCGAGCCCATATTGCGACGCACAATCGCCGGTTTGTTGTTGCGCAAGGTGGGTTTGTGTACATAAAACTCATCAGGGTTAACCGCCCCCTGCACCACCATCTCACCCAGACCATACGCAGAAGTAATAAAGACCACCTGATCAAAACCGGATTCCGTATCAATGGTAAACATCACGCCGGCAGCCGCCAGATCGGAGCGCACCATACGCTGCACCCCCGCCGACAGTGCGACGCCGCGGTGGTCATATCCCTGATGGACGCGATACGAAATGGCGCGATCGTTAAACAGGGAAGCAAACACGTGCTTTACGGCTATCATCACCGCATCAATGCCCTGAACATTCAGGAAGGTTTCCTGCTGTCCGGCAAACGACGCATCCGGCATATCTTCGGCGGTGGCGGAAGAACGCACGGCAAACGAGGCGTCTTTTTCCCCCTCGGCAAGTTGTTGATACGCATCATGGATCGCCTGCTCAAGCTCAGGCTGGAACGGCGTATCAATAATCCACTGGCGGATCTGTGTACCTGCTTTCGCCAATTGGTTCACATCATCAATGTCGGTATGATCCAGCAATTCATAAATACGCTGGTTGATACCGCTTTGATTAAGAAAATCATTAAATGCTTGTGCCGTGGTCGCAAAACCATTGGGAACGGCAACGCCCAGTTCTGAAAGATTGGTGATCATCTCCCCCAGAGAGGCATTTTTGCCCCCTACCCGCTCAACGTCGTGCATACCGAGCTGGTTATACCAGAGGACATTACGCAAATCAGAGCCGTTATTGGACATCGAAAAAATCCTTTCTGCATACAATTAGGGTATGGAAACACTCAGTCGAGAACCCGTCTCAACCTAATCAGCGTAGCATAGCGTTTTATTCAGTACTGACAGGTGAATCGATCAACCTATGAAAAAAAACTGATTTCACCGCTCATGATTGATTAACGCGGTAAAAATCCAATATTCTGGAAGTTCATTATTTTTATCAAATGGATAATGAAATGGCGTTTTGATTAAAGTTTTAATAAAACGCTATGTTTGCCGAAATTGTGATGCACAAATAATAAGGGGTTCATATGGAAAGAAGCGTATTTTATGTCTCAGATGGTACGGCTATTACGGCTGAAGTACTCGGCCATGCCGTGCTGTCACAATTTCCGGTAAGCACCGTCAGCTATACTCTGCCCTTCGTCGAAAGTGAAGCGCGGGCCAAAGCCGTTTGTGAGCAGATCAATACCCTGTATCACCAAAGCGGCGTGCGCCCCCTGGTTTTTTACTCTATCGTCACCCCTACTGTGCGCAATATCATCACCAGCAGCGAGGGATTCTGTCAGGATATCGTGCAGGCGCTGGTTGCGCCTTTACAGAAAGAACTCAATATTCCGCCCACCCCGATCGCCAACCGTACCCACGGGTTGACAGCCAACAATCTGGGGAAATATGACGCACGTATAGCCGCTATCGACTATACGCTGGCGCATGACGATGGTATTTCATTGCGTAATCTCGATCAGGCCCAGGTTATCCTGCTGGGGGTATCACGCTGTGGTAAAACGCCTACCAGTCTCTATCTGGCGATGCAGTTCGGCATTCGCGCCGCCAATTACCCTTTCATTGCCGATGATATGGATAACCTGCGGTTACCTGACGCGCTAAAACCTTTCCAGCATAAACTGTTCGGGCTGACCATTGACGCGGAGCGGTTGGCGGCAATCCGCGAAGAACGCAGAGGGAACAGCCGCTATGCTTCCCTGCGCCAATGCCGCATGGAACTGAGCGAAGTTGAAGCGCTGTTTCGCAAGCATCAGATTAAATACATCAATACCACCAATTATTCGGTTGAAGAAATTTCCGCCAAAATCATCGATATCCTCGGCATGAGCCGGCGTATGTACTGATACCGGGTGCAACTGAACATATAGCATCGCCATGAAAAAGTCTGGCTGCTCTTTCAGCCGCGCTTTTTCACCTTTGGTTAAAACTTTATTTAATATAATAACTCTGCTAATTTTTTATTTTAATATTATTCAATCTGTTTTTTTCCCCACATTAACATTCTCAAAGCGAAATAAATCAAGAACAATAAAGTTACCCGATGAACTATAAGTTGACCATCATTAATTACCCGGTAAAGTGCGTAATTAAAGGTCAAGATATATGACTTATTTAGCTTGTGAAATATTAATTTTATAAAAAATTCATACCAATTACCCTACGAGAAATGGAGCGATGCTTATAAGTCAAGCATCAAAAAAAACTATTTATGAGTGGTCTGGATCATCATATGTTTATAGTCAAAGGACGTTTAGAACTTAGTGCGGTATTACTGGCAGGTTTAACTTTTTCAGGGTTATGTAGTGCATTACCGCAAGAAAAAGCAGCAGATAATTTATCTATTGTGGCAATTAATGATGGCGTTTCAGCTCATCCTGCATGGTGGAAAGAAGCCGTATTTTATCAGGTTTACCCACGGTCATTTAAAGACAGCGACGGAGATGGCATCGGCGACCTGCAAGGAATTACCGAGAAGTTGGATTATTTAAAAAATCTCGGTGTTAATGCTATCTGGATTAATCCGCATTACGATTCACCGAATACGGATAATGGTTACGATATCCGTGATTACCGGAAAATAATGAAAGAATATGGAAATATGGATGATTTCGATCGCCTTATTTCCGAAATGAAAAAACGCGACATGCGGCTGATGATTGATGTGGTAGTGAATCACAGCAGCGATCAGAATCAATGGTTTGTTGAAAGCAGAAAATCGAAAGATAATCCTTATCGTGATTACTACATCTGGCGTGACGGAAAAGGGGATAACCCACCCAATAACTACCCCTCTTTATTTGGTGGATCGGCCTGGCAGAAAGATAGCGCCACAGACCAGTATTACCTGCATTATTTCGGCGTGCATCAGCCTGATCTGAACTGGGATAATCCCAAAATGCGTGAAGATGTCTACGACATGTTGCGCTTCTGGATTAATAAAGGCGTATCCGGTCTGCGGGTGGATACCGTCGCTACGCTCTCGAAAAACCCGGCTTTCCCTGATCTCACTGACGAGCAGCTTAAAAACTTTACTTACCTCTACACGCAGGGGCCGAATCTTCACCGCTATATTCAGGAAATGAATCAGAAAGTATTCTCTAAATATGATGTAGTGACAGCAGGGGAAATATTTGGCGTACCGCTTGAAGAAGCCGCGCCATTTATTGACCAGCGTCGTAAAGAGCTGGATATGGCGTTCTCTTTTGACCTTATTCGTCTCGATCGTTCTGTTGAGGAAAGATGGCGTCAGAATGAATGGGCGCTGTCCCAATTCCGTCAGATAAACAATAGACTTGTCGACATGGCTGGCCAGTACGGTTGGAACACCTTTTTCCTCAACAACCACGACAACCCGCGCAGTGTCTCGCATTTTGGAAACGATAGCCCGCAGTGGCGAGACCTTTCAGCCAAAGCGCTGGCCACCGTGACATTAACCCAACGTGCCACCCCTTTTATTTATCAGGGGGAGGAGTTGGCAATGACCAACTATCCTTTCCAAAAGATCGATGAGTTCGATGATATTGAAGTGAAAGGTTTCTGGCAGGACTTTGTTAAAACGGGAAAAGTGAAGCCGGATGAGTTTCTGGAAAATGTTAAACAAACCAGCCGTGATAACAGCCGCACGCCATTCCAGTGGAGCAACACCGACAATGCCGGCTTCACCACAGGTAAGCCGTGGTTTCTAATCAACCCGAACTACAAGGAAATAAACGCGGCGGATCAGACCAAAGATCCAGATTCCGTGTACAATTTCTACCGTCAGTTGATTGCAATCAGACATGCGACACCGGCATTCACCTACGGCGCTTTTCAAGATCTCGATCCTGAAAATAACGATGTTTATGCCTATACCCGTACTCTTAAAGGCGAGAAATATCTGATCGTGGTGAATTTCAAAGAACAGCCTATCCGCTATTCGCTGCCTGGCGCTTTCTCGATTAAGAAAACCCTGTTGGAAAGCGGTGCGAAAGCGCCTGTACAGCCCAATGCCGCCAGGCTGGAACTGCAACCGTGGCAGTCGGGTATTTATCAACTAAATTAATCCGGCATCAGACCGGCGTAATAAGCCCGAAAAAAACTCACCGGACAGTCTTTATAGGCTGTCCGGTTTGCATTTATGGTTGACTATTCCGATGAGGCTCTCTTTCTGTTTAACTTATAAAGTGAGTTTATTGCGTTGTATATAAAAGCTCACCTGATAGTCATGAGCGTTGTAAATCATTATCGAGAAATCGATATAATCACCGTCAACAGTTTGCGCCAGTGACGTCATCTGTAACAGCGGTGAACCTTCATTGACCTTTAATAATCTGGCAACGGCGCTATCCGCCAGAATCGGAGAAAAAGCCTCATAACAGCCCGCAATCCCAATGTGCTTTTCATCTTCAATGTAGGCGAATTTAGACCCCTGCAAGTGTTTGATAGAGAGATCGGGAAAAGGGGCAATCGGCAAATAGCTGTCTTCTAGCTGTACGGGTTTCCCATCCACAAAGCGTATACGGCGGGCAAAGTAGATTTTTTCGTCAGTCCGCAGGCGCAGTTGCCGGGAAATAGCCGGTGGTGAGGGAATAATACGAAAATCAATCACCTCATTGTTGCCCATACGCCCGATACGATGCATATTCTCAGCAAAACTGTTCAGTGCATGGATCTCATGTTGAACATTTTTCTGCAATACATAGGTTCCACTACCGTGACGACGCTGTAGCAAACCTTCCGCCGCCAGTTGCTCGATGGCCTTGCGGATCGTCATACGCGAAACAGAAAATTCAACGGCCAGTTTTTTTTCTGACGGCAACGCTTCGCTCACGCGAAACTCGGATGAATTTATACGTGAGCGGATCTGTTCCGCGATAAATTTATAGATCACTTTCAGACCTCTAACTCACTATCAGGGTGTTTCATTTTGGCATCCTTTTCAATGAAATTTATTTAATTATTAATATCTTAAAAGACAATCTACGCAGCCACCCCCACTGGTCGCGCCAAGAGATCTATAAGAAGACCAAAAAGCGTACCTCTCAGGCTATCACCAAATCATGATTAAGTTCACAAATCTCTGGTTAAAATGCTACCTGACTCGTTCAATCTTCATATTCTCAAGTCACTAAGAAGTATTTAAACGTACAGAAAAAATAACTTACCCCTACAAAATTTAAAATGAAGGACTACAACTATGCTAAGTCAAATCCAGCGATTTGGTGGAGCGATGTTTACTCCCGTACTGCTATTCCCGTTCGCCGGTATTATCGTCGGCCTTGCAATTATGCTAACCAATCCAATGTTTGTTGGCGAACTTGCAAACCCGGATAGTTTATTTTTTCAGATCATCCACGTTATTGAAGAAGGTGGCTGGACCATATTTCGCAATATGCCGTTGGTATTTGCCCTGGGACTGCCGATTGGCCTTGCCAATCAGGCTCCGGCCAGAGCCTGCCTGGCCTCGGTAGTTTCCTACCTCACGTTTAATTACCTTATTCAAGCTATGGCGACGCAGTGGGGAGGATATTTTAACGTCGATTTCACTGCCGATATTGGCGGCGTAAGCGGATTAACCATGATTGCCGGAATAAAAACGCTTGACACCAGTATTATTGGCGCCATTGCCATTTCCGGCCTGATAACCGCTATTCATAATCGTTTTTACGATAAACCGTTACCGGTTTATCTCGGCATATTTCAGGGAACGGCTTATGTGGTTATTGTCAGCTTTTTCATTATGCTGCCTGCTGCCTGGTTAACGCTGCTCATCTGGCCGAAAATTCAAATGGGTATTTCCTCATTGCAGGATCTGATGTTAGCGTCGGGCGCCGTCGGTGTATGGATCTATACCTTTTTAGAAAGGATTCTGATCCCAACAGGCTTACACCATTTTATTTATGGCCCTTTTATCTATGGTCCGGTCGCGGTGGAAGGTGGGATTCAGGTTAACTGGATAGAAAATATTCAGGCTTTCAGCCAATCAACATTGCCGTTAAAAGAGTTGTTTCCTCAGGGCGGTTTCGCGCTGTTCGGTAATTCCAAAATGTTCGGTTCAGTCGGTATTGCGGCGGCGATCTACGCGACAGCAAGCGCGGAAAATAAAGCCAAAGTCGCCGGTCTGTTGATCCCGGCGGTACTAACCGCAGTACTGGTGGGAATAACCGAACCGCTGGAGTTCACCTTCCTGTTCATCGCGCCGTTCCTGTTTGCCATTCATGCCCTGCTGGCCGCGACTATGGCGACAGTGATGTACATGCTGGGCGTAGTAGGCAACATGGGCGGCGGATTAATCGAAGTTGCTACCCAAAACTGGCTGCCGATGTTTCATAATCATGCCATGAATATGGTGATCCAGATTGCTGTCGGCATAACGTTTACATTCATCTATTTCTTCGTTTTCCGCACCATCATTGTGCGTTTCGACGTTAAAACGCCGGGGCGGGAAGACAGCGATATCAAGCTCTATACCAAAACAGACCTGCGTAGCAAGCAAACCACGCAGCCAACAGATCTAATTGAACAGGCGCAGGCCTATCTGGATGCTCTTGGCGGAGCAACCAATATCGTCAACCTGACCAATTGTGCAACACGTTTACGTATCATCCTCGCCAACCCCGCGCTAATGCAGCCTGACGACATATTCCGTCAGTTAGGCGCTCATGGTGTGGTGCGTAGCGACAATGCCGTTCAAATTATCGTCGGCCTATCGGTTCCGCAGGTTCGCGATCGTCTGGAAAATCTGATGCAACATTCACGTCTTACGGAGGTTCACTCATGAAAAAATTCTCAATTGTTATCGCTGGTGGTGGTAGTACTTTTACCCCTGGCATCGTTTTGATGTTGTTACAAAATCGCGATCGCTTTCCCATCGGCACACTGAAGTTTTATGACAATGACGGAGCAAGGCAGGAAACTGTCGCCGAAGCCTGCAAGATCCTGCTGCAGGAACAGGCGCCGGACATTGCTTTCAGCTATACCACTGACCCCAAAGAGGCCTTTACCGGCGTGGACTTTGTTATGGCGCATATTCGCGTCGGGAAATATCCGATGCGTGAACTGGATGAAAAAATCCCGCTGCGCCACGGCGTGGTCGGTCAGGAAACCTGTGGCCCCGGCGGTATCGCCTATGGTATGCGCTCCATTGGCGGCGTGCTGGAGCTGGTGGACTTTATGGAAAAATATTCGCCTAATGCCTGGATGCTCAACTACTCCAACCCAGCCGCCATTGTAGCGGAGGCCACGCGGAAACTCCGTCCACAGTCAAAGATTCTTAATATTTGCGATATGCCTATCGGTATTGAAGGACGGATGGCGGAGATCGTCGGTCTGAAATCACGTAAGGAAATGAAAGTCCGCTACTATGGGCTGAACCACTTTGGCTGGTGGACCTCCGTTCAGGACAAAGACGGCAAAGAACTACTGCCCGCCATTTGCGAACATGTGGCGAAATATGGCTACATTCCGCATACCGGCGAAGAAAGTAATGTCGAGCCAAGCTGGAATGATACCTTTGCCAAGGCAAAAGACGTATACGCACTGGACCCACAAACGCTGCCGAACACTTATCTGAAATACTATTTCTTCCCGGACTATGTGGTGGCGCATTCCAACCCTGAATATACCCGCGCCAATGAAGTGATGGCCGGTCGTGAGAAACATGTATTCGGCTCCTGTAACGCCATTATCAACGCGAAATCCGGGTCTGCCGGCGAGCTTGAAATTGACGAACATGCTTCCTATATTGTCGATCTGGCGCGGGCCATTGCCTTTAATACGCAGGAAAGGATGTTGCTGATCGTAGAAAACAACGGCGCGATCAATAATTTCGATGATGATGCCATGGTGGAAATTCCTTGCCTGGTCGGCAGCAACGGGCCAGAACCGTTGCAGATGGGCAATATTCCCACCTTCCAGAAAGGATTGATGAGCCAACAGGTGGCGGTGGAAAAACTGGTGGTGGAAGCCTGGGTGGAACACTCTTATCAAAAACTGTGGCAGGCCATCAGCCTGTCTAAAACCGTACCGAGCGCCAGCGTAGCGAAAGCCATTCTTGATGATTTGATCAAGGCTAACCGCGACTACTGGCCTGAACTGAAATAATCATAGTTTCCCTCCCTTGTCCTGTCTCTTGACCCCATTTCATGTTCAAGAGACAGGCATTCGCCGCTACGTTGCTCATCAGCACTCTGCAAGCACTTCCTCGCCCGTCATTGCCGCTGGATTAAGAAAATTTCACTTGATGTAACGTTTTTGTTACATGAAAATGATTCTCATTAATTTCTGGCTAGGCTGTGACAATGACAAAGAATAAGGAAGCGACAATGCAGACTTCAATTTACCAACAATATCTACAGGCCAAAATTGCGCATCCGCGTAAATATGCCCGCGATCTGGCTGAACTGCTCGGCATCAGTGAAGCAGAATTGACGCACTCGCGTGTCGGTCATGATGCACAGCGGCTACAAGGTGATGCTAAAACCTGGCTGAACGCGCTGGAGCAGGTTGGTAATACCAAGTCAATTACCCGCAATCACTATGCCGTCCATGAGCATGTCGGCTATTACCGCAACCAGCATCTGGACGGTCACGCCGGTCTGATCCTTAATCCGCGCGAGCTGGATTTACGTTTATTCCTGCATCAATGGGCATCCGCTTTCGCCCTGCGGGAAACCACGCCACGCGGCGAACGTCAAAGTATTCAGTTTTTTGACCATCAGGGTGATGCCATTCTGAAGGTTTACACCACCGACACCACCGATATGCAAGCCTGGCAGCAGTTCATTGAGACCTTTGCCGGCAACGAAAACCCCGAACTGCAAATTCGCCCGCTGACAGGCGACGTTACGCAAACCTTGTCTGCGGAGCCTAACCCGGCATTTGAAGCGGATTGGCGCGCCATGACCGACGTTCACCAATTTTTCATTCTGCTGAGGCGTTACAACCTTACCCGCCAGCAGGCTTTCCGCGCCGTCAGCGACGATCTGGCTTATCAGGTTGATAACGATGCGCTGTCACAAATTTTGTTCGCCGCCAAAGACACGCAGAATGAAATCATGGTATTTGTCGGCAACCGTGGCTGCGTACAGATTTTCACCGGGAAAATCGAACGAGTGGAACGGATGGAACAACATGCCGAATGGATTAATATTTTTAATCAAGACTTCACGCTGCATCTGATTGAAAACGCCATTGCCGAGAGCTGGATCACGCGTAAACCTACCGCCGACGGTATCGTGACCAGCCTGGAGTTGTACGCTGCGGATGGTACGCAAATTGCTCAGTTATTCGGACAGCGTACCGAAGGCACCCCGGAGCAGCAGCAATGGCGCGACCAGATTGGTGCGCTCAAACCGCTTAAGGATCTTGCCGCATGAAAAACTGGCTATTTCCGTTACTCCTGGTTTTACCGTTCAGCATTTCAGCAACAGAACGTATTGTGTCTATTGGTGGTGATGTCACTGAAATTATTTATGCATTGGGCGCGCAGGAGGATCTGGTCGCCAGAGACAGCACCAGTCTTCACCCCGATGCCGCGACCAAACTGCCCGACGTTGGCTATATGCGTCAGCTCAATACCGAAGGCATTCTGGCGATGAAACCCTCGCTGGTGATCGCCAGTGAATTGTCTCAGCCGTCTCTGGTGTTAACGCAGGTGGCAGACAGCGGAACCAAAGTGGTTCATGTTCCGGCCAAGCCGGTATTGGAAACCGTTCCGCAAAAAATTGACATCATCTCTCAGGCCTTACAAAAAGAAGCGGAAGGTAAGAAACTGACTGAGACTTACCAGCAGCAAGTGGCCAACGTAACCAAAACCCCCCTGCCGGTTAAGGTACTTTTCGTTCTCAGCCACGGTGGTATGACCGCAATGGCTGCCGGGCAGAATACCCCTGCCGATACCATCATCCGTAGCGTCGGATTAAACAATGCCATGCAGGGCATCCAGCGCTATCAGGCATTATCACAGGAGGGAGTGATTGCCAGCGCCCCGGATCTGATCCTGATCTCCAGTCAGGGATTAAAAAGTCTGGGCGGTGAAGCGAAAATCTGGCAATTGCCGGGCATGTCGTTGACGCCGGCAGGAAAAAATAATCGTTTGCTGGTTGTTGATGACATGGCGATACTCGGCTTTACACTGGAAACGCCAGCCCTGATGGCAACGCTCCGTCAGGCGGCAGAACAAATAAAATGACCCCACGGTTTCATCCTCGCTACCTGCTGGCCGGTCTGCTGCTGTTCTTATTGATACTGATGGTGTGCGCAGCAAATATGGGCGCACTCGCCCTGTCGTTTCACATCCTGTGGCAGACGCCATTTGACGATCCGCTGTGGCATATCTGGTTGAATATCCGTCTGCCTCGTGTCCTGCTGGCCGTTCTGGTCGGCAGTGCGCTGGCTTGTTCAGGCGCTATTATGCAGGGGCTGTTCCGTAACCCACTGGCCGACCCCGGCCTGCTGGGGATCAGCAGCGGCGCGGCGCTGTGTGTGGCGTTAACCATTGTTCTGCCGCTCGGACTCCCGCCATTGCTGTCACTCTACGGCCCGATGTTGGCGGCATTTACCGGTAGCCTGGCGATTACCGCCGTCATTTTTGTCCTCAGCCGCAGCGAACCGGGCGGGCTAACACGGCTATTGCTGGCCGGCATTGCGCTTAATGCGCTGTGCATCGCCGCCATCGGCGTATTAACTTATATCAGTAACGATCAGCAACTGCGCCAGTTTTCGCTGTGGGGTATGGGAAGTCTGGGGCAGGCACAGTGGCCGATGCTGCTGGTGGCGGCCACGCTGGTGATCCCTGCCATTGCGATGACCCTGTATCAAGTCGGTAAATTAAATTTGTTACAGTTGGGTGATGAAGAAGCCCATTATCTTGGCGTTAACGTAAAACGAACCAAACATACGCTGCTGCTATTAAGTTCGCTGCTGGTCGGCGTCGCGGTTGCCGTCAGCGGCATTATCGGTTTTATTGGGCTGATTATTCCTCATCTGATCCGGTTACATATGGGCGCCGATCACCGCTGGTTGATCCCAGGCTCCGTACTGGGCGGCGCCAGTCTGTTGCTGGCCGCAGACACGCTGGCCCGTACGCTGCTGTCCCCGGCGGAAATGCCCGTCGGGCTGTTAACCAGTCTGATTGGCGGGCCTTACTTTTTATGGCTGATCGTACAGCATAAAGGACGAGGAAATGAATGACGCCATTCACAACAACGCGCTGGTGGCCCGTAATCTGAGTTTCCATACTGCCGGACGATGCCTGACCAACACGATTTCTCTGGAGATTAACTGCGGTGAGATCGTGGCGATTATCGGGCCGAATGGCGCAGGCAAATCCACGTTGCTGCGCCTGTTGACCGGGTATTTAACGCCTCATCAGGGTGAATGTTTATTAAACGGCAGGCCGTTTTCACAGTGGACGCCCACCGCACTGGCGAAAACCCGTGCGGTGATGCGTCAGCACAGCACAATGGCTTTTGCGTTTAGCGTGCAGGATGTTGTTTCAATGGGACGATCACCCTATGGGC
Source organism: Brenneria alni (assembly GCF_003666245.1). Classification (GTDB taxonomy): domain Bacteria; phylum Pseudomonadota; class Gammaproteobacteria; order Enterobacterales; family Enterobacteriaceae; genus Brenneria; species Brenneria alni. Next base: position 62,819 of record NZ_MJLZ01000005.1, read on the forward strand.
GCGATCGACACAATGATGACATTATTCGGCGGGTCATGGAGCAAACCGGCTGTTCAGATCTGGCAACGCGGGATTATCGCCACCTCTCCGGCGGTGAGCAGCAGCGTGTGCAACTGGCCCGCGTACTGGCACAGCTCTGGCACCCGCAGCCGACGCCGGGCTGGCTGTTTCTGGATGAACCCACCTCGGCATTGGATCTCTATCATCAGCAACATCTGCTACGGTTGCTAAAGCAACTGACCCGGCAGCAGCCGCTGGCCGTTTGCTGCGTCCTGCACGATCTTAATCTGGCCGCCCTGTATGCCGATCGCATTCTGCTGCTGCATGAAGGGAAACTGGTAGCGCAAGGTTCACCGGATCAGGTACTGCAAACGGAGATCCTCAGCCGCTGGTATCAGGCTGATCTTAACGTCGGCCAGCACCCCGATTATCCGATCCCACAAGTCTATCTGCGCCAATAGCCTGTCTTTCAACTGGAGCAGGATATCTCAAGATGTTTGCCCCACTCTGGCGGTAACGCCGCCAGATCATCCATTTCCGGCTGGTCGGCATACGGCTGACAAAGCGCCTGATGTAAGCGGGCCAACACGCGGATATCGTCTTTTTCCGCCGTTTCAATAGCCTGTTGGGCCAGGAAGTTACGCAAAATATATTTCGGATTGGCGGCTTTCATCCGTTGCTGACGTTCGGCATCATCCTGTGGTTCCTGCGCAAGACGTTTGCGATACGCCGTAAACCAGTGATCAAACGCCGGACGATCGATGAATTCATCACGCAGGGGGGAAAGTCTGTCGTTTTTCTCGCTCGTCGCCAGCAGACGGAACGTTCGGGTGTAATCAGCACCCTCCTGCTGCATCAACCGCAATAAGCCCATCAGAATATTGTTATCGGCGCCATCGGCGATAAACAGCCCCAGTTTGGCGCGCATCAGCTCGCCAAATTTCTGCATCAGCGCTGGCTCGTAACGCGCCAATGCCATTTCCAGTTCATCCGTGCTCATCAATCCCGACAGCGATTGTGCCAGACGATGCAGATTCCACAGCCCAACCGCCGGTTGATTATCAAATGCGTAGCGCCCCTGATGGTCGGAGTGATTGCAGATATAACCTGGCTGGTAATCATCCATAAATCCGAACGGCCCGTAATCAATGGTTAACCCCAGGATGGACATATTGTCCGTATTCATCACCCCGTGTGCAAAGCCGGCAGCCTGCCAGTACGCAATCAACCTAGCGGTGCGTTCCACCACATCACCAAACCATAAGGCATAACGCTGCCCGTCGTCCTGCCACTGCGGCCAGTGACGGGCGATAACGAAATCCGCCAGTTGGCGGACTTTTTCTGGTTCACGGCGATAATAGAAATGTTCAAAGTGACCAAATCGCACATGGCTTTCCGCTACGCGCAGCAGCATCGCGCCCGGTTCTTCCTGTTCGCGTGCGATAGCCTGCTCGCTGGTGACCACCGTCAGCGCCCGTGTAGTGGGGATACCCAGATGATGCATGGCTTCAGAAGCCAGAAACTCACGGATAACCGAACGCAACACCGCTCGTCCATCACCCATCCGTGAATACGGCGTAAGGCCAGCGCCTTTAAGATGCCAGTCCATGTTGCGGCCATCCGCCAGTTGCTGCTCCCCCAGAAGAATGCCGCGCCCGTCGCCCAGTTGCCCGGCCCACATGCCAAACTGGTGACCGCTATAGACCTGCGCCAACGGCGCCATGCCGGGTAACAAGGTTTCACCACGCCAGACCGCATCATGCTTGCGGGTAAACCACTCAGGAGATAGCCCAAGTTCTTCCGCCAGCCCTTTACTATGATAGAGCAGACGCGCTCCCTGGAGCGGCGTCGGTTTTAGCGCGGTATAAAACCCCGGCAACTGTTGAAAGTAGTGATTAATGAACAATAATTTCTGCGGCATGTTTTCTCCTCTGCAAAGGAAAGTGTATACCCTAAATAATTCGAGTTGCAGGACAAAACGTCGTCGTTTTGCACAACGCAACGCGTTGGCTCTTTACGGACGCGCCCGACACACCTGCAACATGAAAGATGAAGGGCATATACAGGAACCGCGCTGTGATTTACGGAAAGAAATTAACCTGTGTTTTAATTTCATCAAAGTGCACCGCTGGCCAAAGATTTCCCTGTACCGCATCAATACTCAAATGCCTGGCTTTACTCAAATAATCAGCGGTGTCGATACCTTTAGCGATAATCATTACCCCTGGATAATAATTTTTGATAATCCGTAATAATGGCTCCATAATCAATGTGTTTGCAGACTGGGATAGTAGATGCTCCATAAGATTTGGATCGATCTTTACTGTATTAATCAGTCCATCATGTAAGGGTTTAAGATTGGCTTTTCCCGAGCCAAAATTATCCAACCAAAGATTAAATGATTGACTCAGGTTCAAAAGGTAAGCATTTTCTTTTCCCTGAGAAAGATGTGGGAATAATTCATTAATTTCCAAATGAACAAAAGACAGTCTATTGATATCATTACGAATTGTTTCTGCTTTCATTAGAAAATTCACTATTTCATCATTAGCCTTCAGAACCAGAAGAATATGATTATGAGTAAACCAGTCAGCTTTATTTTTTATAAAATTAATGTTTTCTTTAATTAATTCATGCTGTTGAGATAATGTTAACATGTTAAAGAAAATATCTGCTGGCATACTTAGGTTCCCTGACAGACTATTAAATCTGTTTACCATTTCAACGGCCAATAACTTCCCTTCCAAGCTATAAATAGGCCAGAAAACATAATCATTGATATAGTCTACTTCTAGCCTGATGAGCATGTAGCTGTTACAACCTATAAAATATGCTACTTAACTTATAAACCAGAACAATACATTTTTCACACTTATGAAAAATTAAGGAATAAAAGTATCCGTATATTACCGGACACTCCTCGCTAGCCACGCTTCCATTTGTTGTCATTCACTATGCTGTTGCGGGAATTTTTCTGCCATTTGCTGACAGACAGCGGCCATATTTTCTGGACGATACGCCGTACCGCATAAGGCAACGGCCAGGGCTTCCAGAAGAGCGGGATTCAACTCGCCTGTAATTTTTTCACATCTGGGTTGAGATAGTCGGTTAAACGGCTCAGATCCGCATTCAACAGCAGAGTGCCATAATGATGATAGGTTGCCCTCATCGGCGATAAGCTGAAGCAATCAGATACGCCGGGCTTGCCAATAGGCCCGCTTCCAATAAACGTTTTCCAATGATGAGCGAATGACGCCCTGACTGGTGGACGCGTGGATAAACTGATCGTCTTTATCGTAGATACCCACGTGCAGCCCATTGCCGCCGCTGCCTGTTTTGAAAAATACCAGATCGCCCGGTATAAGGTTGCCGCGATCCACCCGTTCCCCAACTTCGGTTTGCTCATCGGTACTGCGCGGTAACTGGATGCCAAACCGATCACGAAACGTCAAATAGACAAAGCCAGAACAATCAACACCGTTGCGATCCAGACCGCCATAACGATAAGGCGTTCTGTACCATTGTCTGAGTTGGTCATGCAACTGAGCCACCACCATAATCGAATCGCTCAGACGCGCATTCGGCGGAGGATTGTTATGACCACTGCACCCCGCCAGTATCAGGCTTGCCAACAGCAATAAATATTTTAGATGTCTCATGCTTTTTACCTGAAAATCCGCCAGTCGATGCAGAAAACCGGCGGATGAAATCTATCAGAATGATATATAGGTAATTTAGCGTCGAAAAGACACGACTGGCAAGTAAAGCTGACTCTTCCTATTTTCAATCAACGGCTGGCCGATCACGGCAGGCTATCAACCAGTATCGGTCATCGACCCTACAGCGCTGGAAATTAACGCCAAAGACGGGCGACAGGGTTTCTGGTTGCATCACCCCGGCGGTGTCGCCCTGCGCCACCAATTGCCCGGAGGACATCAGCCAAACGCCATCGGCATGGTGCAAACTGTGGTTCAGATCATGCGCGCAGACAATGACCGTTAAGCCCGACTGGCAAAGCGAGTGGAGCAGATCGTCCAACGCAACCTGTTGCGCCACATCCAGACTGTTGGCCGGTTCATCCAGCAGGAGCAGGCGGCTCTCGGGGTTGGCCGTCGGCCATATCTGCAATAGCGTGGCGGCCAGCCTGACACGCTGCCACTCCCCACCGGAAAGCTGAGTTAACGCTCGCGCCAGTTTGTCAGCCAGCATCAGGCGGTCTGTCAGAAAATTAACCACCTCTTCGATAACCGTCTCACTGGCCATTGGCGGCTGGTGCAACCGTAAGTATTGAAATACCGGCATCATCGATACAGGAGGCTGCTGCTGGGCAAGATAAGCTCGTCGCCGCGCCAGATCCTGTGCAGGCCAGCCCGACAGCGGCCGGCCGGAAAAATATACCTCTCCCTCTCCGTCAAGCATCCCCGCTATCCGGGCCAGCAAGGTACTTTTCCCTGCCCCGTTCGGGCCGATGATATGCAGCAATCGGCCCGTTCCGCACTCAGCATCAACCGGAGACAGACGGGGAAAGACACCTGCCTGCCTCAGTTGCAACAAGGATGGAGATTGCAGCGCCAATTACTTTGCCAGCGCCGCTTCAATGGCGCCGATAATCACCGGATCGTCCGGGGTAAGGTCGGGTGAAAAGCGCTGTATCACGCTGCCATCACGGGCGATCAGGAATTTTTCAAAATTCCATAATATATCTTCCGGGTGAGCGGGCTTACGGCCTTTATTAACCAGACGGGCGTAAAACCCGCTTAGTAGCGAACCCTCGGCTTTGGGTTGTGCACGGATCAACAGTTGGTATAGCGGATGGCGGCCAGTGCCGTTGACTTCGATCTTGCTGAACATCGGGAACTGAACGCCAAATGTTCCACGGCAAAACGCCTGAATTTCTTCATCACTGCCCGGCTCTTGCCCGGCGAACTCGTTCGATGGGAATCCCAGTACCACAAATCCCTGATCACCATAGGTTTCGTAGATTTTCTCCAACGCGTCGTACTGTTTGGTTAAGCCGCACTTTGAAGCAACATTGACAATTAACGCCACTTTCCCCTGATAGGGCTCAAGCGTCGTCTCCTGACCATCAATGGTCTTCAGGGGAATGGCGTAGATTTCATTACTCATCGTCTTAATCCTTTTTATCCTGTGAAAATGGAGGCCGTCAGCCATTTCTGCCCGGCAGAGGGCTAAAGCCTGTTGCGCAACAACAACCAGATAAACCACGGCGCACCCAGCGTAGCGGTAACCACGCCAATCGGCAACTCGGCTGAAGCCAGCGCCACCCGCGCCACAATGTCAGCCAGCATAAGAATCGAGCCGCCAGCCAGCGCACAGCCGGTTAATAAATAACGCTGATCGGTTAATCCACACAGGCGCAGCATATGTGGAATAATTAAGCCGATAAATCCAATCACTCCCGCCAGCGCAACGCTCAACCCGACCAACGCGCCGATGACCAGTACCAGCACGTTGCGCCAGTAGTAGACCGACACCCCCAGTTGACGCGCCTGTATCTCGCCCAGCGCCAGCCCGTTCAGCACGGCCCCCTGGCGGCCCAGCCATAGGATCAATGGCGCCAGGGCCAGCATCAGCCAGCCATACCGCCAGTCAATTCCGCTGAAACCGCCCATCATCCAGTACATAAGCTGGCGCAAATCCAGACTGGTACTGAAATAGACCGCCCAGGTCATGACCGCGCTACAGACGATCCCCAGTGCCACGCCAATCAACAGCAAACGGGCATTGGAGACATGCCGTCGGGCAAAGCGCAGCAACAAAAAAGTAATCAATAGTGCGCCTGCGATAGCGCTCAGACTTAACACCCATATCGGCAGCATACCCTGCCCCAGTAATACGGTGAGTACCAGCGCCACCCCCGCGCCATTGGCGACACCAAGCAGCCCTGGCTCGGCCAGCGGGTTATCAAAAATGGCCTGCATCACCGCGCCGGACATTGCCAGGCTCGCGCCCACCAGCATTACGGCCAGCGTTCTGGGTAAACGCAACTGCCAGACAAAGATGCGCTGTGCTTCATCCAGCCAGTTTAAGGGCCAAATCCAGCGTTCGCCCGCACACAAGCCGATGGCCAGCGTGAGTAGTGCCAGAAAAAACAGCAGTATCAACCGCTGGCGATCCTGCGCATGTTGCTGTCGTTTTAACTGGGTGTACCCCGGAGTCAAAGTCTGCATAATCCATCCGCGACAAAGAAAAAAAATCGGCTACGCTTAGTTTGCTGACAAAGTCGCCTGTAAGCCTGAGATGCACGGGCCTACCGTACCGAGGGGCGCTCCGGCGGCTTACGCCGCTACGACCCCTCAGCACGCTCTCCCTAATAATGAGCTTTGTCAACAGTCTGGGCTACGCTTAGTTATATGAGAACCTTTCTCATTAGGTTCGTCTGGCGATGCGCCTCAACGGTATTGGTATGAGGATAACGGTATGCTGACTCCCTTTCGACGCATCATACGGCGAGATGCTTATCCCCGCCCTGACTCTTCGTCAAAAACGACGATCCCTTGCCACTGTCGTGAAAGCGAATTCTGTTTCTTTAATCACGCGGCGACTTTTGCGTTTGATCAGGTCAACGAATGTGAAACCCACGCGCCGCCACAGAAAGAAAAAAGCGGAGAGTAAACTCCGCAGATAAAACCATAGAAAACTGACAGCCTAAAATTTGATACTTTTCCGCCGCGTCAGCCATGCGCTGACAAATTCAGGCACCACGGCGCTGGCCGGGCCATAGATTTTTTCATCAAACTGGCTTTCCACCTGACTCGGTTCAAGGTTTAGCTCAAGTGTATAAGCGCCATGCGCGTGTGCTTCGTGCACGAATCCGGCGGCAGGATAGACATGCCCCGATGTACCGATAGCAATAAAATAATCGGCCTGTGACAACGCCTGATAAATCTTATCCATTTCCAGCGGCATTTCGCCAAACCATACAATGTGCGGGCGCAAAGGCGCGGGAAACTGGCAGCAGTGGCAGCGGTCGTCGGCAGAGAGATCCCCCGGCCAGTCAAAAATCTGTCCACTCTGACAGCAACGCACCTTCAATAACTCGCCGTGCATATGGATAATGCGTTCGCTACCGGCGCGCTCATGCAAATTATCAATATTCTGCGTGATGAGTAAAAAATTATCCCCCAGTAGCGTTTCCAGATTGGCCAGCGCTAAATGTGCCGCATTGGGCACAATTTCAGGCTGCTGTAACTGACGGCGCCGGGCATTATAAAAGGCCTGAACCAATTCAGGATCACGATGAAAACCTTCAGGGGTTGCCACATCCTCAACCCGATGCTCTTCCCACAGGCCATCCGCCGCACGAAAGGTTCGGATGCCGGACTCTGCGGAAACGCCCGCACCGGTTAAAACAACGACTCGTGGTTTTTTCACTTCAGTTGCCGCCAGATAGTCTCGGTGGAAAATACGTGCGCGCAGACGCTGCTGACGCATACGCTTCCCTTTATGAAAACGTCCTAAACGTTGATGCGTATGCATAACTGCTCCTGCTATTTATCCATTAAGTGTAGCAAAGCCGCGCCACGAATGCCGCCAGCATCACCATAACGCGCTCTGGCTATGCGCGGCAGTTTGGCAATCGGCAATAATCGTGTGGGCAAACGAGTCGGTAATATCTGATAAATTTCATCGAAATTCGATAACCCCCCACCCAGCACCAGCAGATGGGGATCGAAAAGGGTAAACAGGTTGCCCAGGCAGGCCGCCAGTAAATCCATAAAACGGTCGACAAACGCCAGGGCATTCGCTTCACCCGCACGATAATGTCTGATGATGGTCACGGCGGGCAGCGTCTGTTGATAAAAATGGGCATAAAGCCACTCGAATCCACGGCCTGAAATATAGTTTTCAATGCAACCAGACTGCCCACAGCCACATTTAACCCGTGGAATATCCTCACCGATAATATCCAGCGCGTCAGACGGTAACCGGAAATGGCCAAGCTCACCGGTGATGCCGTTTAACCCATCCACCGGGCGTCCATTCACCACTAGCCCGCCGCCGACCCCGGTGCCCAGAATCATCCCCAGTACTACCGGGTAAGCACGGAATTCCGCATCCCAGGCTTCAGACAGGACAAAACAGCTAGCATCATTGCTAATACGGATCTCGCGCTGTAATAAATGGCTCAGATCCAGACCGAGTGTGCGTCCCATGGTTGCCGGTAAATTTGCGGTAAATAAAGCACCGTCTCCTGGGGTTTGTATCCCCGGTACGCCAATACCAATGCTGCCCTCCATTCCTGTCAGTGCATCGGCTTCTTTTGTCAATTCAACCAACGTATTTAGCAGCGTGTCATAATGGTTGCGGGGAGTGGCAACCCGCTTCTGCCAAACCTTGTTTAGCGCGGCATCAAATACACCCAGCTCAATTTTCGTGCCGCCCATGTCAAAACCGTAATACATAACCGCCCCTGATGGTTGATGACACATTCCCACGCAACTTACTGCCCGCTCAACACCCGTGCAGGATCAATCCGGCTGGCGCGCCGCGCCGGATACCAACTGGCGATCAAACTCAGCAGCAGTGCAGTTGCCAGCACGCTGATAACGTCTATCACTTGCAACTCTGACGGCAGAAAATCGATGAAATAAATATCGCCCGATAAGAAACGATGACCGGTTATCGATTCAATACCGCGAATAATGTTGGTCAACTGCAACGTTGCGATCACGCCGACAACAACACCGATCACGCTGCCCAGCAGTCCTGCAAGCAGGCCATACCAGACAAATATAGCCCGGATCAGCCCGTCCGCAGCGCCAAGTGTGCGTAGCACGGCAATATCACTGCTTTTATCTTTTACCGCCATCACCAGCGTTGAAACGATATTAAAGCAAGCCACGCCAATCACCAGCACCATCGCCAGATACATAATGGTGCGCACCATCTGGATATCACGATACATATAGCCATAGGTGCCGATCCAACTGCGAATAGAGACATAGGCATTGGTGACCTCACCCGCGTCCCGCACCAGTTTATTGGCCGTAAATACATCCGCGGCTTTAATCGCAATCCCCGTTACGCTCTCCCCCATATCCAGATATTGCTGCGCATCCGCCAGCGGCACCAGCGCCAGACTGTGATCAAGCTGACCGCTGAGTTGCAAAATACCGCTGACATGCAGGCGGATACGTTTCGGCTGCATCAGCTTCATTTGCGGATCACTATTGGGGATCATCACCGTCACCCAATCGCCTTCATTGACGTTGAGCGCTTTTGCCACCCCCTGACCGATAATGACCTGCTGCTCCCCGGCACGGAATCGCTGCCACGCATTATTCATCACAAAACGGGGTAATGCACTGAGCTGGCTCTCCTGCCGCGGGTCAACGCCTTTCATCTGAATGGCCCGCAGATTGGCGCCATTTTCCAGTAGGCCGGTAAAATTAATATAGGGTGCCGCCGCCGCAACGCCCGGCACCTGCTCGACTTTGGACAAAATCGTCCGCCAGCCGTCAAAGGGTTGATTAACCGGTTCAATTTCACCGTGGGGAACCACTGCCAGGATCCGATTATTCAACTCGCGTTCGAAACCATTCATCGCGCTTAAACCGACGATCAGTACCGCGACCCCCAGTGCAATACCTACCGTCGAAATAACCGAAATCAGCGAAACCATGCCGCCGCGCCGCCGACCACGGCTGAAACGCAGGCCAATCAGCAGGGAAAGCGGAGGAAACATCATTGCGGCGCTCCCATAAGCGTCAGTTCCTGCTGCAACTGACCATCACGCATTTCCAACTGACGGCTCAGGCGTCCAGCCAGTTGTAAATCATGGGTAACAACCAGAAACGCCGTCCCCTGGCGGGCATTTAATTCACCCAGTAGTTCAAAAATCGTATCCGTCGTTCGCTGGTCAAGGTTGCCGGTCGGCTCATCCGCCAAAACCAGTGACGGGCTATTCACCAGCGCTCTGGCGATAGCGACGCGCTGACGCTCCCCGCCGGACAACTCCGCCGAGCGGTGATGACTGCGCGCCGCCAACCCAACCGCCGCCAGCATGTCGTGCGCTTTTTGCTGTGCCTGCGATACCGGTACATGACCGATCAACAATGGCATGGCCACATTTTCCAGCGCGGTGAAATCCGGCAGCAAATGGTGAAACTGGTAAATAAAACCCAATTCCTGGTTGCGCAGCGCAGACTTATCTGCCGCTGAAAGCTGGTTTATCTGCTGCCCTTTAAAGACGACTTCACCGGAAGTTGGCGAGTCCAGTCCGCCTAATAAATGCAATAATGTACTCTTGCCGGAACCAGAGGTGCCGACAATCGCCATCATTTCCCCGCTGCGCATTTCAAAGGAGACATTGCGCAGGACATCCGTTGACAGTTTGCCTTCCTGATAGCGCTTGCACAGGTTATTGCACTGCAACAGCAGTAAATCATTCATAACGTAAAGCCTCAGCGGGTTGAACGGCGGCGGCGCGCCATGACGGATACAACGTGGACAACAGGGCAATGATCATGGCGGTCAGCGCGATGGTGACAACCTGCAACGGTTCTATCGCCACCGGCAATGCCGCGCCGTCAAGCAATAATCCCAGCATTGGCATCAGAGTATTTAACTGGCTGGCCAACAGAACACCTAAAACCGCGCCTAAAAATGCCCCGACGATCCCGGCACTTCCCCCCTGCACCATAAATACCGCCATGATCTGACGTTGGGTGAGTCCCTGCGTTTGCAGAATAGCGACCTCGCCCTGTTTTTCCATCACCAGCAAGCCCAGTGAGGTAATGATATTGAATGCGGCAACGGCGACGATCAGACTCAACAGCAGCCCCATCATGTTTTTTTCCATCCGTACCGCCTGAAATAACTCGCCTTTGCGCTCACGCCAGTCTTTCCAGACCAGTCCTTGCGGCAATGTCTGGCTGCTCAACGTATCCACAGCCAGCGGTTGTTCGAGCCACAGACGCCAACCGGTAATATTGCCTGCCGGATAGCGCATCAACCGTGAGGCATCCTGCTGATTGACCAGCAACTGATAGCCATCCACCTCACTGCCGGCGGAAAATGTACCCGCAACGGTAAATAACCGCTGGCTGGGGATACGCCCCATCGGTGTGAGCTGGCTGGCGCTGGGCACCATCAGACGTAGTTGTTCACCTGGTTTTACCCCCAGTTGAGCCGACAGTTGCCCACCGAGAATGACCTGATATTGCCCCGGCTGTAGCTGCCGTTGCTCTACATTCACCAGATAGCGCGACAACGGTTCCGGGTCATCCGGGTTGATGCCCAGCATGACGCCCACGGCGACGCTGCGTGCGCTTTGCAACACTACTTCTCCGGTGGTTAACGGCGCCAGGCGGGTAATGCCCGGTAGAGAGTCCAGAGACGACGCGGGTTGGGTCTGTGGGTCAAGCGATCCCTGTGGAGTGGTAATCAACGCCTGTGGCATCAACCCCAGGATAGTGTTCTCCAGTTCACGCTCAAAGCCATTCATGACTGACAGCACAGTTACCAGCGCCATCACCCCAAGGGTGATGCCAATGGCCGATAACCAGGAGACAAACCGCCCAAAGCGGTCTGATGCTCGGCCACGCATATAACGCAAGCCAATAAATAATGCGACAGGTTGATACATGAAATCCGTCTGGATATGGTTGCCAAAGCAAAGTGATCAAGGATAATAAAGGGTAGTACCGCTTTATGGAACCCTAACACCCTCACTCTCCGGCTTTTTCTTAGCGGATACCGGGGTCGAGACCTGATAATCAGATTATGCCTGAAAAATATCGTTATTCGTTGCCGCTCAAATCGGGTGAGCAACGCCTGCTGGGACAATTAACCGGTGCAGCCTGTGCCGTAGAATGTGCACAGATTGTCGACCGCTACGCCGGGCTGGTCATCCTTATCGCCCCTGATATGCAGAACGCCTTACGTCTGCGCGACGAAATTCAGCAACTCACCGAACAGACCGTTACCACCTTGCCTGATTGGGAAACGCTGCCTTACGACAGTTTTTCGCCCCATCAGGAAATTATTTCCAACCGGCTTGCCACCCTGTATCAGCTACCGTTAATGGATCGGGGCGTGCTGATCCTGCCGGTCAACACGCTAATGCAACGAGTTTGCCCGCATAATTTTTTGCACGGCTATGCGCTGATGTTGAAAAAAGGCCAGCATTTGTCGCGTGACAAGCTGCGTTCTCAACTGGAACAGGCCGGTTACCGCAGCGTCGACCAGGTGATGGAACACGGAGAATACGCGACACGCGGCGCGCTGCTGGATCTTTTCCCAATGGGGAGCGAAGATCCTTACCGGATTGATTTTTTTGACGATGAAATCGACAGTCTGCGGCTTTTTGATGTCGATACACAACGGACATTAAATGAAGTGCCGCAAATCAATCTGCTGCCCGCCCACGAATTTCCGACCGATAAAAACGCCATCGAACTGTTCCGTAGCCAGTGGCGCGAACAGTTTGAAGTCCGTCGTGATGCGGAACACATTTATCAGCAGGTGAGTAAAAGCGCCTGGCCCGCCGGTATTGAATACTGGCAGCCGCTGTTTTTCAGTCAGCCGCTGCCATCGTTGTTCAGCTATTTCCCTGATAACACGCTGCTGGTCAACACCGGCGATATCGAACAGGGCGCCGAACGTTTTTGGCAAGATATTCAACAACGTTTCGAAAGCCGTCGGGTTGATCCCATGCGGCCACTACTGCCACCGGAGTCGCTATGGCTGCGCGTTGACTGCCTGTTCTCCGAGCTTAAAGCGTGGCCGCGGGTACAGTTGCGAACCGATACGCTGCCGGAAAAAGCCGCCAATGTGAATCTTGGCTATCTGCCATTGCCCGATTTGGCCATCCAGCACCAGCAGAAAGCGCCGCTGGATACCTTGCGCCGCTTTATCGAACAATTTGACGGGCAGGTTATTTTTTCTGTCGAAAGCGAGGGCCGCCGCGAAACCCTGCAAGATCTGCTGGCGCGCATCAAGCTGAACCCCACGCCTATTGATCATCTGGATCAGGCAAAAAGCAACGGCGTCCATCTGATTATCGGCGCCAGCGAGCATGGTTTTATTGATACGATCGGCCAGCGGGCACTGATTTGTGAAAGCGATTTGCTGGGTGAACGGGTCAGTCGGCGGCGGCAGGATAACCGGCGAACGATTAATACCGACACCTTGATCCGTAATCTGGCGGAACTTCGTCCAGGTCAGCCGGTGGTGCATCTTGAACACGGCGTGGGGCGCTATGTCGGATTAACCACGCTGGAGGCGGGCGGCATTAAAGCCGAATATCTGATTCTGACCTATGCCGGAGAAGATAAACTTTACGTACCGGTTTCCTCACTGCATTTGATCAGCCGTTATGCTGGCGGCGCTGACGAAAGCGCGCCGCTGCACAAGCTCGGCGGTGATGCCTGGTCACGCGCACGGCAGAGAGCCGCCGAAAAAGTGCGCGACGTAGCCGCCGAGTTGTTGGATGTCTACGCCCAGCGCGCCGTAAAAAGCGGTTTTGCCTTTAAGCATGACAAAGGCCAATATCAGCTTTTCTGCGAGAGTTTCCCTTTTGAAACCACGCCCGATCAGGCGCAGGCCATCAATGCGGTACTGAGCGATATGTGTCGGCCGCTGGCGATGGATCGCCTGGTGTGCGGCGATGTGGGTTTTGGTAAAACCGAGGTGGCGATACGTGCCGCGTTCCTGGCGGTGGAAAACCATAAACAGGTGGCCGTTTTGGTGCCGACCACCCTGTTGGCGCAGCAACACTACGACAATTTCCGCGATCGTTTTGCCAACTGGCCGGTTAAAATCGAAATGATCTCCCGTTTCCGCAGCGCCCGCGAACAAACGCAGATTCTGGCAGAAACACAGGAAGGCAAGGTTGATATTCTGATCGGCACCCATAAGCTGTTGCAGAATGATGTCCACTGGCGCGATTTGGGTCTGCTGATTGTGGATGAAGAGCACCGCTTTGGCGTGCGGCATAAAGAGCGGATTAAAGCGATGCGCGCCAATGTGGATATTCTTACCCTGACCGCCACACCTATCCCGCGCACGCTGAATATGGCCATGAGCGGTATGCGCGATCTGTCGATTATCGCCACCCCACCGGCGCGCCGTCTGGCGGTGAAAACCTTTGTGCGGGAATATGACAATCTGGTGGTGCGCGAGGCCATGCTGCGTGAAATCTTACGCGGCGGTCAGGTTTACTATCTCTACAACGACGTGGAAAATATCGAAAAAGCCACGCAACGCCTGGCCGAACTGGTGCCGGAAGCGCGAATCACCATCGGCCACGGCCAGATGCGTGAACGCGATCTGGAACGGGTGATGAATGATTTCCATCACCAGCGCTTCAACGTGCTGGTGTGTACCACCATCATTGAAACCGGTATTGATATCCCCAGCGCCAATACCATTATCATTGAGCGCGCCGATCATTTCGGGCTGGCGCAATTGCACCAGTTACGTGGCCGTGTCGGGCGCTCACATCATCAGGCCTATGCTTACCTGCTGACGCCTAACCCCAAAGCAATGAGCACCGATGCGCATAAACGTCTGGAAGCTATCGCCTCACTGGAAGATTTGGGCGCGGGCTTTGCGCTCGCCACACACGATCTGGAAATACGCGGCGCCGGCGAACTGCTGGGGGAAGACCAAAGCGGGCAAATGGCCAGCGTCGGCTTCTCGTTGTATATGGAGTTGCTGGAAAGCGCCGTTGAAGCGCTGAAAGCCGGTCGGGAGCCATCACTGGAAGACCTCATCAGCAACCAGACAGACGTTGAACTGCGTTTACCGGCCCTGCTGCCAGAGGATTTTATCCCTGACGTAAATACCCGTCTGTCCTTTTACAAACGTATTGCCAGTGCGAAACAATCGCATGATTTAGAAGAACTCAAAGTCGAGCTTATCGATCGTTTCGGTCTGTTGCCGGATGCCACACGGCATCTGTTGCAGATCGCCGAACTGCGTCAGCAGGCCCGGCTGCTGGGAATAAAACGGATTGAAGGCAATGAAAAAGGCGGATTTATCGAATTCAGCGAACAAAACCGCGTCGATCCGGCCCACCTGATCGGGCTGCTTCAGCATAATCCAGGTACTTACCGATTAGATGGACCGACGCGCCTGAAATTCATTAAGGACTTAAGCGCCCGCCCACAGCGCGTTGAGTTCATCAAGACGCTACTGACCAATATGGCCCAGCATACGCTGGCGGCGTAAGGCATAACCACCACGGAACGTCTTTTCCCCTCCTGAATACGGGAGGGTTTGTTTATCGGAATCCCGCCAAAACCAACTTCAACTTATCCCCGCCCCATTCGGCCATCAGCCCGTGCCGAGCATAGCCTATTGTCATCTTAACTATTGCGATCAATTTTCAGATAAAAATCGTCATTCAACAATTGATAGTTCGACAAACGAGGAACCGGCCCGTAGTTATTTCGATCGTAGATATATTCGTTATTTCCATTTCTTTCAAATACAACCGCATGACGAGTACTACTGGTGCCCACCGACACAATGGCTAAATCAGGAAGATCTTTCCAGTCGACACCCTTCTGTCTGTGTCTGGAGGATGTAACTCCCAGGGAGTTAAGAATTTTTTTCGCATCTTTTAACCTTAATCCGGGGCTATAGGTGTGGAAACCCACCAAATCTGCCGCCTCTGCACGTGCTTTTTCATAAGACACGCCAGCCACCGTAGCTATACAGGACAAAACGCATCCCTGCTCCATCCCTCTTCCAGGGTCAAAACCTAGCGAAGGGCTATGCGATGGAGCGCTGCTGGTCGGCCCATACGATGAAAAGCTACTGAGTGGCGGCTGAATTACGACAACAAAGCCTTGTGCAAGATGACTCAGATTACCATAGTCAGGCATGGCGGCCATCCTGGTTGCAGGATGCGGCGCTTGTGGCTGGGGATATTGAAATCTGCTGGCACTATTGTAAGCGCTGGCTGGCTCATCACTTACAGCCTGCGTATGCTGTGGCGCGGCGTTTTTAGCTGCTTCGCATAATTGATTGTATGCATTTACGTTATAAAACACCGGGTCCAGATTACCATAGCCAGGAGTGGCGGCCATCCTGGTTGCAGGATGCGGCGCTTGTGGCTGGGGATATTGAAATCTGCTGGCATTATTGTAAGCGCTGGCTGGCTCATCACTTACAGCCTGCGTATGCTGTGGCGCGGCGTTTTTAGCTGCTTCGCATAATTGATTGTATGCATTTACGTTATAAAACACGGGATCTATATTGAACACTTGACGGCTCCTTAAAAATCGTTGTCCTAAAAATGACCAATCCAAACTTATTAATTGAGATAACATCCGTACAACACTTGCTGTGTTTGTAATTATGGTGGCCCGAATTGGTATTGGGTTCCGCAGAGAATAATAAAGTCCCCACCTTTTTATATGGCGTGGCCAGTTCAAGGTAATTATCGGTTTTGGCTATGAAGCAGCCACCTGTTCCGTGGTGATGATGAATGCGGACATATGCCGCAGGAAAAGCATTCGCCCTGTTATTCTCACTACAGAGGAGGGTTGTTTTGCGCTATACCGCGTGAAGGGAGGATGGCGGTCTTTCTCCCGCTCAGGCCAAATACCGGAGGGGAGAAAGACAAACGTTAAGACGATGGAGTTATCAATCAGCTCTGTTGATTAAGAATCAACTGACCATTTCTATCCACCGGAATTTGTGTTCCAGGATCGCGATCCATACGGATTTTTCCCTGCTGATCGCCAATTTGGTAGGTGACGTCATAACCCAATACTTTCTGCGACTTGTCGTACACCGTCTGACAACGCTGCTGTGTCGTGGTGTAAGTATCGTTTTCCTGCATACCGCCTTGTACCTTATTGCCGGCATACCCCCCCGCTAAAGCACCGGCGACCGTCGCCACATCCTTGCCGCGTCCACCGCCGAACTGGTGGCCCAGCACGCCACCGGCCACCGCCCCCAGCACCGATCCAGTGATTTTATGTTCATCCTGAACCGGGCGACGATTAGTGACAGTAACGTTACGGCACTCCTGACGAGGGGTTTTAACCGTTTCTTTTATTGGTGTTGCTGTAAGCACCTGCGCAAACTGCGGTTTAGATGAAAAAACGTCCATGCTCGCCACAGTCGCCACACCCAACGCCGCAGCCACACCGATACCAACACCCGCTAACATTGATTTGTTCACAGGATACCTCCCGAATGTTTTCCCACGCATTCCCCATCTGCGATACCGCGTTGATCAGGACTCACATCAACGGGTGGATCCGATGGCTTCTCCTGAATACCAGGTATTCACGATGTGCGACGTGCGTGCTACGTCGCCAATTAACAGTGAAAAGTCTGCACAATGTCGATGACCCTCGCAATAAGACTAATTAACCAAATATGTCATTCTGATAACAAAAAATCATCATTTGAGAATTATCTTAACAGGAACGGCTAATAAGCGATATTTTCTACTGGCTGGAGAGCTGATAGGCAGTGCGGAATAAAAGCGCCTGTGCAGGGACAGGCGGTGGAGAAATCACAGTGTCAGTGCAATTTAAGACGAGGACGAATAACCCGGTTGATACCGCCAACCAACATCATCAGACCCGTTTTCACATAGCCATGCAGTGCAATCTGGTGCATACGGTACAGCGAAATGTAGACAATACGGGCAATGCGCCCTTCAACCATCACGGAGCCACGCATCAGATTGCCCATCAGGCTGCCAACCGTACTGAATTTAGACAGCGAAACCAGTGAACCATGATCTTTATACACATAGGGTTTCAGCGTCTGTCCACTCAATAACGCCAATATGTTCTTATGGCAACGTGACGCCATCTGGTGAGCAGCCTGCGCACGCGGCGGTACAAAACCACCGCCTTCCTGCGCACAGGAAGCACAGTCGCCAATGGCAAAAATATTGGCATCGCGCGTCGTCTGCAAGGTAGGCTCAACGACTAACTGATTAATACGGTTGGTTTCCAGACCGGCAATATCTTTCATGGCGTCCGGCGCTTTAATTCCGGCGGCCCACACCATCAGATCTGCATCAATAAACTCGCCATCTTTAGTATTTAGTCCACCTGGTTCAGCGCTGGTTACCATCGTTTTCGTTAAGACCCTGACGCCGATATTCGTCAGCTCCTGGTGCGCAGCCGCAGAAATGCGCGGTGGCAATGCAGGCAAAATACGTTCACCGGCTTCCACCAGCGTCACATTCAGCGTGTCTTTATCCAGGCCGTCAAAACCATAGCTGTGCAGTTGCTTCACCGCGTTATGCAGTTCCGCCGAGAGTTCAACCCCGGTGGCACCACCGCCCACAATAGCAATATTTACCCGCTCTTTTTCATCCGTATTGGCCGTGAATTTCAGGAACAGATTCAGCATTTCATTATGGAAACGTCGCGCCTGTTTCGGGTTATCCAGGAAAATACAGTGATCTTTTACCCCTGGCGTACCGAAGTCATTGGAGGTACTGCCTAATGCAATGACCAGAATGTCATAAGGGATTTTACGGGCTGCAACCAACCGTTCACCCTGTTCGTCACAGATTTCAGCCAGTTGAATATGCTGCTGCTCACGGTTGATATCCGTCAGCATTCCCAGTTGAAACTGGAAATAATGATTACGGGCATGAGCCAGATAGCTCAATGCATCCATATCGTCATCCAGCGATCCGGTTGCAACTTCATGCAGCAACGGCTTCCACAGATGACTGTGATTGCGATCCACCAGCGTAACTTCCGCTTTTTTCTTACGACCTAACGTGTGACCCAGACTGGTTGCCAGTTCGAGTCCACCGGCTCCCCCGCCGACAATAACGATTTTTTTGGTTGGCAATGTCAAAATGACCCCCTAAATTGTGACCCAATAGTTACCAAAAAGTAAAAAATAATATCTTTAATTACATATGGTTAACGTAAATTAAATTCAATATCTACGGCAAGAATAGCATGTCAGGTCATTTGGTCATACCAAAATTGATATATATCAATTTATTTTCAGTTTGCCGATTTGACTGTCTGACATTTCATTTATATCTGAGTTAGTTAGCGGGTTTTTGACTGGGCAGTTACGTGACAACGTCACTGAAAAAGCAGAAAATAGCAGATTGACGTTTAGCCCAGCGTTTTAAATGCTTTTATGCGTTGCAGGTGGGGAGAGATATTTTTGAATTTATGCGTCTGGATATCATCCCAGACAATTTCATAATAGTTAGCCAACGCCTGCGCACTGCGCTGACTATCGAGCATTTCATCCTCGCGGGATAACACAACCAGGCACCGATCACGATTTTTCTCACGAAAATTGTCGACGCATTTGGTTGCAATATCCAAATATTCTTCAGGGCGATCGATTTTACCGACCATATTTTCCTGCGGGTAAAGGTTGGGATTGAAAATCACCTGTCGTACCCCACACAGAAAACCTATCCGTTCAGCCCAGAAACCGCCAAGCCCGACACCACATATCAGCGGACGTTCGTCATCAACCTGCTGAATTATTTTATCTACCTGCTTCAATAGGTGTTGCATATCATGACGCGGATGGAGGGTGCTGTAGCTCAATAACCGGACGTCATCATCGATGAATTCAAGCTGCAACACTTTCTCATGGTTACCGGGACTGGTCGAATCAAAACCATGTAAGTAGATAATCATCTGTATCCTCACCCCTGTTTTTGATACACCGTATCGCATACGGTGTACCGGAGAACCTATTTCCCGCTGTCTTTCTGCCCTTGCCAGCGCTCACTGAGCGTCGTAAGCGCCTGATTAGCCTGCTTCCAACGTGGCGAATCCAACAACTGCCGACGGGAGAATGAACCCTGATGATATAAGCTGGTCAATTGTTCCGCTTTGACCGGGGACAGGTTATCCAAAACGCTTACCGCGCCGTCCCGGTGATTACAAACCAGAATCATGTCACACCCCGCATCCAGCGATGCCTGCGCCCGCTCTGGATAGCCGCCCATCACCGCCGCGCCTTCCATAGACAGATCATCTGAAAAGATGATGCCATTGAAGCCCAATTCCTGCCGCAGTATCTGCTTTAGCCAGAACGGCGACCCACTGGCCGGACGGGGATCGACTTCGGTATAGATCACATGGGCGGGCATAACCGCATCCAACTGCTGTTGCTGAATCAATTCTCTGAATATCAGCATATCATGGGCGCGGATTTCATCCAGCGACCGGGGATCGTGCGGCGTCTCTTTATGTGAGTCTGCGCTGACCGCGCCATGACCGGGGAAATGTTTACCTGTCGCTTTCATTCCGGCGCTGTGCATTCCGGTAATGAAATGTTGGGCTATCATTAATGCTTTCTCAGGCTGTGCGTGGAATGATCGCTCGCCTATCGCGGCACTTTGGTGGCCAATATCCAACACCGGGGCAAAACTGATATCAATATCCATCGAGATCATTTCCGCCGCCATCACCCAACCAGCCTCTTGCGCCAAACGGCATGCTTCAGGTTCGGCATTCAACGCGGCAAACGCCTGTGCAGCCGGCAAGCGGGTAAACCCTTCACGGAAACGCTGAACTCGCCCGCCTTCCTGATCGACCGCCACAACCAAACGCTCGCCTGATGCTGCTCGCATCTGGCGCACCAGTTCGCGCAACTGTTGCGTATCATGAAAATTCCGGGTGAATAAAATGACCCCGCCGACCAGCGGGTGGGCTAACACTTCTCGATCTTCTGCATCCAGCTCATAGCTGGCAACATCTAACATTACCGGGCCCACGCAAACCTCATTCGTTACTTAATGTTATTGATACGTTTTCCTGACTCTGTACTAACGCAAATACCCTCATTCCCCTACACCCAACTGCTGACGCAGCGGCGCCAGCGCTTGTAGAAATCTGTCCTGTTTTGTCTGCTGCCAGCGTATTTCGTACCACATCAACACCAGATAATCGACCCACGGCAGCCACTGCGTCACATGCTGTTGCAGGCCTGCGACGGAAAAGCCCGGACGCTGCTGCTGATAAGTTTGTAACAAGCGTAACTGCATTTCAGTATCCAGCTTATTGGCGCGAATAATAAACGCCATCTCCAGCGCAATATCGCCATCCGCCGCGTATTCCCAATCAATAAGCATCATCTTTTCATCTGTCAGCAGCAGGTTTTCCGCATGAACATCCAGATGCAGCGGCGCATAGGCCAGTATTTTGGGTAACCTCTGACGTTGAAAGTGCTGATGGAGCCGTAACAATGATGGCGAACGACGACGGTTGTCCATCTGTTGCCAATAACGGGCAAACAACGGCTTCAACGCCAACGGGTAACCGCTGCATGGTCGTTGATGAAGATGGGCAAGACAACGGGCCAGTTCGCCGTCACTCAACGCGTCAGAAAACTCCGCCGCCGTTGCCACACGTCCCGACACCCACTCGACAATCAACCAGCCGCTGTCCCACAGTAACGGACGTGGCCCCAGCCCAGCCATCTGCCGTAACAGACGAAACTCCCGCTGACGATCGGTGCCCGCCAGACGCCCAGCCGCGGACTGCGGTCGCGCCAGGGCGTCGAATCCCGGTGCGCTGATCCGCCAGCTTTCACTACTTAATCCGCTAATAAGGGAAAAATGAAAACCGGCGGACTCTGCCGCCGGAAAGTGCTTACTGATAATGTCGGTAAGCTGTTGTTTAATGTTGTACCGCACCATTACCCGACCACACAATTTCCCCGGTCTGAACCAACATCAACTGCATATCCAGTACCGGTGATTTCACATCGCCGCTTACATCGCTGTACAGTACATACTGTGCGCTGACATAGCGGGCTAACCCAATTGCCTTGCTGCGCGAACCCAGGCTGTCGTCAACCGACAGTCCCAGCGTTTGTTTAGCCGCAGCCATCTGTTCACGCGGCACCAACGTAAAAGCCCGACTGGCCGACAGCGCGTTGTACAGTGCACTATTGGCCTTCGCCGTCGGCAATGCCCCATTGGTATTATTTTTTACGCTATCCAGCAACAGGATACTGCCCGGCGTTACCCCTTCGGCTTTCAACATTTGAGCAACCAACGGATTAATGGTGGCATCCCAATTCAGCGTTAGAATTTTAGGCGGCGGTGGAACCTGTTCCCCCGGCGGTGGCGTTGGCGTTGCCGGAACCTGGGGTTCTACCGGTTCAATCGTCACAGGCGGTTCAGTAGGTTCTGGCGGTCGACTTGGACACCCTGTCAGCACCAACGCTGCCAGCACCACCCATAGATACTTTTTCATGTTTCCTCTCTCAACACACCATTATAAAAATAGATGAAGGCGAACCTGACGCGCATCAGGATTGCCGCGCGTTGAAAAAACGCTGACGTCCGTCTGAGGTGGGATCACAATGGTTTGTGCTTCTTCATAAGGTAATACATCCAGTCCACTGCCGTCATACCAATAGAAACGATAATGTACGCTGACAGGCTGTCTCGTATTGTTACTGATAACAGAGGACGCGCGTTTTTTATCGTTTAGTGTATCCAGTGAAGGATTACCAGCCGTAATACCTGCAGACAGCAGCGGCGCATCCAGCACCAGGGTTTGCCGCTGATTGATGGTAAGCACCGTGGGTGCGCTGCATCCGGCCAGCACAAACGTGATCAACAACACGGACAGATATTGATTCATCAGATTATGCCTGAAAGCCCAAAGGCCCTAATACGTGGCCGCCAAGCAAGTGCATGTGGATATGATAAACTTCCTGCCCGCCATGCCGGTTACAATTGATAATCAGTCGATAGCCATCGTCAGCAATACCTTCCTGTTGGGCAATTTTCCCGGCAACCGTAATCATCCGCCCCAGAGCGGCTTCATGCTCAGAGGTCGTATCATTAACAGTAGGAATCAATATGTTAGGTACGATCAGAATATGTATTGGCGTACGTGGCGTAATATCTCGAAAGGCTGTTACCAGTTCATCCTGGTAAACGATGTCGGCAGGAATTTCCCGGCGGATAATTTTACTAAAAATGGTTTCTTCAGCCATGATTGATTTCCTTTTAAAACAAGCGCGGATCAAAGTCGTGTATGCAGTATGAGTGACATATTCCGTTTCTTTCAACCATTACTGAATGATACTCGCTTATTGTACGTATAAAAAAGCCGGGCGCATTTTGCAACATCGCTTGCAGCGGCACGTAAGGTGCCGGGGTAGGAAAATCTGCTATAAAAAAAGGGGCTTCCGCCCCTCAGATCATTGACAAAGTTCTTTATTAGGGAAAGCGTACCGATCAGTGATTACGGATATAGTCGTCCATATCGGTTTTCAGGTTATCAGACTTAGTACCAAAAATTGCCTGAACACCGGAACCGGCGACAACCACACCAGCAGCGCCCAACTGTTTCAAACCAGCCTGATCGACTTTTGATACGTCACCCACGCTGACACGCAGACGGGTGATGCACGCATCCAGATTGGTGATGTTTTCTTTACCGCCAAATGCGTTAACCAGCGCGGCAGCCATCTCAGAACTTCCCTGAGTAACCTGTTCAGTGGAAGAATCTTCACGCCCAGGGGTTTTCAGGTTCAGCTTGGTAATCAAAACGCGGAACACAGTATAGTAAATCACCGCATAACCCAGACCCACGATCGGGAACAGCCATAGATTGCTGCCGTTTCCACTCAGTACGATGAAGTCAATCAAACCATGAGAGAAACTGGTGCCATCACGCATATCCAGCAGGATACAGATCGGGAACGCCAGACCAGCGAGAATCGCATGAATGACATACAGGATCGGCGCCACAAACAGGAAGGAGAACTCAATAGGTTCGGTAATCCCGGTAAGGAAAGAGGTCAGTGCCGCCGAAATCATGATACCGCCCACTTTGGCGCGATTTTCTGGTTTAGCGGAGTGCCAGATGGCGATAGCCGCCGCAGGCAGGCCGTACATTTTGAACAGAAAGCCACCAGACAATTTACCCGCAGTCGGGTCACCGGCCATATAACGGGGAATATCACCGTGGAACACCTGACCGGCAGCATTGGTGAACTCACCAATTTGCATCTGGAAAGGAACGTTCCAGATATGGTGAAGACCAAAAGGCACCAGAGAACGTTCAACCAGACCATACAGACCGAATGCCAACACCGGATTTTGATAAGCTCCCCATTGAGAGAACGCCTGAATCGCCCGCCCGACCGGTGGCCAGATAAATGACAGAACAATCCCCAGGATAATTGCAACCAGCCCGGAAATGATCGGCACAAAGCGTTTGCCAGCGAAGAAGCCGAGGTATTCTGGAAGCTGGATACGATAAAAGCGGTTAAACATATAAGCCGCTACTGAACCCGCTATAATACCGCCTAATACACCGGTATCCGCAAGGTGCTGCGCTTCAATCTCCGCTGCCGGCAAATGCAGAACCAGTGGAGCAACCACCGCCATGGTTTTCACCATAATGCCATAAGCTACAACAGCGGCCAGTGCAGATACACCATCGTTATTGGTAAAACCCAAAGCCACGCCGATGGCGAAAATCAACGGCATATTGGCAAAAACAGATCCACCGGCTTCCGCCATGACATGGGAAACAACCTCGGGTAACCAGCTAAAATTTGCCGCCCCGACGCCCAGCAGAATACCTGCAATAGGCAGTACGGATACCGGCAGCATCAGCGACTTACCTACTTTTTGCAGGTTTGCGAATGCATTTTTGAACATAATTGAGTGTGCTCCTGAGTAATAGTGCTTTTACTTCTGATATTTCATGTGCGCAAAGGTGGGGAGAAAACCCTTTACAGTTGAGGATGTCTTAGCACCCTTATAATTTTTACGCAGAGTAAAATAAATAGCGCGATCAATGTTTGACTGCTATCACGTTTCAATGAGCCAAACAGTCGAAACTGAGCATAAATTCAGCTTATTGGTGATATATCACTAAAAAATACCCATTCCCGGTGAGGAAAAACCAAACCAGGTTGTATATTCTTCGCCATTAATTACACAGCCCAAAAAAAACTCGGCTATTCTCAACCACTATGACGCAGTGGTCAACCGTGCCGGATCGATGTGGAACAATCGGGAGAAATTATCTGTCGTGGAAGCAGCCAAATTTTCCAGCGTTATGCCTTTCAGTACCGATAAATACTCGGCCACATCCCGGACGTAGGCAGGCTGGTTTTCCTGCCCCCGAAAAGGAACAGGCGCCAGCCAGGGGGAATCCGTCTCAACCAGCATACGGTCCAGCGGCACATAACGGGCCACATCACGTAATTCTTCCGCATTACGAAATGTGACAATGCCGGAAAATGAAATATAGAACCCCATATCCAACAGTGACTTTGCCGTGGCTAAATCTTCGGTAAAGCAATGCAGCACGCCGCCACACTTCTCTGCCCGCTCTTCTTTCAGAATAGCCAGCGTATCTTCTCGCGCACTCCGTGTGTGGACAATCACTGGCTTATTCAGATCGTTGCCAATACGGATATGTTCACGAAAAGAGGACTGCTGCTGTACTTTTGTCTCTGCCTGATAGTGATAATCCAGCCCTGTTTCCCCCATCGCCACCACCTGGCTGGCCGCAGCCAGTTGACGCAACTCGGCGTAATCATAGGGCTCACCCTGATTTAGCGGATGAACACCACAGGAGAAAGCAACATTATCCCTGCAGCCAATCAGTTCGGTCATGGCTCGGAATCCGGGCAGCGTGGTAGCGACAGCCAGAATAAAACCGACGTCACGGCTTTTGGCTTTATCCAATACATCAGAAACATCTTTATGTATTGACTGATAATCCAGCCCATCAAGATGACAGTGTGAATCAACTAACAACATGATATTTACTCGAAATTAATTAAGACGAAAAGGGATGAAAACGCCGCGGGACAGGCATAGACAGGCTTTGTTCACCATCAAGCAACCGTTCCGTCAATAGTAACTCACGGTTCACAGCGGTTACTGTCAGTAACGTTTGTCGGCAAACCAGCCACTGATGCAGTTCGTACTGTAACTGAGGATTGTTAAATTCATCAGCCAAACATTCAACCAGCGAGACCTGATCCTGATTCACCAGATAATCTCCCGCTCCCTGTTGCCATTTCATTGCATCCAGCAGCAATGATGCCAGCCAGTGGATACGTTCATCAGCATCATCATGGTTAAGTTGCGGGATTAAAGAAAGCAGATCGTGAGAGGAGAGAGCCGCAGAAAACATCTGACATAAAACGGTTCTCTGCTTCCATCGTTCCGGCTGCAACAGTTTCTCCGCCGCCAACGGAGCCCCCGCCTGTAGCCTTAATGCGGTACACAACGCCTGATCATCATTCTTATGGCGTGAATTCAGCCACAATACGCTCTGCGTTTCATCCGGCACTTCCAGATAATGATACAGGCAGCGGCTACGCAGCGTTGCTAACAAGCAGGCCGGGTTACGGCAGCAAAACAAAAAATAGGTGCTCTGCGGAGGCTCCTCCAGCGTTTTAAGCAACGCATTGGCCGCCGCTTCAGTTAGTTGCTCCGCCGACGGCAACCATATAACTTTAGCCCCTCCCTGTCGGGAATGCTGATACAGCTTATCCAGCACTCCACGCACGGGATCAACGCCCAAACTCTGCTTGCCTTTTTCCGGGTTCAGCACATACCAGTCAGGATGCGTCCCCGCCATCATCAAATGGCAGGAATGACACTTCCCGCAACTTTTTATCCCATCAGGGTGCTGACACATCAGCCAGCGACTCAGCGCATAAACCAGCGAGTCATCCCCCATGCCGGGCAACGCATGTAGCAATATGGCGTGATGCCCTCTCCCCGCCTGATATTGGCTAATCATCTGACGATAAGGCGCATTAAGCCACGGATACCAGTCCATCAGGTTCGATCCTGTGCCAACGCCTGCGGGTGCAACCCCTGGCATTGCAACCATTGCTGCAACGCCGCCTGAATGTCGGTGCTGACTTTTTCTATCGGCTGATCGGCGTCAATCGTCACGATACTGCTGTCTTCTGCGGCCAGAGACTGATAGCGGGCACGGGCTCGCTCAAAAAAAGCGAATGACTCCTGCTCGATGCGGTCCAGCTCTCCGCGCTGGCGGGCGCGTTGTAATCCGACAGCGGGTGGTAAATCGAGATAGAGCGTCAGATCAGGGCGAAAATCCCCCAGCACAGTATCGCGTAATGACAACAGCAATTGCTGATCGATCCCGCGCCCTCCGCCTTGATACGCCTGCGAGGAGAGATCATGACGATCGCCAACCACCCAGCTTCCCTGAGCCAGAGCTGGCTTAATCACATTTTCAACCAGTTGGACACGAGCAGCATACAACATCAGGATTTCAGCTTTATCCGTCACTCTTTCATCAGCCATGCCCTGCTTGATCAACTCACGCAGTTTTTCAGCCAACGGCGTACCGCCGGGTTCACGCGTAAATATCACGTTATGAACACCATGCGCACGTAGCGTCTCAACCACAATGTTTCTGGCGCTGGTCTTCCCGGCGCCCTCCAAGCCTTCCAAGACGATAAATTTACTGTTGTTCATCCCGTTCCTTTAATACTGAGCGGTATAGCCTTACAGCCCGATTATGTTCTGCAAGGTTGGTGGTAAAACTATGCCCGCCTTTGCCATCCGCCACAAAGTAAAGGTATGACGTTTTAGCCGGGTGCGCGGCCGCATCCAATGAGGCTTTTCCCGGCATCGCTATCGGCGTTGGCGGTAAGCCGACAATAACATAGGTATTGTATGGCGTCGGCGTGTCCAGCGCTTTACGGGTAATAACGCCCGCATACTCATCCCCCATACCATAAATAACCGTTGGATCGGTTTGCAAACGCATACCAACACGCAAGCGATTAATGAAAACAGACGCAACCTGAGTACGCTCTTCGGCGATCGCCGTCTCTTTCTCAATGATCGATGCCATGATTAACAGTTCATCCGGCGTTTTATACGGCAACCCTTCCTCACGCCCTTTCCATACATCATCCACCGTTTGCTTCATCCGCTGATACGCACGGTGCAGTATAGCGCTATCGGTAGTATTGGCGGTGTACAGATAGGTATCGGGATAGAACCATCCTTCCGGATTGGGTTTATCCGTCATCCCAAGCTGTTCGGCAATATCCTGCACACTTTTATCCGTCAGCGTATGTTTAATATAGGATGACCGGCGCAACGTTTCGAGCCATTCCTTCAGCCGGGAACCTTCAACAAAGCGAATGGCGAACTGCGCCTCTTTCCCGCTGGATAACAGTGCCAGCATCTCACGCACCGTCATTGCCGTCGTAAAGCGGTATGTTCCCGCCTTAAAATTTGCCAGTTCTGGTTCAACCCGCAGCAACCAGGGAAAAAAGGTTCCGTCGGTAATGACATGCTGATCCAGTAATAACGTTTCTAATCCATCACGCCCGGTGCCTGCTGGAAGAGTAAAAATAGTTTCCTGTTGGATAGCGAGCGACGAATTGGCAAAACGCTGAACTTTCTGCCACAGGAACAACAAAGCTAACAGCAATAAAGCCACTATCAGAATACCAATCTTCTTTCTCTTCATAAATCAACCAACGGCTAACAGTTAGGACTCAGAAACTGATACAGATCTCTGGAGCGATAACACCAGGATTGCGCCTGGTTTACGGGAATAATCGGCATTAATGCGTTACAAATAATCACCTCATCCGCATCAGCCAGAGTGTCTACAGGCTCGGCAACGATATGCAGTTGAAAATCAGACCTAGTCAGCAACGAGATAATATGTTGCCTGGCAACGCCATCAACGCCAGCGTAGGATAAATCCGGCGTATAAACCTGGTTCTCCTTACGCCAGAATAAATTAGCCGCACAGCATTCCACCAGCGCTCCAGAGGTGTCAAGCACCAAAGCCTCATCGGCGGATGTCTGTTCAAGATGTATACGGATTAATACCTGCTCCAGACGGTTCAGATGCTTTATCCCCGCCAAAAGGGCATTTTTTGCCAGCGCCACCGGGCTTAGATGCAGACGAATGCCCTGTTCACGCCAGTGAGCATAGTGAGCAGGGTAGTCTGCTTGCATAACAATACGAGTTGGCCGATCGCATCCCTGAATGCCGTACCCTCTCCCACCCTGACCGCGGGTAAGAATAACTTTAACCACACCCTTGCGGCAGCCTTGTGCGGCCTGGTTCATTTCAATCGTCAACAACGGCCAGTCGATGTCAGGCAGCATCAAACGTGCTGCGGCCTGCTGCAATCGGGTCAGATGTCTGTCAAGCCACACGATCTTTCCATCACATACTCTGGCCGTGGTAAAACATCCATCGCCAAACTGGGTGCCGCGATCCGATACCGCTAATTGTTTCTGCAACTGACCATTTATCCAGAGCATGTATATCTTCCATTCGGCTAAGAGTTGTCAGCTTGCCAGCAAACAGGAGCGCCAGACAAGTCACCCACTCTGATTTTATACAGGTAAAAAACGCCGGGAGAAGTTTTTGACGCCGCGTCAGCGGCGGCCCGTAAGGGGGACGTCCACGGATGGCTCGTCACAAAAAAAAACCCGGAAACCGGGTTTTTTCACAAGGCATTGATGATCAAACCTTACGGAATAACAGAGAACCGTTAGTCCCACCGAAACCGAAGGAGTTACATAACGTATACTCCATATTGCGAACCTGACGTGCTTCATGAGGCACGAAATCCAGATCGCAACCTTCATCCGGGTTATCCAGATTGATCGTAGGGGGAACAGCCTGATCGCGCAGCGCAAGAATGCTGAAAATAGACTCAATCGCCCCTGCGGCACCCAATAAGTGCCCGGTCATCGATTTTGTCGAGCTGACTAATACCTGGCTGGCATCTGCGCCAAACACCGACTTAACCGCCTGAGTCTCAGCTTTATCACCCATAGGGGTAGACGTACCATGCGCATTGATATAACCGATTTGAGAAGTCGAAATCCCGGCGTCGCGCAAGGTGTTTTCCATCGCCAATGCAGCTCCGGCGCCGTTTTCAGGCGGCGAGGTCATATGATAGGCATCGCTACTCATACCAAACCCGACAATTTCCGCGTAAATCCTGGCGCCGCGTTTTTTCGCATGTTCGTACTCTTCCAGCACCACCATACCCGCGCCATCACCCAGCACGAAACCATCACGATCTTTATCCCACGGACGGCTTGCTGCCTGCGGATTGTCATTCCGAGTTGATAACGCACGAGCCGCGCCAAAACCACCCACGCCCAACGGCGTACTGGCTTTTTCTGCGCCTCCGGCGATCATGACGTCTGCATCATTATAAGCAATGATACGCGCAGCATGGCCAATGTTATGCACACCAGAAGTACAGGCTGTGGCGATAGAAATACTCGGCCCACGCAACCCGTACATGATGGTGAGATGCCCGGCAACCATGTTAACAATAGTTGACGGCACGAAAAACGGGCTGATTTTACGCGGGCCACCCTTCACTAGTGAATTGTGGTTCTCTTCAATAAGACCCAGACCACCAATGCCGGAACCAATCGCCGCACCAAAACGCGGTGCATTTTCTTCCGTTACTTCAAGACCAGAATCCTGCATGGCCTGAATGCCCGCTGCGATTCCATATTGAATAAAGACATCCATTTTGCGAGCTTCTTTACGCGAAATGAATTCCTCACAATTAAAATCCTTTACTAAGCCAGCAAAACGCGTTGCGTAGGCACTAGTATCGAAATGGCTGATCGGGCTGATACCACTCTGACCGGCAAGAAGAGCACTCCAGGTAGACTCAACTGTATTGCCGACAGGAGATAACATGCCCAGTCCGGTCACAACTACTCGACGCTTAGACACGCTGGTCCTCCATGGAGGGAAAAATATGACACTGCGGGACAAAAAAACTTAGGCGGTCGAATGACCGCCTAGATATGTTCGCTTACTGCTGGTTAGCTTGAATGAAATCAATGGCTGCCTGAACAGTTGTGATTTTTTCAGCTTCTTCATCTGGAATTTCAGTATCAAATTCTTCTTCCAGCGCCATTACCAGCTCAACAGTGTCAAGAGAATCAGCGCCGAGGTCGTCAACGAAAGAAGCATTGTTTACGACTTCTTCCTGCTTAACACCAAGCTGTTCAACGATGATTTTCTTAACGCGTTCTTCGATAGTGCTCATACTCTTAAATTTCCTATCAAAACTCGCTTTCGCGATGGTTTTCGTAGTGTATAAAATGTTGAAAAAGATGCAACAAAATCCCGGCTGGTCGAACCACGATTTTGTGCTATTTTGCGGTTATCACCGCAAATAACGCAAATAGTTTCCGTGCTTTTTAGATCATATACATGCCGCCATTGACATGCAATGTTTCGCCAGTGATGTAACCCGCCTCATCAGAGGCTAAAAATGCAACAGCACTGGCGATTTCCTTAGCATCACCAAGCCGGTTAGCTGGAACCTGGCTCAAAATGCCTGCTCGCTGTTCTTCTGTCAACGCCTGAGTCATATCAGTTTCAATAAACCCTGGAGCAACAACGTTAACCGTAATACCACGGGAAGCCACTTCACGCGCAAGAGACTTGCTGAAACCAATCAGACCAGCCTTTGCCGCCGCGTAGTTTGCCTGCCCGGCATTACCCATCGTTCCAACCACGGATCCAATGGTAATGATACGGCCAAAGCGTTTTTTCATCATAGCGCGCATTACAGCTTTGGACAGACGGAATACTGATGTCAAATTGGTATCCAGAATATCCTGCCATTCATCTTCTTTCATCCGCATCAACAGGTTATCGCGGGTAATACCGGCATTATTGATTAAAATATCAATTTCGCCAAACTCAGTGCGAATCTCTGCTAATGCTTTATCCACTGAAGCCACATCCGCGACGTTCAGCATATAACCTTTACCGTTCTCACCCAGCCACGCGCTGATCGCTTCAGCGCCCTTCTGACTGGTTGCAGTACCAATGACTTTTGCCCCGCGGGCAACGAATGTTTCAGCAATAGCACGGCCTATGCCGCGGCTTGCTCCGGTAACCAGCGCAATTTTCCCTTCAAAACTCATTGTCTTCTCCATTCCTATTTTTCAAGCGCTACTGACAGAGAAACAGGATCGTTCACCGCGGCAGCTGTCAAGGTATCAACAATTCGTTTAGTTAAACCGGTAAGAACTTTACCCGGTCCAACTTCCAATAGCGACTCAGCCCCCTGAGAGGCGATAAATTCGATGCATTCAGTCCAACGCACCGGACAGTGAAGCTGACGCACCAGCGCACTACGGATAGCGGCTGGTGAGGTTTCAATCCGTGCATCGACGTTATTTACCACTGAAATTTCCGGCGCATTGAAATCTACGGACTCAAGCGCAACCGCCAGTTTCTTCGCCGCCGGTTCCATCAACGCGCAATGTGAAGGCACACTGACAGGCAAGGGCAACGCCCGTTTAGCTCCCGCCGCTTTACAGGCCGCACCAGCACGTTCTACCGCCTCCTTGTTCCCGGCAATAACCACCTGCCCAGGGGAATTAAAGTTAACCGGAGAAACAACCTGCCCTTGTGCGGACGCTTCACAGGCTTTGGCGATGGCGTCATTATCCAAACCGATGATCGCATACATCGCGCCAGTACCTTCCGGTACGGCATCCTGCATAAGTTTGCCACGCAATTCAACCAGACGCACAGCCTGCTGGAAATCAAGAACACCCGCACAAACCAGAGCAGAATACTCGCCCAGACTATGACCGGACATCAGCGCAGGCGTTTTTCCACCCTGTTGTTGCCAAACACGCCAGATAGCAACAGATGCCGTCAACAGCGCAGGCTGGGTTTGCCAGGTTTTATTCAGTTCTTCAACCGGCCCCTGCTGGGTAAGCTGCCATAAGTCATAATCTAAAGCGGCGGAAGCCTGAGCAAACGTTTCAGTAACCACCGGATATTCTGCCGCCAGTTCAGCCAACATACCAACGGTTTGAGATCCCTGGCCTGGGAATACCATTGCAAATTGCGTCATTTCAAAAATCCTGTTTAATCAAAAACGAACCAGCGCAGAACCCCAGGTAAAACCGCCGCCGAAGGCTTCAAGCAATACCAGATGCCCTGGTTTAATCCGCCCGTCACGCACCGCTTCATCCAGCGCTGAAGGAACTGAAGCCGCCGATGTGTTGCCATGACGATCCAGCGTCACAACAACTTTATCCATCCCCATGCCTAATTTTCTTGCTGTGGCGCTGATAATGCGCAAATTAGCCTGATGAGGCACCAGCCAGTCTAATTCACTTTTGTCCAATTGAGACGCCTGCAACGTTTCCTCAACAATATGAGCCAGTTCGGTTACGGCAACTTTAAACACTTCATTACCCGCCATAGTCAGATAGGCAGGTTTTTCCAGGTTATTGCGATCCTGATGCGGCAGCGTCAACAAATCACCATAGCGCCCATCCGCATGAAGATGCGTAGACAGTATCCCCGGCTGCGCTGAAGCCGACAATAAAACGGCCCCCGCGCCATCACCGAACAGGATCAGCGTACCGCGGTCTTCAGGGTCCAACGTGCGGGACAAGGTATCAGAACCGATAACCAAAGCATAATCCACCGCACCATTTTTGATGAATTGATCGGCAACGCTAAGGGCATAGGTAAAACCCGCGCAGGCCGCAGCCAGATCAAATGCGATGGTATCTTTAATCTCAAGCAACTGCTGAATCTGGCAGGCTGCGCTTGGAAAAGCATAATTTGAGGATGTAGTCGCAACGATCAGTAAACCAACACGTGATTTATCAATGCCCGCCATTTCCAGCGCTTTTTGCGCGGCATGGTAGCCCATCGTGGCCACATTTTCATCTGGCGCCGCAATACGGCGCTCACAGATCCCGGTACGCGTGACGATCCATTCGTCAGACGTATCCACCATCTTCTCTAAGTCAGCGTTCGTCCTGATTTTTTCAGGCAGAAAGCTGCCCGTTCCGATTATTTTTGTATACATGTACGCTTAATCACTCTTGGGTAATACAGCTTCTAGACGGGCAGCGATTCGCTCAGGCAGTTGCCGCTGTACCGTCTGCATTGCCTGTTCGATAGCAACCGCGAATGCTCGCGGGTTTGCAGCACCGTGGCTTTTAATTACAGTACCTCTTAATCCTAACAGACATGCGCCATTATATTGGTCAGGGTTCAAATGACCGAAACGCTTCGCCAGTCGTTTTTGTAACAAACGTCCCAACAATCGCAGCCACCAGGATTGCTTTTGCCTGCGTTCCGTACCGGAAGATGAAGATTTCAACAGTGACAGAAACATCCTTACCACGCCTTCCATGGTCTTCAACGTAACATTACCTACAAAGCCGTCGCAAACCATGACATCCGTCTTCCCTGTCAACAATTCGTTACCTTCAAGATAACCGATATAGTTGATCGAAGGCGTGATCCTTAATTTGGCTGCCGCATCGCGAATGTTATCTAAGCCTTTGCTCTCTTCTTCACCGATGTTCAGTAACGCCACCCGCGGGTTTTTTAACCCAAGAACTTCTTCTGCCATCACCGACCCCATGACCGCGAATTGAACCAGCATGGTGCTGTCACATTCAACATTGGCCCCTAAATCCAGCACTACGGTTTTCCCATGTTGCTGATGAGGTAAAACAGAAACCAATGCAGGGCGTTCAATGCCGTCAAGCGGTTTAATAAGAAGCTTCGCCAGCCCCATCAGCGCACCGGTGTTACCCGCGCTGACACAAGCTTGTGCCTTTCCGTCTTTAATCAGTTCAAGCGCGATGCGCATTGAGGTTCCGCGACTCGCACGGATGGCCTGCGACGGACGGGCATCACTGGCAATAACCGATTCAGCCGGAACAACTTCTAACCGGGACAATACATCAGAATCGACTTTGGCAAGTAATGGAGTAATCGCAGCAGGATCGCCAACAAGCATCAGGTTGATATTTGAATTAGAAGCCAGTGCCTGCAATGCAGCAGGCACTGTTACGCAGGGACCAAAGTCCCCGCCCATCGCATCTAACGCCAGAGTTAGGCGTGTCAAGGTATTGCCTTGTTGATAATTCGCAAGAATTACTTGGCAATGACCTTGCGACCGCGGTAGTAACCGTCCGCAGTGATGTGGTGGCGCAGGTGAGTTTCACCAGAAACTTTATCTACGGATACAGAAGAGGTGGTCAGCGCGTCGTGAGCACGACGCATACCACGTTTGGAACGGCTAGGTTTGTTCTGTTGTACGGCCATGGACCTTACTCCTTAATTACTTATGCTTTAAACTGGCTAATACGGCAAACGGATTCGGTTTTTCTGCCTCGGCAGGCAACTTACCGAACACCATGTCCGCTTCGGACACTTCACAGTGTTCAGAATCATGTACCGGAGCGATAGGCAAGGTGAGGATGATTTCATCTTCAATCATTGCCAGCAGATCGACTTCGCCAAACTCATCGACCTCGATCGGCTCATACGCTTCCGGTAAGGCTTCGGCCTGTTCATCATTGATGACCGGGCTAAAACAAAACGTCGCATGAACCTGATGTTCAAATGGCTTTCCGCAGCGCTGACACATTAATGTGACGGAAACATCTGCACTACCATCAATCACCGCCAGGCGCTGATTATCGATATTGAAAGACAAAGAAGCCTGAACATCACTATCCACACTCACCACTGATCCGGCAACACGCGCCACCTGTTCAGGCGAATAGATACCAACATAATCTAAACGCTTTTGAGCAGTGCGAACCGCATCAAGGGTTAGGGGTAATTTTACCTTTTGCATAGGGCGCGCATATTAACGTCGTAACGATATAGAGTCAAAGAAAAAGGCAGTGAAGCACGACCTTTCACCAATATTCGCTTCCAGAGCGGCGCACAGTTTAAAATGCCTTTCATCATTACGCTACGGTTTATAAAAAAATTATGTATCAGATCGTTCTCGCCTCAACCTCAGCCTACCGCAAATTGCTGCTGGAAAAGCTCAATATTCCTTTTACCTGCGCAGCCCCGGCGATTAATGAAGCCCCATATCCCGGCGAAGACGCTATGGCATTAGTTGCACGACTCGCTGAAAGCAAGGCGCGTGCATTAGCGGATTATTATCCCAATCATCTGATTATAGGTGCCGACCAGGTTTGTGTATTAAATGGTATCATCACCGGAAAACCGCATAATAAAGCAAATGCCTTGCAGCAACTGCGACAAGCAAGTGGACAACGCATTACTTTTTTTACCGGTTTAGCCCTGTTTAATAGCGCGCATCAACGAATGCAACGCCTTGTTGAACCGTTTGACGTTCATTTTCGCACGCTAACGCGGGAGGAGATCGATGGCTATCTGGAAAAAGAACAGCCCTGGAACTGCGCTGGCAGTTTTAAAAGCGAGGGATTAGGTATTACGCTGTTCGATAAATTATCAGGGCGCGATCCCAATACGCTCGTTGGCCTGCCTTTAATCGCCCTGGCGCAGATGCTGCGAATAGAAGGGATTAATCCGCTGACGGTATAACCCTCAAACCATTGACAAAGTCTGATATTAGGGACAGCGTGCCGATGGGGTCGTAGCGGCGTAAGCCGCCGACAAATTTGCCGGGAGCAAAATTTGAACAGCATTTATGCTGACCCGCAGGGTGGGACACATGGATGTGTCCCATAATGGCCCCTCGGTGCGATAAGCCCGGGTATTTCGATCTCACACATGGGTTTATCATCAACCTCACGAGATACCGGTATATCTGGTATCTCGTCAAAGATCGTCCTGTTATGTCTTCGACTTACGCAGAATTTGCAGGCAGTGACGCAGTTGCTCGTCCAGCGGCGCCTCAACCCGAAGCGTTTCGCCTGTATTGGGGTGTTCAAAGCGTAACGACTGAGCATGAAGAAACAGACGTTTCAGACCTGTTCCAGTCAGTTGGCGATCAAAATCACGCTCGCCATAACGGTCGTCAAAGGCGATCGGATGACCCGCGTGCAGCGTATGCACACGGATCTGGTGGGTTCTGCCTGTTACCGGACTGGCACGAACCAGTGTTGCCATCTCAAAGCGCTCTTCAACCTTAAAACGCGTTTCCGAAGGCTTACCTTCACTGTTTACCCGTACAATGCGTTCACCGCTTTGCAGAATATTCTTCAGCAGCGGAGCCTGCACAACTTTGCAATGCGACGGCCAGTTTCCTCGCACCAGCGCCAGATAGTCCTTTTGCATCCCTTTGAGACGTAATTGCTCATGCAGAGAACGCAAGGCAGAGCGTTTCTTGGCAACCAGCAACACACCGGAGGTATCACGATCCAGGCGGTGCACCAACTCCAGAAAGCGTGCCTCAGGACGCAACGCACGCAGCCCTTCAATAACGCCGAAACTCAGCCCGCTGCCACCGTGAACCGCAGTGCCGGAAGGTTTGTTTAGCACCAGCAAATGATCATCTTCATAGATGATGCATTCCGCTAACGCGGCGACTTTGCCCAGGCTGGCGGAAACCGGCGGGGCGTCACGCTCGGCCTGTCGGACCGGAGGGATACGGATTTCATCTCCGCCGAGCAACTTATATTCCGGCTTTACCCGCTTTTTATTTACCCTCACCTCCCCTTTTCGCAAGATGCGATAAACCATACTTTTAGGCACACCTTTTAAGCGGGTATGCAAAAAATTATCAATGCGTTGTCCGGCCTCATCGGCGGATATCGTTACAAATTGTACTGTAGGATTGTCTGTTTTCATGATGCGCGATTCTAAATAGAGCAGTTGGATAGCGCCACTTCTTTTTCTGTGCTTAACTGTGAGTCTGGCTGATGAAGTTAGCGTTACACCAACAGGGTTGGCGAATAACAACACAACTATCTTCATACTGACAGGCAAAGTCACCTTGCTATAACAGTGTCAGCAATGGAATAATGCTTTTCGTGTTTTCCGCGCTGATTTCCATTAAAACAAGGGAAATTGCGGAATTATTAAGTTTGCCTGATAACACATAAACGCAGCAATGGCGTAAGACGTAATGTGATATCAAGCAGTTAGCGGGCTGCGGATTGCAGCTTGGCCGGCAAATGGAATCAGATCTGGCAACATTATTCAGAAGCTGTTCCCTCAGTAAATGCGCTGTTTTCCATCAGGAAATACAGGCTACCGAAACATGCGCCCCTATGCAGGCGACAACCGGGAGGTTGACGTCTCTGCGATAAGCCACGAGGCCATCGGTTCACTCCGGTCATGCGGTTCTTTTGTCCGCAGCTCTATCAATAATGTAAGTAAAAATAACGAGTAAGTTAAAGATGAAGAGAATGTTGATTAACGCAACTCAACAGGAAGAGTTGCGTGTTGCCTTGGTTGATGGTCAACGGCTGTATGATCTGGATATCGAAAGTCCGGGTCATGAGCAGAAGAAAGCAAATATCTACAAAGGTAAAATCACCCGTATTGAACCCAGTCTTGAAGCTGCTTTTGTCGATTATGGCGCAGAAAGACATGGTTTTCTCCCTCTCAAAGAAATCGCTCGCGAATATTTCCCCAGCAACTATTCCTCTCATGGTCGCCCTAACATCAAAGATGTCTTGCGCGAAGGTCAGGAAGTTATCGTTCAGGTCGATAAAGAAGAGCGAGGCAACAAAGGCGCAGCACTGACAACATTTATCAGTCTGGCCGGTAGTTATCTGGTACTGATGCCAAACAACCCACGCGCTGGTGGTATTTCACGCCGTATCGAGGGTGATGATCGAACGGAGCTGAAAGAGGCGCTAGGATCTTTACAGTTACCCGACGGCATGGGACTGATTGTTCGTACTGCGGGTGTAGGTAAGTCAGCCGAAGCATTACAATGGGATCTGGCTTTCCGCCTGAAACATTGGGAAGCGATTAAGAAAGCGGCGGAAGGCCGTCCTGCGCCTTTCCTTATTCATCAGGAAAGTAATGTGATTGTTCGCGCCTTCCGCGATTATCTACGTCCGGATATCGGTGAGATCCTGATCGATAACCCCAAGATCCTCGAACGGGCCAAAGAGCACATTTCTGCACTGGGTCGCCCCGATTTCAGCAGTAAAATCAAACTTTACAGCGGTGAGATCCCTCTGTTCAGTCATTATCAGATTGAATCCCAGATTGAATCCGCTTTCCAGCGTGAAGTGCGTCTGCCTTCCGGCGGCTCTATCGTCATTGATACCACGGAAGCCTTAACCGCGATTGATATCAACTCCGCCCGTGCCACCCGCGGGGGTGATATTGAAGAAACCGCGTTCAATACCAATCTGGAAGCGGCGGATGAAATTGCCCGCCAACTGCGGTTACGGGATCTGGGCGGTTTGATCGTTATCGACTTTATCGATATGACGCCGGTACGTCATCAGCGCGAGGTAGAAAACCGCCTGCGCGATTCGGTACGTCAGGATCGCGCCCGTATTCAAATTGGCCGGATTTCGCGTTTTGGCCTGCTGGAGATGTCCCGTCAGCGCCTCAGCCCGTCGCTGGGTGAGTCAAGTCACCACGTCTGCCCACGTTGCAGCGGCACCGGAACTGTTCGTGATAATGAATCGCTTTCTCTGTCTATTCTGCGCTTGATTGAAGAAGAAGCGCTGAAAGAGAACACCAAAGAAGTTCATGCCATCGTTCCTGTGCAGATTGCCTCTTATCTGCTGAACGAGAAGCGCGATGCGGTCAATGCCATTGAGACGCGTCAGGGTGGCGTTCGCGCCATCATCGTCCCGCATGATGGTATGCAAACGCCACACTATTCCGTTGTGCGTGTCCGTAAAGGCGAAGAGAAACCGACTCTCAGCTATCTACTGCCACAACGGCTGGAGACCGAAACGCAGCAGTTGCAGGAAGAGCAGACTGTCGAGCGTAAGCAGCCTGAACAGCCTGCTTTGGCTACCTTCACCATGCCTGACATGCCAGCGGAAACTAAAGCGCCGGCAGTGGAACAAACCGCCCCGGCGACAAAAACGGCCCCAGCCCAGTCAGGGCTTATCAGCCGTTTACTGGGTACGCTGAAAGGCATGTTCGCTGCTGAACCTTCTACTCAGGTCGCGGATACCGTGGATGAGAAGAAAAACGAGCCGGCAGAGGCGGATGAGGGTCAACGTCAGGAGCGTCGTCATTCACGTCGACAGGGTAATAACCGCCGCGATCGTGGTAACCGTGAACCACGTGAAGATCAGCGCCGGAATAAACGCCAGAATACGGAAACTGCGCCTGAAACACGTGCTGCGGAGGAAACTGAAAAAACCTCGATTGATGAACAACCTCGTCGCGAACCACGCGCAGAACGTCAGCGCCGACGTCAGGATGACAAACGTCAGCCACAGCAGGAAACGAAAGTACAAGATGCCGTTGCGGATGAAATAGAAGAGAGTATTACCGAACAGGATAAACCTGCTCAGGTTATGCCACGCCGCCAGCGTCGCCAACTGACACAAAAGGTGCGGGTTCAGTCTGAAAACGTGCAAAGTGAAGCCGTTGAAAATATGGCCCCGGCGTCAACAGTGGAAACCACACAAACACAGGTCAACCCTGTGAATGAAATGGTTGATATTGCCATCAATAGCGAAGCGGAAAATACGCAGAGCTTTGACGCTAACCGTGGCGCTAATGCAGAAAATGGCGGAATGCCGCGCCGTTCGCGTCGTTCACCACGCCATCTGCGTGTTAGTGGTCAGCGTCGCCGTCGTTATCGTGATGAGCGCTATCCGTCTCAGTCACCAATGCCGCTGGATTATGCCGTGGCGTCCCCGGAATTAGCCTCAGGAAAAGTGTGGGTTAACTATCCTGTCGCACAATATCAGCAATTGGCACAGGCTGATGATCAGCTACCGGAAGAAACTTCTGCCGCGACGCCTCTTCTGCCAGCCATCGTGGATGCGGTTCCGGTTATCAAACCCGTCGCACAGGACGCGCCAGCAGTGCTAGACGAACCGGTGAACGCCACGCCTGAAACCATTGCACAGGATGATGTGGTGACTTCGGTTACTGAGCCAGTGCCACAGATACAGGAAGCGCCAACCGCAGAAAAAGCTGACACGGCTGTTGTTGAAACAACGGTTAGTGATGTCGCAGAAGTCGA
This sequence comes from Brenneria alni, assembly GCF_003666245.1. Classification (GTDB taxonomy): domain Bacteria; phylum Pseudomonadota; class Gammaproteobacteria; order Enterobacterales; family Enterobacteriaceae; genus Brenneria; species Brenneria alni. The sequence continues at coordinate 103,712 of NZ_MJLZ01000005.1, forward strand.
TGAAGCAACCGCTACCGATGCAGCCCCTGCTAAGGATACTGTTGTTGATACTGCTGTGACTAATGCAGCTACCACCGCCTCTTCAGAGACGCCAACCGATGCAGCTACAGCTCTGCCGGTATCAGTCGATGAGGAGAAATACTTCGCTACAGAGGTAACGTCTCAGCCGGTTGTCGCGCCATCGATAAGCTCCGCGCCTGAAACGCCTGCCGTTTCCACTTCGCCAGTGCTGGCGGAAAAGAACCTGTCCGCGCATGCTCGTTATAAGTTTCTCGCGACGGCCCCGATGACTAAAGCACCGGCTCCGGATTATCGGCCAGAGCCAGTGCGCCAAAGCGACTGGAAGCGTCCTGAGTATCAGTTTGTGGGCAAAGGCGCCGCTGGCGGCCACTCAGCCGTTAATCAAGCTACGGCACCCGCAGCCAAACCAGCAGCCAGTGAATAATAGTATCACCATCAGTAAGCACACCCGCCAATCGGCGGGTGTGCTTTTATGGCGGATTAGCCCAGGTATTTCAGCAACTTAACATCCATCTCTTCGGTTTTCCCTTCGAGCTGAGAAACCAGACGACGAAAATGCTCGGTCTGATTATGCTCTGTCAGCACAGCCTGGTTTTTCCAACGTTCAAAGAAGACAAACGCGCCTGGCTTGTCGATCTCTTCATGCAGATCGTATTGCAAGTTACCCGGCTCCTGACGACTTGGAGCCACAACCTGTTTCACTGCGGTAGTAACCGCTTCAATAAACTCAGCTTTTGCCTGTAAACTGGCAACGATGCGGATTTCCATGATAATCCTTCTTTACAATATGGTGAGCGATCACAAGATTGAGGTATAAAATGCCAGTTAGTCGACAATTTCAAGCATTCATCAACAAACGGATGCATTCAGACGGCTTTACACCTATTCTTATTCCCCGCCGTATCAGTCCCAAAACCAACCGACAGATGATGTTTTTCTACTGACCGCCGGAGCATACTCCATGACCGCACTGCCTGAAATTTTGAAAATCCGCCGTCCTGACGATTGGCACATTCATTTACGCGACGATCAGATGCTTGAAACTGTTCTTCCGTATACTAGTCGTTTTTTTGGCCGTGCTATCGTCATGCCAAATCTGACACCACCAATCACTAGCATAGCAAGCGCCATTGCTTATCGTCAGCGCATTCTTTCGGCAATTCCTGAGGGGGATAATTTTCAACCGTTGATGACCTGCTACCTGACTGACTCGTCGAATGTCGCAGAAGTGGTAAATGGATTTGAGCAGGGCGTCTTCACCGCCGCCAAATTATATCCGGCCAATGCCACGACCAACTCCAGTCATGGCGTAACAAGCATCGCCAATATTTACCCCATTCTGGAAAAGATGCAAAAAACAGGAATGCCGCTGCTGATACATGGTGAAGTGACCGATCCTGCTGTAGATATTTTCGATCGGGAAGCTCGGTTTATTGAGTCCGTAATGGAACCATTGCGTCAGCAGTTTCCCGAGCTGAAAGTCGTATTCGAGCATATTACGACCAAAGAAGCCGCACAATATGTTGTTTCTGGTAATGATTACCTTGCTGCCACCATTACCCCTCAGCATTTAATGTTCAACCGCAATCATATGCTGGTGGGAGGGGTTCGCCCACATCTGTATTGCCTGCCTATTCTCAAAAGAAATACTCACCAGCAGGCACTGCGTAATGCTGTCGCCAGCGGGTGTAACCGGCTTTTTCTCGGCACCGATTCAGCCCCTCATGCTAAACACAGAAAAGAATCCGACTGCGGCTGCGCGGGTGTATTCAATGCCCAGGCTGCATTAAGTGCCTACGCGACCGTTTTTGATGAAATGAATGCACTGGACAAACTTGAAGCATTTTGTTCGTTGAACGGCCCGCGCTTTTATGGTCTGCCCCTTAATGAAGACTGGATTGAGCTTCACCGCAAGCCGGTTAGCTTCCCGGAAGAAATTTCAATGGGGAGTGAATCGTTAATTCCATTCCTCGCAGGACAACGTCTTGATTGGGCCGTTCGGTAAGATCCTAATTTTTCTTCACCGCTACAGCCAATAGCCTTACCCTGATGGGCGCAGGTAAAGATAACAAAGAGCGTATATCTGAAATTCTGCAAGAAACCTGGGAAAGTGAGGACGACTGGTTTATACCAGAATAATAGTCTGGGACGTGAATATTTCATACAATCTACTTCAGGCCGGGGCTCGCTTTATATGTTGTGTTCTGGCATGTTGTTTATCCTGTTGAAATAGTTGGCTGAATGATACGTTATACACTGTAATGTCCACGTGTACCGGGCATTTCACCATCCTGTTAGTTACGACTGAGGATACCTATTATGGCAGTAGAAAAACCTGAAGAAGCAATGACATTCGGTGAACTGCTGGAGTTGATTGGTGCACAGCAGCGCAAAATTGACGCATTGGAGCTTGCATTTTCATCACTGGTCTTCTGTCTTGATGAAAAAGCAAACCAACTTATGATCCATAAACTGAAGCTGGAATCTCAAAATGAGAACCGGGATCCGTTGATGAAAAAACACCTTGCCCACTTTGCGGCCACATTAGAGAAAAATGCCGGTTTAAATACCGAATAGCATTTTTCATTTCTCCTATCCATCGACATGATCCGGGGCGAATGTGTTTTCGTTCCCGTTGTTTAATTATCACGCAAATTTTTTTTGCAGATTTTTCGAAAATATTTCCCATAAATTAAATAAGCAACGATATACTGGTATAGCTCTTCTAAATAAGGAGCCGCCTTAGACCTCGTTAGTCACTCATGTTAGTAACTAGTCAATAAGGGGTAATTATGGATAGAAAAGATGAAGTTATTCAAACACATCCTCTTGTAGGTTGGGACATCAGCACCGTTGACAGTTATGACGCCATGATGATCCGTTTACACTATTTATCCACCGCGGATCAAGCTCCAGATGAAGCGCAAGTTGACCGGACGTTATGGTTAACGACAGATGTAGCCAGACAACTTATATACATTCTTGAAGCAGGCATTGCGAAAATTGAATCAACAGACTGTCAGTCCCTTGATTATCGCAAGCATTAGTCATTGATATTGTTTGTTATTATTTTATACCAGATTTATCAATTTATGATTCACTGCCACCAATAACAGCACCGTCTCACTGGCGGTGTTGTTATTTTACCTGTTACAGTGTATTTCTCTGCACTTCTTCACGCTAAGTTAAAACGATCACTCAACCTGCTTTAATACTCGCCGCAAGTACTCACCCGCCACATAATTATTCAACTAATAAAACACATCGTACATATTGATATTTTCTGACGACTATATTCTCCACTTCGTCCGTTGTTGAAAAAGCAAACAATCAAAGATTTATTTTCTCATTAAGGACAATAATCAGATTGAATAAGATATGAATTTAAATTCAAAAAAATTGTTCAAAATTGCGCTATTGTTATAATTGATAATTTTATATTGCTTTTGGGTTTCTAGCTGTTTAATTTTGCAAGATTACTCTCGTTACCAGATCAGGAGTCATAACCATGCTTTGGCGCAATACCTCATCTCGTTACGGTCATATCAGCATTCTTCTCCACTGGACAGCCGCGCTGACCATTTATGCCATGTTTGCGCTAGGGCTGTGGATGGTAACGCTAGGGTACTATGATGTCTGGTATCACCGCGCTCCCGAAATTCATAAAAGCATCGGTATGTTACTTTTTGCCGTTATGGTCTTTCGGGTTATCTGGCGTTTTATTTCCCCTCCTCCGCCGCCGTTAAGCAGTTATTCAACCTTTACCCGCATCAGTGCCACGCTGGCGCATATTACCCTCTATGTCGTGCTGTTTGCGATATTAATCAGTGGCTATCTGATCTCCACTGCTGAGGGGCAATCTATTTCAGTTTTTGGCTGGTTTTCTATTCCAGCCACATTAAGCGGCTTGACGGACCAAGCCGATATTGCAGGCACCGTGCATCTTTATCTTGCCTGGGTGGTGGTGGTTTTGTCAGCACTGCACGGTTTAGCCGCATTAAAGCATCACTTTATAGATGGTGATATAACGTTGAAACGGATGTTGGGTCGCAACATCCCTTAATTATCTGGACTTATGGAGAAAAACCAATGCTGAAGAAAACACTACTGAGCCTGACTGCCGCGTCCTTGCTTGCCTCTGCCGGATCGGCTCTGGCTGCCGATTACAAATTTGATAAGGAAGGTCAGCACGCGTTTATCGAATTCCGCATTAAACATTTGGGTTATAGCTGGCTTTATGGCAGCTTTAACGATTTTGATGGGTCTTTTACTTTTGATGAAAAGAACCCTGCTGCTGATAAGGTGAACGTCACCATCAACACCAGCAGCGTCGATACCAACCACGCTGAACGTGACAAACATATCCGTAGTGCTGACTTCCTCAACGTGTCTAAGTACCCGCAAGCTACGTTCACCTCTACCGAAGTGAAAAAAGACGGTGATGAACTCGATATCACCGGTAACCTGACCTTAAACGGGGTAACCAAACCGGTTAAGCTGGAAGCGAAACTGATTGGTCAGGGTGATGATCCGTGGGGTAACTATCGCGCCGGCTTTGAAGCGGAAGGGGATATCAAACTGAAAGACTTTAATATCACGACAGATCTGGGGCCAGCATCCCAGGAGGTAGAATTGATAATTTCTCTCGAAGGCATTCGTCAGAAATAAGGCATCTTCCATACGAGCATCCACATTCGATTAAAACCCTTTCAGCACATGAAAGGGTTTTTTAATAGCGTTACTTAGCATCACCCTCTGTGGGAGGTGATGGAATAGGTAATGCCGATTTCAATAATCCTTTCGATTTATTAAAAATCTTCATGCCGTTTTCACGACCGCTGCGCCGGGAGCGTTGCTCTTCCAGTGGAAGCCGCCGCTCTTGCTGGCAGCCTGCACTACAGCAGCCTTCATATTTTTCTGCACATGCAGGACACTGGATAAACAATAGATGACAACCCTCATTACGGCAATTGGTATGGCTGTCGCAAGATATTCCGCACTGATGACAATGTGCGATTACCTCATCAGAAATTCGCTCGCCCATTCGTTCGTCAAACACAAAGTTTTTGCCAATAAATTTCAGTGGCAGCCCTTGTGCTTGTGCCTGACGGGCATATTCAATAATCCCGCCCTCGACATGGTAAACATTTTTAAAACCGTGGTGGCGCATATAAGCACTCGCCTTCTCACACCGTATCCCCCCGGTACAGTACATGACGATATTTTTATCCCGCTCATGATTAAGCATCTCTACGGCCATCGGGAGCTGCTCACGGAAGGTATCTGAGGGAACCTCCAGTGCATTTTCAAAGTGCCCGACTTCGTATTCATAGTGATTGCGCATATCAACAAATAGCGTATCGGGATCGTCCGCCATAGCATTGACCTGTTCGGCTTTCAGATACTGACCAACCTTCGTCGGATCAAACGTTGGATCATCAATACCATCGGCCACAATGCGGTCACGAACCTTCATTCGCAATACCCAGAACGATTTTCCATCATCATCCAACGCAATGTTCAGCCGAACCTGATCAAGCGCAGGATGTGCGCCGAATAATACGGTTTTAAAAGCATCAAACTGATTATTCGGCACACTGATTTGAGCATTGATACCTTCCGCCGCAATGTAGATCCGGCCAAACACGTTTAATTGCCCAAATTGGGTATACAGACGATCGCGAAACGCTTTCGGTTCATCGATCGTGAAATACTTATAGAAAGAGACTGTGGTACGCGGCTCGGTTTCAGCAAGCATTCGCGCTTTCAGCTCCTCATTGGAAACCCGGTTATGTAACACTGGCATGGTGTACTTTCCTGTCTTCATTGAGGTTAAGGGTTACTGTTCTGCATCAGGTTTACCTGACAGACTAATTAACACGGCATCATACCTGATAGCGTAATCGCTGTCAGGACGTGAAATTGATGGCGGAATATGGAATAGTGATCTTACAGTAAGAAGATTACCGCCCTATCTTACCTGGAGCATTACTCTTCGGATCTCATAAGAAAATCACAATTTAAGGTCGCCATATGAGTCAGTTATTCTCTCCTGTATCTCTCGGTAAACTCACGCTCCCTAACCGTATTATCATCGCTCCGATGTGCCAATACTCTGCCGTGGAGGGTAAAGCTACGGCCTGGCATACCATGCACTTGGGCAATCTCTCTCATTCAGGCGCTGGGCTGTTAATCCTTGAAGCCACCGCCATTGCACCAGAAGGCCGAATCTCGCCCAACGATCTTGGCCTATGGGATAACGGCACCGAAGACGCTCTTGCCTCAGTCATTCAGGCAATAAAAAAATACTCAGATATTCCCTTGGGAATCCAGCTTGCTCATGCCGGACGTAAAGCATCCACGGATACCCCCTGGAGCGGACGCGCCTTTCTGCGAAAGGAACAAGGAGGATGGCAAACACTCGCGCCATCAGACGTTCCTTACAGTGAAAAAGACGATGCGCCGCTGGCAATGACGCACCAGCAAATTAACGAATTGATTGCTTCCTTTGTCGATTCAGCAAAACGGGCAGACCGACTTGGTTTTGATTTGATAGAACTTCATGCCGCACATGGCTATTTGCTGCACCAGTTCTTATCACCACTGGCAAACTACCGCACAGATGAATACGGCGGTTCGCTTCAGAATCGACTGCGCCTGGTAGTAGAGGTCTATAAAGCGGTTCGCCAGGTATTCCCGCCGCATAAAGCCGTGGGCGTACGCATTTCCGCAACAGACGGTGTTGAAGGTGGTTGGGATTTAGACCAATCCGTTCAACTCAGCAAAGCATTGCATGAATCGGGCTGCGATTTTATTCATGTCTCCAGCGGAGGCCTGTCCGTAAAACAGCAAATTCACCCAGGACCAAACTATCAAGTACCCTATGCACAGCGGATCAAACGGGAAGTTGGTATTACCACGATTGCCGTCGGGCTGATTACCGAACCCGAACAAGCTGAGGCCATTGTAGGAACGGGAGAAGCCGATGCTGTCGGGCTGGCTCGCGCCATTCTGTTTAATCCACGCTGGCCGTGGTATGCAGCAGCCAGACTGGGTGCTCAGGTGACCGTGCCGCCGCAATACTGGCGCAGTGAGCCACATTACGCCCAAGGGATATTTAAACAGTAAATCAAAACGCCTGATCCCCGGAAAGCCCACGGACGGGGGTCGGCACTATCAGATAACCGGGACTTACCCATCACGATGCCATTAAAAGCCACAAACCGCTCGTTGCCGATGTTATCATTACAGGCTCACTCGTTTTTTGTATAAAAATCAGGCTATAGCATGCCGCAAATTTGTATTCCAATGAAAGTACCGCAATAATCTATTCTGTTGAGTGGAAATTCCATTTATTCTTTTTAACGGTATGTGTGCCTGCAAGCACCAGAATTTGATACTGAGGCCATGACACAACTCCCTGTTTTTAATCGTTCACTGTTGCACCCGCGTTATTGGTTAACCTGGTTGGGTATTGGCATACTTTACCTGGTGGTATTACTGCCTTATCCCCTGCTTTACCGCATTGGGACTGGACTCGGTCACCTATCAATACGACTGCTGCCACGTCGTGTTGAAATTACTACACGAAATCTTGAGTTATGCTTTCCTGACATGCCACTGGCAGAGCGAGATGAATTAGTCAGAAAAAATTTTGAGGCTGTTGGCATGGGGGTACTTGAAACCGGCATGGCATGGTTCTGGCCTGACTGGCGTATCAAGCGTTGGTTTACGGTAAAAGGTCTTGAGCACATACAACAATTACGTGCACAAAATCGCGGGATTCTATTGATCGGCCTGCATTTTCTGACGCTGGAACTCGGCGCCCGTATCTTTGGTATTCATAATGCCGGTATTGGTGTCTATCGTCCTAACGATAACAAGCTGATTGACTGGTTGCAGACCTGGGGAAGAATGCGTTCAAACAAATCCATGCTGGATCGAAAGGATCTTAAAGGCATGATTCGAGCGCTAAAACAAGGTGAGATCATCTGGTATGCCCCCGATCATGACTATGGCCCACGCAGCAGTGTTTTCGTGCCTCTCTTTGCTGTTGATAAAGCAGCCACCACGGTGGGCAGTTACATGCTAGCCAGATCGGCTAAACCGGCTATTGTGCCTTTTGTGCCGCATCGCCTGCCGAAAGGTAAAGGCTATGAGATGTTGATTCAGCCAGCTGAATTAGATATTCCACTGGAAAGCGAAGAGGCCGCAGCGGAGTGGATGAACAAGATCGTTGAGAAAAATATCCTATTGGCGCCCGACCAATATATGTGGTTGCACCGCCGTTTTAAAACTCGTCCAGCAGGCGAACCGTCGCTTTATTAAAGCCCATTCACAGCAGCCGGGCGTATACCTACCGTCAGCAAAACCTGAATATATCGACTATTCGTATTCATCGATAGCTAAATAGTACGCAAAAAAAGCAACGCCGTTGCGAGGTTGCTGACAAAGTCGCTTGTAAGCCTGAGATACACGGGCCTACCGTACCGAGGGGCACTCCGGCGGCTTACGCCGCTACGACCCCTCAGTACGCTCTCCCTAATAAGGAACTTTGTCAATGGTCTGAGCAACGGTACATGCCGTTGCTTTTTAGAGGTTATATCCAGCAGAAGGATATTATTACTTAATCACCGGTGATGGTAATTTCCGGTAATAATCGGCCCATGCCGCGTACTGTTCCGGCTTCTGCCATAAATGGTAATGAAGACGGGATATCGTCACAGGATCGCTCAACAGCGCCAGACGCTGACTATTGCCAACATCCTCAGGTTTCCGGCTTAACGCATCACTGACGCTCTGTTCACGAACATCCTCAATAGCCTGGCTGAAACGGTGACGGGCAGTCGCCATCGCGCTGGCAAGCGCGTTAATCGACGGATCAAAAACAGCCTGAATAAAACCATGCTCCAACTTACGCTGCCGGTTCAACTGACAATACGCATCGGTCGCAACCAATTCACGCGGCGGTTCATATTCCTCAGGAATCAACAATAGTTTGGCTCGTTTACAACCCAGCCCTAATGAGGCGCGACTGGAATAAACAGAGACGAACGGCGAAAGAATTAATGAGAATACAATCGGGGAAAGCCACCATAGGAAACGCAGATCCAACCACGCCATCCCTAATGCCCAAACCAGTCCCAAAACTAATTGTGAACCATGACGAACAAAGGCCTCACTCCATGACGTAGCATCATCGTCACGCTGAGGCGAGTTCCATTGTACCGACCACCCAAGGAATGCACTGACCACAAAGACGGTATGAAACAGCATCCTGACCGGCGCCAACAGAACAGAGAACAGCATTTCCATCAGCAGCGAAATAAACAACCGGAAAACACCGCCATAAGCCTTCGCGCCCTTGGCGCAAACCAGTATCACACTTAATAATTTCGGTAAAAACAGCAACACCAGCGTTGTGGAGAATAACGCAATGGCAAGCTCAGGTCGCCATTGTGGCCACACAGGAAATAACTGTCTGGGTTGTAGGAAGTACTGAGGCTCCATCAAGGTATGTACAACTTGCAAAGCCGTTGACAACACCAGGAACATGAACCATAACGGCGCGGAGAGATAAGACATGACGCCAGTAAGGAATACCGCACGGTGAACCGGATGCATACCTTTAACCAGGAACAACCGGAAGTTCATAAGATTACCGTGACACCAGCGGCGATCGCGTTTCAACTCATCCAACAAGTTAGGCGGCAATTCCTCATAGCTGCCTGGCAGGTCATAGGCTATCCAGACTCCCCATCCGGCACGGCGCATCAATGCTGCTTCGACAAAGTCATGAGAGAGGATAGCGCCCGCAAATGAACCTTCACCAGGTAACGGCGCCAGCGCACAATGCTCAATAAACGGTTTCACCCGAATGATGGCGTTATGGCCCCAGTAATGGGATTCACCTAACTGCCAAAAATGCAGACCGGCGGTAAATAACGGACCGTAGACACGGGTTGCAAACTGTTGGCAACGCGCATACAGCGTATCCATACCTGATGCTTTCGGTGAAGACTGGATAATCCCCGCATTAGGGTTCGCTTCCATCAACCTGACAAGAGAGGTCAAACATTCGCCACTCATAACGCTGTCCGCATCCAGAATAACCATGTAGCTGTATTGGCTGCCCCAACGACGACAGAAGTCATCAATGTTGCCGCTCTTACGTTTTACACGGCGGCGGCGGCGGCGGTAAAAAATCCGACCTGCGCCGCCCACATCACGGCAAAGATCCATCCAGGCTTTTTGTTCAGCGACGCAAATATCGGGATCGTTACTATCGCTCAAAACATAAATATCAAAGTGTTCGAGCATCCCGGTTGCTTCCACAGACTCATATGTGGCGCGCAAGCCAGCGAAAACCCGTTCTACATCTTCATTACAGATAGGCATGATAAGCGCAGTGCGATGTTCCGCATTGAGCGGCTCATCGCCAACCGTGGTGGAAGAAATACTGTACTTATCCCGGCCAATCAATAATTGCAGAAATCCCATCAGGGCAGTCCAGAAGCCAGCAGAAACCCAGCAGAACAGAACCGCGAACAACACAAGAATGCCGCTCTGCAACACATATGGCAGCAGTTGCAGGAATGATTGCATCAATGGCTGGTCGGCCATTTCAAATGGATCGATCAGCGCCCAGCCTTGATAAGGCAGGATAGTTTTCATATACCAGGTTGCAATTGCCGTCTGAAAAAGGGTCAGAATCAACAGGATATAGCGCCGGATAGTACCAACGATACGCCATCTGTTTTCAGCAATAGTTTCTTCCGGACTGGAGTGATGACGAGGCGGCACCGTCCGACCCAGTAGACTTTCCCACCAGCGAACCAATGGATTCGTGCGCCAGACATCAGGAAACATAGAAGAACGCGTGATCGTCGGCATCGCCTTCAATGCTGTTCGCCCTTGCGTATCCTTACCCAGTTGCTGACTGTTATTCAAACCATCAGGCCAGGCCATTTCCAAACGTGTCTGAACCGAATTCAGCGCAGCATCTTCTTCTGTCTGTATCTTAATCTGGCTGTCGCCAGACAGTGCCTGATGTAATGCAGACTGATCGATATTACCTGACTGCGGTAGCTTTTCACGCAACACCCTTGCCTGCTCGGCAGACAAGGGCAATTTTCCGATATAATCGAGAGGAGGAGTTGACTTATTCATTGGCAGGTAGCTGATAGCTCCAGGTTTCAGTCAAGGTTGTTTCACCATTCATCAGCGCAGCCCTCATTTCTGTTGGCTGTTTGTTGTCTTTCACGCGCAAGCGCATTGTTAGACGCCAGCCCTGAGTGACCGGATTATAGCGAACGTTGTTTTCAACAATCTCGCCATTGTCACCAATACTGACCTGAGCGGCGACAGGGGTTGCTTCATCCATCTCTTTCAACGTCGGGCCAACAAAGTCCACGATGAAAGCAACCGTGCCATCGGGCTGACGAATCAGATTCGACTGTTTAACATCCCCGGTAGAACGGCGAGTCTGCTGAACATAAGCAATATCCGGTGAATGCAGTTGGTCTTCATCACGGGTAAAATGCAAACGATACCTCAGCTCCAGCGGTTTACCTGTTTCAGGTAACGAGTCCGGAGTCCAGAAAGCAACGATGTTATCATTGGTTTCGTCTGCTGTCGGAATTTCGACCAGCTCGACTTTACCTTTACCCCACTCGCCTTTCGGTTCAATCCAGCCGCTTGGACGCAGATCATAGCGGTCATCAAGGTCTTCATAAGCAGAGAAATCACGGCCGCGCTGTAATAAACCAAACCCTTTCGGATTTTCTACCGCATAGGTGCTGACTGACAAATGTCTGGGATTATTCAACGGACGCCAAATCCATTCGCCATTTCCGGCGTGGATCGACAAACCATTTGAATCATGCAACGCAGGACGGTAGTTCAACGCCGAAGACGGCTGATTCGGCCCAAACAGGTACATGCTGGTTAACGGCGCCACCCCCAGCTTACCGACTTTATCCCGCAGGAACACTTTAGCTTGAACATCAACAACGCTGTCACGTCCGGGATAGACCACAAAGCGGTATGCGCCCGTCGCTCGCGGTGAATCAAGCAAAGCATAAATCACCAGGTGTTTATCATTCTGTTTAGGCCGCTCAATCCAGAACTCACGGAAGCGCGGAAATTCTTCACCAGATGGTAGCGCGGTATCAATGGCCAGCCCACGCGCAGACAGACCATAAATCTGGCCTTTACCTACCACCCGGAAGTAGCTGGCGCCCAGCATACTGACAATCTCATCATCCTTATCCGCTTTGTTAATGGGGTAAAGCACTTTAAAACCGGCAAAACCAAGGTTTTTTACGGTTTCAGGGTCGTGATTGACTGCGCCGAAATTAAAATAATCTGCCGAGTATTTAATCTCTTTTACTGTCGTAGCAGTCACTTCATTAATCTTGACCGGCGTATCGAAATACATCCCTTGGTGATAAAACTGCAGCTTGAATGACGTCTGTAACGTGTTCCAGTATGATTTTTCATGATTGAATTGAATTTGCTGGTAGTCAGCAAATTTCATATCACGAAATTGCGCTGGAAGATTACTTTTCGGCGCGTCAAACCCTTTAGCCGCCAACTTTTCTGCTTGTTGAGCAACGTCATCGATGGTAAATGCCCAAGCCGGTGCTGTACTAAAAGACAACACGACTACCGTTGAAAGCCAGCGAAGGCCTGCAGCCCGCTGTTTAAACCCACATTTATTAACCAGCACAACTCCCCCTGTACGTGTGCTTCAATCAATTAAAATCCATATTAATGGATAAGTTAGCTTTCCGACAACTTGATAAAGGTATGGTTCATCATAATAGGTCAGCGTTTAAACAACGGAACGTGAACAGGTGGTAAAACTGGGTGGAAAAAATGGGAAACAGACAAAATACCCCACTCCCGACAGAACCATGTCCAGTTGCACTATATCGGATACCTGCTCTACCTGGCTTCAGGAATATTCCGTTTGCAACACAGTGTAATTTATCCATTACTCATTACCACTACTTAACGGATTAAGCGCGATATTTCATATTCAAGCAATGACAGGCAGCGTTATTTCACATTCAAAAACCACAGATAAACATTTGTATAACTAAAATAGGGGGGATTAAGGTACAGTATCCGCCACTGACATTTATATAGCTTACTCGCCACGTTATGCTTTTATCCCTGCTGCAGCGAAGTTTTACGACCTGGCTCGGCATCTTTGCTATTTTGTCCCTTTCCATTGCGCCAGTAATGTCACACTGGCTTATGCAGCGCGATCATGGCAAAGGTCAAAATTTAAGCACATCAACAACTTCAGCAGATCATCATGCCGATAAGCCCATGCGCAATTTATACAGTAAACCAGGCAACAATATCTTTTTCAGGCATTGCGTTGGCTCTGGTCATTTTCTGCTAACTGACTTCAGAAGGTTTTATGCCGCAACCTAAAACTCAGGCATCAGTAACCCCGATGCCTTCGGAGACGTCGCCGTCCGCGACTGCGTTATCCAGGGCAATGCCGGCAGATACCGCATCGCCACGTACCGCGATGATTGCCTTGTTTATCCGCCTTCATTTTTATATTGGTATTTTTGTTGGGCCTTTCATTTTCATTGCTGCGCTCACAGGCACGTTGTACGTGTTGACGCCGCAAATTGAGAACCGGATTTACGCCGATCAACTTTTTACCCAAAATCACGGCGTTCCCTACTCATTGGCAAACCAAATTGCGGCAGCCCAGGCGGCACTGGGGCACCATCATAAGGCGCGATTAATCGCTATCCGCCCGGCGCCCACGCAAGGTGAAACCACCAGAGTCATGTTTGCTTCTTCTGAATTGGGGCCATCGGAAAGCCGGGCTATATTTATTGATCCGGCAACACTGGAAATTCGTGGCGATGAAACCGTTTATGGCACCAGCGGTATCCTGCCCTTTCGTATCTGGCTTGATTACCTGCATCGAGGATTATTACTCGGTGATATTGGGCGTAATTACAGTGAACTTGCCGCCTCATGGCTATGGGTCGCTGCCTTGGGAGGAGTGCTAATCTGGTGGGTCACACGGCGTTCGGCAATACCAGACAGACAGCGTAATAAAAAAGTAAGCCGAACATCTGCCGCACAAAAGCGACGCTTACGCCATTGGCACACCAGCTTAGGGCTGTGCCTCATGGTTGGCCTGTTATTTTTTTCTGCCACCGGTCTGACCTGGTCACAGTGGGCAGGCAGTAATATCGCCGTGGTTCGAAATCTATTAGGCTGGCAAACACCAACAGTAAAAACACAGATCATCAACGGCCCGATGGCGGGTTCAATTCATACTCATGTAACTGAGCATATGGCCGCGGATATACATGCTGAACATCACTCCCCGATGCCAATGTCCCATTCTGTCGACAATCGACCTGAAATGTTTGATCAGGTATTGGCAGTAGCCAGAAACGCAGGCATTGATGCAAAAAAAATCGAAATAAAACCCGCCGGTTCCCCCGTTCAGGCATGGACTGTCACAGAAATTGACCGCGCCTGGCCAACACAGGTTGATGCAGTTTCGGTTAATCCCTCTACACTTGAGATTGTCGATAAAACAGATTTTACAACTTTTCCGCTGGCCGCCAAACTGACTCGCTGGGGTGTTGATGCACATATGGGCGTTTTGTTTGGTTTGCCGAATCAGCTGCTGTTAGCCGTTTTCGGCCTTGGGCTCTGCACTACTATTGTCTGGGGATACCGCATGTGGTGGATTCGTCGTCCAAGACATAACGGAGCCAACAACCCCGTTAAAACGCTGACCAGTGCCCTATTGCAAGTTCGCCTTTTCCCCAGAATGCTGCTGATAGTCACTACCGGACTACTGGCTATATGCTTACCGTTAATGGGCGTAAGTTTACTGCTATTTATGCTGATTGATGTCACTCGCTGGCATCTGAATCGAATGGTAGCACCAGTTGCTCTTACCTGAACACTCGCTCCAGCGGACCCGCCGAGGTGGTGTTAAACGTCGCTTGTGACGTCCTAAAGGGGGCGCGCAGGGAAAAGCCGTCATAAAAAACCGCCATTGAAACATTCAATGGCGGTCGGAAATAAAAAGAAATAATGACAGATTATCTTAAAAAGATGCCCAGTCCGCCAATTCTCCCGATTTCTTCTCTTTCGCGGTCGCCGAGCTTTCCGGGGCAAGCAGAACCGGCGTTTCCGTTCTTCTATTAACAGATACCGAGTTAGTATACGCTGCACCCAGTTTAAACACGCTTACTGTTCGGGTAAGACTATGCGCCTGATCCTGCAACGAGAGTGCCGCGGCTGCAGACTCTTCAACTAATGCCGCATTTTGCTGAGTTGTGGTATCAATCTGCCCAATAGCCAGGTTAATTTGGTTAATACCATCGCTCTGTTCACGACTCGCCTGGGCAATTTCACTGATGATACCGTTAACCCCCTGAACATTCGTCACCAGTGAATTCATCGTGACGCCGGTTTCCTCTACCAGCCCCATACCGTCCTGTACCTTATGGAATGAATCATCAATCAACTCTTTTATCTCTTTAGCCGCAGTAGCACTTCTTTGGGCCAAAG
This sequence comes from Brenneria alni, assembly GCF_003666245.1. GTDB lineage: Bacteria > Pseudomonadota > Gammaproteobacteria > Enterobacterales > Enterobacteriaceae > Brenneria > Brenneria alni. The sequence continues at coordinate 119,306 of NZ_MJLZ01000005.1, forward strand.
CGCGAACTTCACTGGCGACAACGGCAAATCCCCGGCCTTGTTCTCCGGCACGCGCCGCCTCTACCGCAGCGTTCAATGCCAGGATATTGGTCTGAAAAGCAATACCATCAATCACACCGATGATTTCCGCCATTCGCTGCGATGAATCTCTGATGCCACGCATTTCCTGTGTCACCATCGCCATCATTTCACCGCTTTTCTTCACTGTATCCGATGCGCCTGCTGCAAGCTCGGTGGCCTGTAACGTGTTATCAGCCGTGTTCTTTATTGTCGATGTCAATTGCTCCATCGATGATGCCGTTTCCTCGAGAGAACTGGCTTGTTCCTCCGTTCTGGCGGAAAGATCCTGATTACCGGCCGCAATCTGAGAGGCTGCGCTTGAAATCGTTTCTGCCCCATCCCGTACCTGGCTGACAATTTGCCGCAGGCTGTTATTCATATTATGCAAAGCCGTCAGCAACATCCCGGTTTCATCTTTGCGGTTGATGCTGATTTCTGACGTTAAATCACCTTTGGCGACGTTTTCCGCAACGACCAGCGCTTCCTGTATCGGACGTGTCACGCTGCGCGTGATCAACGAAGCAATAACCAGCCCGGCGATAATGCTGGCAATGATGACTATTGCCATAAGGAACAATGTTTCTTTATAGCTTTTAGAGACATCCTGTGCTGACGACTCCATTTTGTTATCCTGAGACTCAATCAGTTCAGAAACTTTATCCTTGTACTTCTGTTGGAGTACACGTGCTACATTGAAATACTCATCAGTTGCGCTATCCACATTACCCGCAACAATAAATCCTGATAATTTATTTGCCGAGGCAAGGAAGTCCCTGCGGATATCACTGATTGAATGTAGTATCGCCAGCGATCTATCATCCACAGCATTTTTTTGCAGATACTCCATTAGTTGAGATACTTTTACTGAGCTTCCTTTCCCGAGCTCTAATTGCCGATTAATTTCTGCTTCCGACTTCAACAATAATAATAACTGCTGGTTATTGAGGAAAGTATTTAATTCATCAATCAGCTGGTTGCTCTTTACTGTCAAAGGATAATCAATGGATACAATATTATCCATTTTTTTATTAAAATCAGTCAGTTTCATTATAGCAACGCTGCCAACAATCAAAAGCATTAATACCAGGAAAGAAAACCCTGCTCCTAGCCGATATCCTATACGCCAGTTGGACAAATTCATTTAAATCTCCTTTATTAGTTCTTTCTATCTGCATCAGAGGAAATAGCACCTACTCAGTCTCAAGAAAAACCGAATAAAATGTAACGACTACCGCTGAAGCCTATAGTTCCAATTTTACTTCTTATATTTAACAAAAGATATGAACCCTGGACATAGCATTTATTAAGCCCGGTGATAAACCTAAAGAACACGCCAAGATGCAATACCACTGAATAACGCTTGTAATGGTAAAAGCAGGAGGAAAGACCAACCGATTGCCAAACCAGGCCATGATGCGTACTCATACTAGCGTTACGCAAAATCACTATGTAACAAAAAAACATCATCTTTAACATCCCATTCATTGCCGAAGCTACCATGCGTTATAACTTTCCTTCTCTCTCTTTTTGCCTGCTTCAGCAAAGGGCCTAGTCAGCCATACTTAAGATAAACATTAAATAATCACCACATCGGGCAAACGACCAATCTGCTTGATCCTGCATCAC
>NZ_MJLZ01000006.1 GCF_003666245.1 Brenneria alni
AGTTAATGGTATGTTTAATAATATTTTCAATATATGGGATTATTTTGCATCTTATTGATTTTCAACCATAAATTTATATATTTTTTCCAAATCATCAAGTTGGCTTACCTGTATTAATAACCGCCGCCGTTCCAGGTCGATGACTAAAATGCCGTCCTCAGATAAATTCATATTCCTAATCCGGTTATAAGAAATAAATATATTGGCATAAAAGAACCCCGTTGATTTAAATAGCAGCTTAGGATTTCGAATATAGGCAAGATAGATCGCCATAAATGCCAGAAAAAGCAAAAGCGAGGTTGTTATTACCTCACCATGATTCATGACATTCTGATAGATAAGGATGCTCACTAAACCGATAAAAATAAGCGCATCCAGCCGGTTTACCCGCTTTAACGAAATGCGGAGTTGGGTTTTTCCTTTTAACCTATCCATGATGAATTCGTCATAGATAGCATAAATCAGCGCCAGTGCGATCAAAACAACCAGAGCGATATCCGTAACCGTCATAGATAACTCCATGCGTGAGCGAGGGCGGCCAATGCACCTGAAACTTGAAAGATGAAGAGTCTATGCCGGAGGGTTACCTCCGGCGGATTGATGTATTACAGACCAAACAGCCCGATCCAATAACCGAAGATACCGATGACAAAGAATCCCATAATGAGCCACAAAGCATTCACCTTACGCCTGAGCAGCCACATACAGCCGAATGTGAGCAGCAGGGGGATCAACCCCGGCATAAGCTGGTCAAGAATTGACTGAACCGTGGTTACCGTGGTTTCTCCGTTTTGGTTGGTTACTCTTGAGACGACCATCGGGACATTGACGTGAGTCCATTTATTGACCAGCGCCCCCATGACAAACAGGCCGAGAATCGATGCCCCCTCGGTCATTTTTTGCAGGAAGCCGCCGCCCATGTCGCTGACAATATCAACCCCTTTTCGATAGCCATAGGCTACCCCATAGTAGCGAACCAGCAGGCGCACCAAATTGAACAGGACGAAAAACAGCACCGGGCCGAGCAGGCTGCCGCTCATCGCAATCCCCGCACCCAGCGCGGCAAACACCGGACGAGCCGTACCCCAGAAAATGGGGTCGCCAACGCCAGCCAGGGGGCCCATCAAGCCAACCTTCAGGCCGTTGATCGCGCCATCATCAATCGGTGCGCCATTAGCGCGTTGCTCTTCCATTGCCATCGTCACCCCCAGAACTGGGGCGGCGACAAACGGCTGAGTATTGAAAAATTCCAGATGGCGTTTAATCGCCTGTTTACGCTCTTCCGAATTTGCAGGGTAAAGGCGGCGGATCACCGGCACCATGGAAAAACAGAAGCCGAGCGCCTGCATACGTTCAAAGTTCCATGAACCCTGGAAAAGGTTGGAGCGAATAAACACCGCGCGAATGTCGCTGGCAGTGAGTTTCTTTACATTAGTTGTGTCAACCATTTCTCTCACCCCTGTTAGTCCAGTTCATTATCAAGGTCGTTGCTGCCTGTAGCCACAGGTTGACCCTGCGTCTTGTTGTATTTCGGGCTGAGTTGAATGTACAGCACAGCCATAACAACGCCAATCACACCCAGTGCCACCAGGTTGAAATCGGTGAATGCAGCGGTAACGAAACCGAGGTAGAAGAAAGGCATCAGGTAGCCCGCACGCATCATGTTGATGACCATTGCGTAACCTACGACGACAATCATACCGCCAGCGATATTCAGACCGTTGGTGACAACGTCGGGAATCGAGTTCAACATCGCATGAACGGCATCAGTACCGACGGAAATTGCCACGATAACGGCTGGAATGGCAATACGCATAGCCTGAAGCAATAAGGCCGAGACATGAAGCCAACTGATAGCGCGTAAACTACCGCGCTCCGCCGCACTGTCGGCAGCATGTTGGAAGGCGACGGTAATGGTTCGGACAATAATCGTCAGTACCTGTCCTGCCGCGGCTAACGGAATAGCCAGCGCAATACCCGCGCCTACGCTCTGCCCACCGGCAATAACCAGAATGGTGGAGATAATGGACGCCAGCGCCGCATCGGGCGCAACTGCCGCACCAATGTTCATCCAGCCGAGCGCGATCATTTCCAGCGTACCGCCGATAATGATCCCGGTTTGCAAATCGCCTAATACGGCCCCGATGAGCGTACAGGCAACGAGTGGACGGTGGAATTGAAATTCATCAAGAATCGATCCCATCCCCGAGACACAAGCTACGAGAAATATCAGCACAATTTGAAGTGTGGTAATCTCCATTGTACTTCTCCTGTTCCTATGAAAACGTTTCTGAGTTGAATAAATCGTTACACAGCGTTATTTGTTGAATGTGCTAACGGGCCAGCTTATTAACTAAGTCCATCATTTTGAGCCTGGTATCACTTGAAACTTTTCTGACTTCTAATTCAATTCCGCGTTTATCGAGTTCTTTAAATGCTGCAATATCTTTTTCATCAATGGAGACCGCATTATTGACTTGCGTTTTCCCTTGACGGAACGCCATTCCTCCAATATTAACGGATGTTATTTTTACGCCATTTTCAACCAGGTGTAATACATCGGTCGGGTTGGTAAATAACAACATAACGCGATCGGACGCATATTTAGGGTTGTTATAAACACGAATGGCTTTTTCTACATCAACCACGTGGGCGGTGACACCCGGCGGGGCGACTTGAGTCAATAATGTTTTACGAACATGGTCGGCGGCAACGTCATCACTGATAACAATAATGCGGTTGACGTTGGTTTCTTTGGTCCAACGTGTCGCAACCTGGCCGTGAATTAAGCGGTCATCAATGCGTGCCAGCCCTATCTTCATATGTTCGCCAGTGCCGGTAGTCGGGGCTACGGCTTGTGCTTTGGCGGAAGGTGAGATTGGGGCGGGGGATATGGCCGCTTTCGGCTGCTCCTGTGTTTTCAGCGCTTTTACCCCGTCTCGACCTGCTTCAAGGGCAATTGAAACTAAATCAGTAAATGCAGGATTGTCATCCCGCGCCATAAACGTTTCCACCAGCATGGGAATGTTTACCCCGGCGATAACCTCATGATTTTCCTTATCCGTTACCATACGGCTGGCAGCGTTAAACGGGCTGCCTCCCCAGGTATCGACTAAAAACAACACGCCAGACGATGTATCCAACAGGGATAACTTCTCCTGATATTTTTCCATTAATGTTTCAGCGTTCTCACCGGGGACGAAATCTATCCAGGCGACGTTACTTTGCTCACCTAGAATCATTTCAGCTGTTTTTAGCAGCGGCCCTGCGGTGGCACCGTGAGTGCATAACATTATCGCAATACTCACTTGCTACCTCCTCATTATTCACGATCAAATTGTGTGTAATATGTCAGGGTATAGGGTCAACGTTCATTTACTAAAAGTTAACCGTTGCGGTATCAGTATGGTCGTAAGAATCTGACTTGGGTTTCCAGTAGGTGAAAAATTTACCATTAATTCATTAGATTTAATGAACCAGTTCGGTCTATCAACCGTGAAACGACGGTTTAATAGATTTATTTTACCCATCGAAAAAATAAATAGTGTGATGTTGCTCCACCTTTACTCTGCGTAAAGTTTGATGTGTTACACAAATGTGGGGTAAACATTCGGGATTGTTACATGCTTTTACCCAATGGCGGGGTTAAGAAAGTCTTTGTGAAAAAGGGGAACAACCTGCTAGAGTAATCTTCTGTTAAATTACTTAGGAGCACTGGGCATCAGCCCTTCCCATGGACTGTCACCGACAAAACGTTCTCTGTGTACCCGCTGACGCTGGTGGTTTTCTGTACTCGGTTGGTCATTCTGACCGCCTTCAGAGTTACTCTGATTCAAGCCAACTTTTTTTATTACCCTTCAATGTAAACAATAATGCATTGATGCCATCTGCTCGTTCATTTTTCGGAGTCTGACATGGAATTTTTGCTGGATCCCTCAATCTGGGCAGGCCTATTGACGCTGGTGGTACTTGAAATTGTTTTGGGTATCGACAATTTGGTATTTATCGCTATTTTGGCGGACAAATTACCCCCCAGGCAACGCGATAAAGCCCGCATCATCGGTTTATCTCTGGCCTTGCTGATGCGTTTGGGGCTGTTATCCCTGATTTCCTGGATGGTCACGCTGACCCGTCCACTGTTTCATGTCGGCGATTTCAGCTTCTCAGGACGCGATCTGATTCTGCTGTTCGGGGGGGTATTCCTGCTGTTTAAGGCAACAATGGAGTTGCACGAACGGCTCGAAAATAAATCGCATGATGACAGTGGCCCTCGTGTACATGCCAATTTCTGGGCGGTGGTGGCACAGATTGTCGTGCTGGATGCGGTCTTCTCGCTCGATGCGGTGATTACGGCAGTGGGAATGGTTAACCATCTTGGTATAATGATGACCGCCGTCATCATTGCCATGGGAGTGATGCTGCTGGCATCGAAACCACTTACCAATTTTGTCAACGCCCATCCGACGGTGGTCGTGCTGTGTCTCAGTTTCCTGCTGATGATTGGTTTAAGTCTGGTTGCGGAAGGTTTTGGTTTCCATATTCCCAAAGGTTATCTGTATGCGGCGATTGGTTTCTCGATCCTGATTGAACTGTTTAACCAGATTGCCCGGCATAACTTTATGAAGCATCAGTCCAGACGGCCATTGCGTGAGCGTACCGCAGAAGCCATTTTACGACTGATGGGCACTAGAAAAACCATCGACAACGTGGATGATGAACCCCAGAAAGTCATGACTGAAACGTTTGCTGAAGAGGAACGCTACATGATTAGCGGTGTTCTGACATTGGCATCACGTTCTTTACGCAGCGTGATGACGCCCCGGACGGAAATTTCCTGGGTGGACAGCGAGCGTTCTGTCGAAGAAATTCGGTTGCAGTTGCTGGATACCCCTCACAGCTTGTTTCCGGTATGTCGTGGTTCGCTGGATGAATTAATCGGTGTTGTGCGGGCCAAAGATCTGTTGGTTGCGTTGGAAGATCATACCGATGTGGAAAGTTTTGCCGCAGCAAACCTGCCGATTGTGGTGCCGGAAACGCTGGACGTGATTAATGTGTTGCCGGTGCTGCGTCGGGCCAAAGGCAGTTTGGTGATGGTGAGCAACGAATTTGGCGTGGTGCAGGGGCTGGTAACGCCGCTGGATGTGCTGGAAGCCATTGCCGGCGAATTCCCGGATGAAGATGAAACACCGGAGATTGTCGCTGACGGTGATGGCTGGCTGGTAAAGGGGGGGACGGATTTGCACTCTTTACAGCAGGTGGTTGATAGCAGCGATCTTGTCAGCCCGAAAGAGGATTATACGTCGCTGGCGGGGATGCTGTTGTCACATAGTGATGAGTTCCCTAAGGTTGGTGATATCATCGAACTTCATCAACTGCGTTTCCAAATCATGGAGGTGTCGGAATACCGCATTGAGCTGGTACGGGTTGAAAAAATCACCGAACCGGTTGAAGAGGAAGACGAGTAGGTATTCTGATCACGTGCCGATTATTCGTAATATTGTTCATATAATAAGCGCTGAAGCGTAACGGTTACGTTGTCAGCTTGACCGCCCCCGGCTTTGACACCGGGGGCGTTTTGTTATTAGCGCAACGTCCACTCTTTCCCTTCCGGTATGAATAACAAGCATCAGCTATGGAACGCTTTCCACGGGGAACGCCACTCAATAATATCGCTGTTTATGCTACGTGCCGGCGATGTTGCAGCTTGGCGTGATGCAATTGCCGATGATGTACGGAAACAAAAACATATCAAGACATTTCCGCCAGAGCTGGCACGTTAGCTTCCAGGTATGCGGTCTAACTTTATACGGTAACGTTTGTACATGATTGGTCGCTCACAAACATCAACGATTGAAAATGTGTAGATACCTAACTCAATGAATCCAATATCATCCACCACCTATACCCCCTGGATAGATCCAGAAACATCGGATTCCGATAAGGGCGGCTCCTCTTTGTCACGCTCGGATAGCGACAACAGCCTGCAAGCGCCGCTCATCCCGCAGGAAAAAACTGCCTCACCTGCTGTCCAGTCGTCTCACCCGCTTTGTGATGATAAAGACAACCTTACCCAATTTGGCAAAAACATCCGGTTACATACCTTGCTGCTCAGAGGGCTCGGTCACACCAAAGCACAGGCAAGCCTGATTTCTCTGGCAACGGTTCTTCCGAGCATTGTCCAGGCCAAACGTATGGAAAAAGGCGCCTATATGGAAGCGATAGCGCAGAAGATTTCCACCGACGAATTCAAACATCCAGAAGCTATGACCGGCTCGGTCAGCCGTGGGAAAAACGGCGAATTTAAAAGCAGCAACAATGCCATACAGGCGATATTGCGTTATGTACAGCATAAATATCCGCAAGAGTCCGCCGATCTCGATCTTTCCAGAGCCGCAAAACTCAGTTTGCCGCTGGAAACCAGCGTGTTATTGAAAGCCAAAGAATTCTCCCGAGGTTGCGAAGTACGCAATCTTGACCTTAAAGACGGCTCGAGCCAGGACGTCAGCATCGACTTGATGACCTACTCCACGCGTCAGGCGATTAAAAAAGGGACGCATGGTTTCGGTGAAGAGGCCAGATTACAACCGGGCCACCTTGACTCTGAGGACGCATCGAACGACAGCGAAAGTTTTCCGTTGCATTTGGCCCATGCCGGCGAAATTCACCCTTTCGCATTTCTTCAGGATGTGCGGTATCAGGTAGCGTCCGACCACCCGGAGATGAAAGAACTGGTAGAGAAATGCCTCAACGACCACGATCCGGTGACGCTGGATCTGCGCGGGCGCTTAGGTGCGCAAGCGCTGCAATCGGTCATCAGTCAGAAATCCTTTAGCAAAGAACTTGGCTGGGCGATGGCCGCCAGCATGGTAGGCAGCGGTGGCCTGGCCTACGCGCTGGATGTGATCGCCTGGGGTGCGGTCACCCACAGTTTATCATCACGACTGGGCGAAGATCACCCCGCGACTAAATTCGCCGACGTTGTGCTGTCGTCCCTGACGCCATTGTTTGCCGAAACGATGGATTCGCTGGTGATCAAGCGCCTGATGGGCGCGTTTAAACATGAACCATTGCTGCCGGAGTCGTTTGGTGAGCTGGTCGATGACTTGAAAGATTCGGCGATATCCGGTTCTATCGCCGCCATTGGTTCCGTACCTAACAATATCGCCAGCCTGTCGCAAAAATGGGCCATCATGCCAGCCAGTATGGTCGCCAATCAGCTTGCCGCTTCGACCTCAGCCGCGATGGTTCCACGTGAGTTGGCTAGATCGCATGAAGAGATGAGCGCCGGTGTGATACAAAAAATGAATGAAGGTTTTTTCCCTGCACCGAAATGGCAAGCCAAAACGCATAACCAGAATGAAACGCACAAGGCGCTTTCACATCAGATCAAAAAAGAGACTTCCGGTGCGCTTGGTGTTGCGCCAGGCGACGGCCTGGCCATTAACTCGATGGGGATCGGCTCGGTCATCAGTCTTGGGGCGGGGTTTTTACCTTTCGATATTATGGGACGCGCTCACCTGATTCCCAGTATGGTGCAAAAAGTCACCAGCATTATGGTGAATACGCCGACGGAAGTGTTGAGCATGGGAACCGGTATTCTGACGGCCAATCATCTGGGTGGACTTAGCAAGTGGATGACAACCGACGCGCAGAAAAACCGTAATATGGTGGAACTTATCGCTAACAAAGCGGTGGAGCGATTGCACAACGGTTCCGACACCCGCGCTGAAATCACCGAGGAAGAGTTGCAAAAGATCGAACATCCGTCGCTGGCATTAACTTTTCCGTTGGGTGAATCCATCGTCAATACGATGAACGGAATCGCTGATTTGCTCTCTTCCTCTTGGGCGGCGCTACGTGGCAAACCCTCGGAAAGTTTGAGCGAACAGATTGATATCGGATCGCTGGTGTCAGATAGCCCCCATTCCTCCCACGCCGATAACGTCTGATGCGTTATCCTGGCGCATTAATAATATTTGCCGTTCATCGGGGAAGGTAAAATTGAACGGCAAAAGCCCACCATGTGGTGGGCCGCTTTCCCTGGTGTGATGACGCTTTTTTTTTAATTCGTGCCCATCATGACATTAGGGGTGTTTATTTTATAACCGTTTGTACTGATCGATATATGAATATCGATCGCAAAAACTGGTTAATAATAAAGCCAGGTATTCTTTGTTTTCCTTTTCGCCTGAAAAAAACTTATGTCAACGGGTAATAGAACTTAACTCAGGAGGGTAGGGAGAGGAATAACAACAGGCAAATTCAGCCAGTGAAAAATGAGTCATGGCTCGTTGGAAACATGTAGCGCGAGCTGACGAATGATTGCAGCCGTCAATCCCCAGACAAATTGCTGCTGATACCAGGATAGGTAAACACGGTGGTGTTTACGTTGTCGTTCGATATCAAGGGAATGATAGCGAGTTAGCGCCAATGCTTCTTCAAGCGGCATTTCAAACAGCTCCGCCACTTCGTTTTCATTCGGATGAAAACGAGTCTGTGCGCAGACAAGACCAATAACGGGTGTGACCTGAAAACCACTGACGCTGTCTACGGACGGTAATACGCCCAGCACCTGCACATTCTGTGGGGGAATAGCGACTTCTTCCTGTGCTTCACGCAAAGCTGTTTCGATCAGTGAGCGGTCATCGCGATCGGCGGCGCCGCCGGGAAAAGCAACTTGTCCGCCGTGTTTTCGAAGGTCAGATGCCCGCCGGGTCAGCAGCAATGTTGGGTGTGCGCGGCAGACAATCGGCACCAGTACGGCGGCCTGCCGCAGTTGGTGGGCCGGTAACGTTGGCCGCAGCGTTTGCAGTTGAAAGCGAGTAATAAACTCAGCCAGATTAGAAGGCGTTTGCAAGTCGTTTTCAATCACTCAATTTGTCTCAAGTATTAACCTGGGCGTCGTCTGGCTGATTATCCAACCTATTCAATATGGGTAGAATGCGATCCACTTTATCAAAGGTTTCCTGATATTCCGCCTGTTCCTGGCTGTCCGCAACAATTCCTCCACCGGCCCAGCAGTATATTTTCCCCTGTTCGGTGACTAAGGTACGAATGGTTATGCTGGTGTCCATAGTTCCGCAAATACTCAGATACCCGATACTTCCGCAATAGGCGTTACGCCGGTGGGGCTCCAGCTCTTCAATAATCTGCATCGCACGGATTTTAGGCGCACCGGTAATCGAACCGCCGGGGAAACATGCCCGCAGCAGTGCTGTTGCGCGGCAGGTATCGGGAAGCCGCGCCACCACGGTACTGACCAGATGATGTACCGCCGGAAATGGCTCAACGAGAAACAATTCCGGCACGCTTACGCTGCCGGGAACCGCAACCCGGCCAATATCATTACGCAGTAAATCGACAATCATCAGGTTCTCTGCCCGATTTTTCTCTGACTGGGCCAGCCGGGCGGCCTGCATGACATCCGCTTCTTTATCCGCCAGCCGTGGCAGTGTGCCTTTGATGGGACGCGTCTGGATGTGTTGATTCTCCAGCCACAGAAAGCGTTCTGGCGAAACGCTGATAACGGTATTTTCAGGCAGACGCAGAAAAGCAGAAAATGGTGCCTTATTGCCAGATGACAGGCGCAAAAAAGCCTGCCATTCATCACCTTCATACCCGGCGGCAAAGCGTTGTGCCAGATTGACCTGATAACAATCTCCCGACAGCAGATAATCCTGTATTTTTCGGAATTTTTCGCCGTACTCTTCCCGTGACAGGTTAGCGCACCACGGCCCGGTAAGCTGAAAATCGGGGTGGTGATGGCAAGCTGGTGGATTAGCCAACCAGTCGAGCCGCTCCTGAAGATGGCTATGGACGATCAGTGTGAGCGTCTGGCGCTGATGATCGGCAATTAACGCCCAGTCATAAAGGCCAACGGCCATGTCAGGCAGGTCGATGTCCCGCTCCGCCTGTATTGGCAGCGTCTCAATACGGCGCCCCAGATCGTAACCGAACAGACCAAGCGCCCCACCCTGAAAGGGAAAATCAGGTTGTGGATCGGTCACTATCCCCAGTTGTTCAATGTGTTGCTGTAATAATGAAAAAGGGTCGTCAGCCGAGTGTTGTTTGCCGCTCCCCTGGGTTATTTCCGTCAGTTCCCCACGAGTAGAGAGTGTGACCTGCGGGTCGGCAACCATAATGTCAAAACGATTATGAGGATGATCGGCAAAACCCGAATGCAATAACATTGCCCACGGCTGTTGCGAAAATGGCGCGAAAAGCGCCAATAACGCATCCGGCTGATAGGGCAGCGAGTGATAGACAGGGGACGAGGACTGGATATTCGATGACATGGTGTTTTTGTATAATCTCATGCTTTGCAGGTGGACATCTGTTTCTGTTGCGAACCTGGGGTGGTTTCCCCGACGTGCTAGCCTATCACAAACCGGAAGTTCTGGTGTATGGCTGAGATAGCGTGCGATGATACGTTCCCGATTTAACCACCAGGAGAAGATAATGATTGCAGGTATGCCCGCGCTGACACATGAGCAGCAGCAGGAAGCGGTAGAGCGTATTCAGGATCTGATGTCGCAGGGAATGAGCAGCGGTCAGGCGATTGCCTTGGTGGCGGCAGAGATTCGGGAAGAACATAAAGGTGACAGGGTCACTGCTATGTTTGATAACGAAGAAACCAATGAAAACGATGAAGACGAGGAACGTTTTTTTGATGATGGCGACGAAGAGGAAGAACACTAAAGGTTTTTCCTCCGCTAACGTCATCGCGCACGTCTTTACACGGCGGCAATCGCTTTTATTTCAATTTTATATTTTGGGTTCATCAATTTAGCCTGCACGGTACAGCGCACTGGCGCACTGCCTGACACCACCCAGGCGTCCCATACGGTATTCATGGCGGCAAAATCATCGGCATCGGCCAGAAAAATAGTGACGTCCAGCAGACGGCTCTTATCCGTACCTGCCTGTTGTAAAATATCCTCCAACGCGGCTAGTGCATTCTCCGTCTGAGCCTGGGCATCTTCATCCAGATTATCCGGTACGCAGGTGTGATACAGCGTGTTGTTGTGAATAACCGCATTGGACCAGCGGGCTTCGGGATCGATTCTTGTGATTGGCATGAGTGTTGTCGTCTCTTGGTCTTTGGTGAATAACGGCGTTAAGCCTAACATAATCTTTTATGCCGCTTTATTTTCTCAGGCTAAAAAGTCCGTCTGATTTAGGGTGGTAGCGGTAGTTGAGTCTTGGCATAATCAGCGCGGCGCTATCATCGGATAACGCTGGCTGTCCGAACACCCTACAAAGAGAGACTGTGTGACGAATGATCGTGTAATAGATGATTTTGCAACCGATGGGGCGCTGGCAAAGGCGATCAGCGGATTTAAGCCACGGGAACCCCAGCGGAAAATGGCGCAGGCTGTCGCTCAGGCCATCGACAAACAGCAGGCGTTAGTGGTGGAAGCTGGCACCGGAACAGGCAAAACCTATGCTTATCTGGCGCCAGCGCTGCGGGCGGGTAAAAAAGTCATCATTTCGACCGGTTCGAAAGCGTTACAGGATCAGCTCTACAGCCGAGACTTGCCAACGGTGGCGCAAGCACTTAAATACCACGGTAAGCTGGCTTTGCTAAAAGGGCGTTCCAACTATCTCTGCCTGGAACGCCTTGACCAGCAATCGCTGGCGGGGGGCGATCTTCCAGCCGAAACGTTGAGCGAATTAGTCCGGCTGCGGGCGTGGTCTTCTGAAACAACGGAAGGCGATGTAACAACCTGTGCGGGTGTAGCGGAAGATAGCCCGGTCTGGCCGCTGGTGACCAGCACCAATGACAATTGTTTGGGCAGTGATTGTCCACGGTATAAAGAGTGTTTTGTGGTCAAAGCCCGTCGCAAGGCGATGGATGCCGACATTGTGGTGGTGAATCACCATTTATATCTGGCGGATATGGTGGTGAAAGAGAGCGGTTTTGCCGAACTGATCCCAGACAGTGACGTGGTGATTTTTGATGAGGCCCACCAGATCCCGGATATTGCCAGTCAGTATTTTGGTCAGCAGTTGTCCAGTCGTCAACTGCTGGATCTGGCGAAAGATATTATTATTGCCTATCGAACCGAAGTGCGTGATGCGGCGCAATTACAGAAGAGCGCAGACCGCCTGACGCAAAGTACCCAGGATTTTCGCCTGGCGCTGGGCGAACCGGGGTTTCGGGGCAATCTGCGCGAGATCCTCAATCAGCCGTCGCTTCAGAGGGCGCTGGTGTTATTGGATGATGCGTTGGAGTTGTGCTACGACGTGGCTAAACTATCTTTAGGGCGCTCTGCCTTGCTGGATGCGGCCTTTGAACGGGCGACGCTCTACCGGAGTCGTTTAAAACGATTAATGGATGTGCAGCAACCGGGTTACAGCTACTGGTATGAATGCAATTCCCGCCACTTTGTTCTGGCGCTGACGCCGCTTTCTGTGGCCGATCGCTTTCGTGAGCTAATGAAAGAAAAACCGTCTGCCTGGGTTTTTACTTCCGCCACGCTGTCAGTTAATGAGCAATTAAAACATTTCACCGATCGGCTGGGTTTGGATGATGCCAATACCCATACCTTATTGCTGCCAAGTCCGTTTGATTATGCCAGTCAGGCATTGCTTTGCGTGCCGCGTTATTTGCCGGAAACCAATCGGCCCGGCGCCGCACGGCGGTTGGCCACCATGCTGCGCCCGCTGATTGAAGCCAATCAGGGGCGCTGTTTTATGCTGTGTACCTCACATCAGATGATGCGCGAACTGGCCGCCGAGTTCCGGGCTACGCTGACATTACCCGTCTTATTACAGGGTGAAACCGGTAAAGCGCAATTGCTCTCACAGTTTGTGTCAGCGGGTAACGCACTTCTGGTGGCAACCAGCAGCTTTTGGGAAGGAGTTGATGTGCGTGGTGATACGCTGTCCTGTGTGATTATCGACAAACTGCCTTTTACCTCACCTGACGATCCGTTACTGAAAGCGCGTATTGAAGATTGCCGCTTGCGGGGCGGAGAGCCATTCGACGATGTGCAATTGCCGGATGCGGTTATCACCCTGAAGCAAGGCGTGGGGCGTTTGATCAGGGATATTGACGATCGCGGCGTGTTGGTCATTTGCGATAACCGCCTGGTCATGCGCCCGTATGGATCGGTCTTTCTCAATAGTTTGCCGCCAGCACCCCGCACACGCGATCTCGATCAGGCGATTGCGTTCCTTACCCGGAAAGCATAACGGAAATATGTAGGGCGCTATGATATTATGCGCCTTGTTAAGACTTATTTATCCCGCCTGAGGTTGGCATGTCTACGCGAATTCTAGCGCTTGATACTGCGACGGAAGCCTGTTCCGTTGCACTCTGGAATGATGGTGAAATTCATTCTTTATTTGAAGTTTGTCCCCGGGAACATACACAGCGGGTGCTGCCGATGGTTCAGCAAGTGCTGGCGGAAAGCGGTCTGGCGCTCAATGCGTTAGATGCGCTGGCATTTGGTCAGGGGCCGGGCAGTTTTACCGGGGTGCGTATTGGCATTGGTATTGCGCAGGGGCTTGCTCTGGGCGCCGAGCTTCCGGTGATTGGCGTTTCCACTCTGGCCACTATGGCGCAGGGGGCTTTTCGCCGTACCGGCGCCACACGGGTTTTGGCCGCGATTGATGCCCGCATGGGCGAAGTTTATTGGGCCAGGTATCAGCAAGATGTTAACGGGTACTGGCAAGGCGACGCATCTGAAGCCGTGCTGACGCCGCAGCAGGTACAGGTGCTGACCGCTGAGTTGAGTGGTCAATGGGCAACGGTTGGCACGGGATGGAAAACCTATACGGATCTGGTGAGTCATCCGTCAGTATCATTGTTGGATGGCGACATACTTTTACCGCAGGCGGAAGATATGCTGCCGTTGGCATACCAGCAGTGGATAGCAGGGCAGTCCGTGAGCGTTGAACTGGCCCAACCACGCTATTTGCGCAATGACGTCGCCTGGAAAAAACTGCCAGGCCGTGAATGAACAGCAACTTATTTTGTGCGGTATAGTCTAATTATCAGGCGTTAAGAAAAGGTATCTGTCATGACGGTTACACGGCGTATGAATGATCATGTTCGGCATGTTCCG
The DNA here is from genome assembly GCF_003666245.1 of Brenneria alni. GTDB lineage: Bacteria > Pseudomonadota > Gammaproteobacteria > Enterobacterales > Enterobacteriaceae > Brenneria > Brenneria alni. Next base: position 14,073 of record NZ_MJLZ01000006.1, read on the forward strand.
CCGCATCACACTGTTTGGCGTAGCGTCTTCATTGCCGCCGCATTGCTGCTTTCCGGGTGCGTAACCGTGCCTGATGCCATCAAGGGAACCTCTCCTACGCCTCAGGACGATCTGGTTCGGGTGATGAACGCACCTCAACTGTATGTTGGGCAAGAGTCCCGCTTTGGTGGCCGGGTAGTGAGTATCCGTAATGAAGCCGATAAAACCCGGCTGGAGATCGCCAGTATGCCGCTGGACAGCGGTGCCAGGCCCCGTCTGAGTCAGCCGTCTGAAGGGCGCTTTATCGCTTATATTAATCGCTTTCTGGAACCGACCGATTTTAAAGACAAACTGGTGACTGTTGTCGGTCCAATCACGGGAACGGAACAAGGCGCCATCGGTGACAAGCCTTATCGCTATGTGGTGGTTGACGCCCAGGGGTATAAACGCTGGAATGTGGCGCAGCGTGTTGTGCTGCCGCCGGGGGCTTACGGCACTTGGGGATGGGATGCCCGCTATGGTCATGGCTGGGGGCCAGGTTGGGGATTGGGCGGGGGATGGTACGGCCCTGCTCAGATTGAGACTATCGTGACAGAATAGAGTACCACTGTGTACAATAGATAATCAGGCGACTTAGGTTGCCTGATTTTTTTTACTAAAAATAAATAAGTGATCGACCTTGCAGCCTTAGCAAAGTTAGATAATCAACCGGCAAGATAGGTTAAAAAAATGTTGGTGATTGTTTGTTTTGAGGTTAATGGTGCTACTAAAAAAATATCTCGGGAGTGACGTCTTGGACAAAATCTGGTTATCACGCTATCCAACAGATGTACCCGCAGACATCGATCCTGATCGCTATTCCTCATTGGTTGAAATGTTTGAAAATGCGGTAGCGCGTTACGCCGATCAGCCAGCATTCATCAATATGGGCGAGGTGATGACTTTCCGTAAACTGGAAGAGCGCAGCCGGGCGTTTGCCGCCTATCTGCAAAACCGACTTAAACTACGGAAAGGCGATCGTGTGGCATTGATGATGCCAAACTTGTTGCAATACCCGGTGGCGTTGTTTGGCGTGCTACGGGCAGGTATGGTTGTGGTTAATGTTAACCCGCTGTATACCCCGCGTGAACTGAAGCATCAATTGAAAGACAGCGGCGCCAGCGCCATTGTGATTGTTTCCAATTTCGCGCATACCCTGGAAAAGGTGGTGCATAACACCCAGGTGAAACACGTTATCCTGACGCGCATGGGCGATCAGCTATCGACCGCGAAGGGAACGCTGGTCAATTTTGTGGTCAAGTACATCAAACGGCTGGTGCCTAAGTATCATCTGCCGGATGCTATCTCATTCCGGCAGGTATTGCAGCAGGGACGACGCCTGCAATATGTGAAGCCGGATATCATCAATGCCGATTTGGCTTTCCTGCAATACACTGGCGGAACGACCGGCGTCGCCAAAGGCGCGATGTTGACTCACCGCAATATGCAGGCAAACCTGGCGCAGTGTAAAGCCGCCTACGGCCCTGTATTGCAAGCGGGCCGCGAGCTGGTGGTCACAGCGCTACCGCTGTATCACATTTTTGCCTTGACGGTGAATTGTCTGCTGTTCATCGAGTTTGGCGGAAGAAATCTGCTTATCACCAACCCCCGTGATATTCCCGCTCTGGTCAGGGAGTTGGCGCAGTATCCCTTCACCGTCATCGTCGGGGTAAATACGCTATTTAATGAGATGTTGAATAATAAAGCATTTCATGAGCTGGATTTCGCAACGCTGCGATTGTCCGTCGGCGGTGGCGCATCGATACAGCAGACTGTTGCTGAACGATGGGAAAAACTTACCGGCAAACATTTGCTTGAGGGCTATGGCTTGACGGAAAGCTCGCCACTGGTTTCAGGTAATCCCTATGATTTGAAATCTTACAGCGGAAGCATCGGACTGCCGGTGCCCTCAACGGACGTCCGAATCATTGATAACGATGGAAATGAAGTTGCGCCCGGCGAGTCAGGGGAACTATGGATCCGCGGTCCCCAGGTGATGCTGGGATACTGGCAGCAGCCCGCGGCTACGGATGAAGTTTTAAAAGATGGTTGGTTAGCTACCGGTGACATTGTCACGTCTGATGATGAAGGCTTCCTGCGCGTAATCGATCGTAAAAAAGATATGATTCTGGTATCCGGATTTAACGTTTATCCAACTGAAATTGAAGATGTTATTACCCGACATGCTAAAGTTTCAGAGTCTGCGGTTGTCGGTGTGCCAAGTGAAGCGTCAGGCGAGGCAGTGAAAGCGTTTGTGGTTCGACGTGATAATTCGTTGACTAAAGATGAGTTGATCACCCATTGCCGCCGCAATCTTACCGGGTATAAAGTTCCGAAAGAAATTGAATTCTGCGAGGATTTACCTAAATCGAATGTAGGAAAAATTCTGCGCCGGGCGCTGCGGGACGACAAAAATATAACCAAAGAAACGGCAACCGTGTAGGTAAATCGGCAAGCAGCGTGATTTATCAGTAAAACGTCTGCCTGAAACGCGCAGGACGCGATATCATGAGGTTGCGGTCATTGTTACGTTGCTGAATGCCGGTCTATGCGGCGTTACTTTTTATTATCAATATACCTTTCATCTTTCAAATTGCAGCGGTGTTGGCTTTGTTACCCGGCTCCTCCCAGGGTTTTGCCCTTCGGGCCGCCGGGCTGCTTTGAATATCCTGGGGTATAAGCTATCAAGAGAATGATGTTTTGAATTATCAGTTGATCACCACCAACTCCGGGTTAAAACAGGTTTGCACACATGCGCGCCAATATAAGCAGGTTGCGCTGGATACCGAGTTCGTCAGAACACGTACTTACTACCCGCAACTAGGGCTGATTCAACTCTATGATGGCGAACAGCTTTCACTAATCGATCCCTTAACCATTACCGACTGGTCTGCTTTTCAGCAACTGCTGCGTGACGAGCAAGTCATCAAATTTCTTCATGCCGGCAGCGAAGATCTGGAAGTTTTTCTTAATGCGTTTGGCATATCGCCCGAACCGTTTATCGATACCCAAATTCTGGCCGCTTTTTTAGGTAAGCCGCTTTCATATGGCTTTGCGGCGTTAGTTGCCGAATATAGGGATGTCTCGCTGGATAAAAGTGAGTCGCGTACTGACTGGATTGCCCGTCCATTGAGTGAAAAACAGTGTGATTACGCTGCCGCTGACGTGTTCTATCTGTTGCCGATGGCCATGAAACTGGTAGAGGAAACGCAAGCCGCCGGGTGGATGGCCGCCGCACTGGATGAATGCCGTTTGCTGTGCAAGCGTAAGCAGGAAATATTGGCGCCTGAGTTGGCTTACCGTGAAATTGGTAATGCCTGGCAGTTACGTGGACGGAATCTGGCTTGTCTTCAGCGGCTCGCTGAATGGCGTTTGCGTAAAGCGCGTGAGCGCGACAGCGCGGTGAATTTTGTCGTGCGTGAAGAGAATCTATGGCAGGTGGCGCGTTTTTTACCTGAGTCTTTGGGTGAACTGAATTCGCTGGGATTGAGCGGCCCGGAAATTCGTTATCACGGCAAAACCATGCTGGCATTAGTTGAACAGACTAACGGCGTGACCGATGCGGACTGTCCGCCTCCGGTAATTAACCTTATCGACTATCCCGGCTATAAAAAGGCATTTAAAGATATTAAAGCGATGGTGCAGGGGGTAAGCGAACGTAGCGGGTTGTCCGCCGAACTGCTGGCATCACGGCGTCAGATTAACAGGGTACTTAACTGGCACTGGAAATTAACCGGACAGGATTCTGCACCGGAAATATTGTCTGGCTGGCGTAATAATTTATATGGTGATGAGCTACGGGTAATTTTGCAGGAGTATTAGTCACGGTACGCTAAATAAATTAATCATCTTGCACATTCAGTAAAGCAAAGATGCATTTTTAGGTGGGATAAAAACGTTTATTTCGGATATCTCCGAAATAAACGGAAAGCATTTTCACTACAGATATCTTCTATACTCTAAATAATTCAAGTTGCAGGAAGGCGGCAAGAGAAGGACAAATTAGTCGGGAACGAATTTGACCAGCCAACGGCTGACCTTTGGTGAGAGACAGGATGTCTCTCATTAATCCCGATGAGCTTACTCAAGTAAGTGATTCGGGTGACTGACAAATCTGCCTGGTGCAGATTCGAACGCTGTTCACAGCAGCCCCGAAGGGGCGAGGCCACGGATGGGCCGAGTAGCAAAGCCAACGCACATGCAACTTGAAGTATGACGAGGATATTTAAATCGTGTATTTCAGTTATACAATACGCCCTGCAAATAAGCAGGGCGTATTATGCCGGAAAAATCATTTAGGTGTTTCTTCCGTTTCCGGTAATGTTACATTCAGCTCAAGTACGGAAATATCATCTCCTTTTTGCTCTAACTGAACAGTCACCATTTCCGGGTCTATCTGTACATATCTACAGATGACCTCAAGAATATCCCGTTTTAATTGCGGCAGATAATGGGGTTCGCTATCTCCCCGGCGTCGCTCCGCGACAATAATTTGCAGCCGTTCCTTGGCAATATTGGCTGTCGTTTTTTTGCGGGACAGAAAGAAGTCGAGTAATGCCATAATTTATCCCCCAAAAAGGCGTTTAAGGAAACTTTTCTTCTCTTCTTCAACGAAGCGGAAAGGCCGCTCTTCACCTAACAGACGATCGACGGTATCTGAATAGGCCTTGCCTGCATCGGCTTCCGGATCCAAAATGACCGGTTCGCCCTGGTTGGACGCACGCAGTACGGACTGATCTTCAGGAATCACGCCCAAAAGTGGGATCCTGAGGATTTCAAGCACATCTTCCATGCTCAACATATCACCGCGACTCACTCTGCCTGGGTTATAACGGGTTAACAGCAGGTGTTCTTTAATCGGATCTTCTGAGCGTTCGGCACGACGCGATTTAGAGGACAAAATGCCCAAAATACGGTCGGAGTCACGCACGGAAGAAACTTCCGGGTTAGTGGTGATAATTGCTTCATCGGCGAAGTAGAGCGCCATCAACGCACCGGTTTCGATACCGGCAGGCGAATCGCAGACGATGAAGTCAAAGCCCATCTCGCCCAAGTCATCAAGTACTTTTTCGACGCCTTCACGGGTGAGCGCATCTTTATCCCGCGTCTGAGACGCGGGAAGAATGTACAGATTTTCTGTCCGTTTATCTTTAATCAGCGCCTGATTTAATGTGGCATCACCTTGAATAACATTAACAAAATCGTAAACCACACGCCGCTCACACCCCATGATCAGGTCGAGGTTACGCAGACCGATGTCAAAGTCGATGACAACCGTCTTTTTTCCTTTTTGGGCTAAACCGGTAGCAATGGCCGCGCTTGAAGTAGTCTTGCCAACGCCCCCTTTACCCGATGTAACAACAATGATGCGTGCCATAAATGTTTCCTTGTCAAAGGGCTTAGTCTAGAGGTTGTATGTTTAATACGTTATCCAGCAGGTTTAGGTTAATCCTTGCGGCCTGGCCGGAAAATGAAGGCGGTATCTGATCACTAAGCCAATAACGGCCTGCGATCGACACCAGTTCTGCGGCCAGATGCGTGCAAAATATCTGGCTTTGAACATCACCAGAAACGCCTGCCAGGGCACGGCCTCGCATCATGCCGTAAATATGAATATTACCGTCCGCGATCACTTCCGCACCTGCGCTGACGCTACTTGTTACAATCAGATCGCAGTTCCGGGCATAGATTTGCTGGCCGGAACGAATGGGGGCGCTGATGACTTTGGTCTTCACCGCAGAAGGAACCGCGACGACAGGCGCGGACGCCTGGCGCTGCTCTTTTCCTTCACTCAGCAAGGGCAACCCCGCCTGCGTAATGACCTGTTTCAACTGTTCGTCTTTGCATCCACTGATGCCGACGACATGCAGTCCGGTTGATGAAATAGCCTGTTGTAATTTTATCCAGTCGGTTTCTGCAGACAACGCTGCAACATTAATGACAACGGGGGCATTTTTCAGAAAGGCGGGCGCTTGCTCAATCTTATCCTGTAATGCCTGATAAATTACCTCGGGTTGGGAATCATGCAAATGAACAACCGATAAGGTAAAGCTGCTGCCTTTTAGTTCAATTGGCGTTTGTGACATCTATCCTGGCTCAGTTTCAGCATCTTTTAATCCCCAGAGTAACATTTAAGGCATGATATTCCAGAGCGCTTTAAGCATGTTATAGTCACAATTATATACAGGCAAGACGCCATTCTCATTAAATAGAGTAAAAAAAATGTTTTGTGTGATCTACCGAAGTTCCAAACGCGATCAAACCTATCTTTATGTCGAAAAAAAAGACGATTTTTCCCGGGTGCCGGAAGAATTGATGAAAAGTTTCGGTACACCGCATTTAGCCATGTTATTGCCGCTGGATGGCAGCAAAAAATTGGCCAGTGCAGATATTGAAAAAGTTAAACAAGCGCTCGAAGAACAGGGATTTTATCTACAGGTTCCGCCACCGCCGGAAAATTTATTAACAACGCTTTGGGGAAATGTAAAAAAATAATACCAATGTTTATTTTCGGATAATGCCTTAGTCGTAATATCCAGTGGGTGGTTATTTAGGGTATATGACTTTGCGAAATTACGTGTTTGCATCGAACACTTTACTCACTATTGTCAGTAACATAAATTTTGATGTTTGCTTTATACCAAAGCCAACGCACATGCAGCTTGAAGTATGACGGGTATATACTGTGTGTGAATCGGTATAGCCCACCCGCCTCCTCGTGGTGTTATGGCGCAGAGGGTGATGGTGATGGCAGAATTGATACCTGGAATGATGTAGAAGGTGTGTTTGCTTCAGTGGAAAACAATCCTTGCTTCGATGACGGGCAAGTGCGGTGGATGAGGAAAGGGAGGCGTTCTGTTGAATGCTTACCCGCTGAAATAGCATGGCAGAGAAGAGTAGAACGTATTTTTTACATGATGGCATTTTTACACGATCTCATCGCGATGAGTGTAATATTTACCCAACTGACAGGGCAGGAGAATTTTCATGTATCAACACAGAGACTGGCAGGGTGCGCTGCTTGATTTACCGGTAAACAAAGTGGTGTGTGTAGGCAGCAATTACTCGGCACATATTAAGGAAATGGGAAGTGCGACGCCAACTGAGCCAGTTTTATTTATGAAACCAGAGACTTCGCTATGTGATTTGCGCCAGCCGGTGGCTATTCCCAAAAATCTTGGTTCGGTTCATCATGAAGTTGAACTCGCCGTGCTGATTGGTATACCGCTTATGCAGGCAAATGAAGAACGTGTTGCCCGTGCCATTGCCGGCTATGGCGTTGCGCTGGATTTAACCTTGCGTGACCTGCAGGCTGCATGTAAAAAGGCGGGGCAACCGTGGGAAAAAGCGAAAGCATTTGATGGTTCCTGCCCGATCTCTGGTTTTATCCCGGTATCGGAATTCGGCGATCCACAGCAGACTGAACTGGGTGTTAAAGTCAACGATGAAGTGCGCCAGCAGGGTAATACTCATGACATGATTACACCCATTCTGCCGCTGATTGCCTATATGAGCCGCTTCTTTACGCTGCGGGCGGGTGACATTATTCTGACCGGAACCCCGCAGGGTGTCGGGCCGATTCAGTCGGGTGATATGCTGAAAATCACCATTAATGACCGCACCCTGAACACGCGCATTATCTAAAGGTTCGGCTACCCGCTGCTGTGTAAACGGGTAGCAAAACTTGCCTCTGCCTGCTAAACCCGCTATACAGAGCGCCTAACAGATTAACCGGAAAGAGAAACATGACTGAGCGCCCTTTTTGGCAGCAAAAGACACTAGCTGAAATGTCCGACGACGAATGGGAGTCGTTGTGTGATGGTTGCGGTCAGTGCTGTTTGAATAAACTCATTGATGCGGATACGGAGGAAATTTACTTTACCAACGTGGCCTGTAATCAATTGAATATAAAGAGCTGTCAATGCCGCAACTACAACCGTCGCTTTGAGTTTGAACCCGACTGCGTCAAGCTCACCCGCGAAAATTTGTTGACCTTTAACTGGTTACCGGCAACCTGTGCCTACCGGCTGATCCATGAAAGAAAGGCGTTACCACAATGGCATCCGTTGATTACTGGCTCTAAAACGGCAATGCACGGGGAGCGTATTTCTGTGCGGCATATTGCGGTACGGGAAAGCGAAGTTGTGGATTGGCAAGACCATATCCTGAACAAACCCGAGTGGGCCAGGTAGCGATAAACATTAGCACGACTTCCCCATATGAGAATTAAAAGGCGATATATACTTTCAAAACCATAATAGCCAAAAAAGGGGGAGCAGATGATTAATTTTGAAAAGATGATTCTTGGATACAGCGATCAGTATGCTGATTTCGCTGCTTCTACGATTGCTTTTATGGAAAGTCAGAAAAAAAATATTAATGCTGACGAAATATCGGAAAAAATCCCACAAGAGAAAAGACAGTTTTTTAAAGAAAGATTAGATCATTACAGGGATATTTATGGATTGCAACGATGAAGATTGGCAAAAAGCCCGGTGATGTTTAGCCGGGCTTTTTGCCATATCCGGGGGGGTCAGCGGCTGAACAGATCGCGGCGCTTAGGGCGGAAGGGTTGGGCAAGTAAAACCAGCACGGCAATCAACAGATAGGCGGCGAAAATACCCACCAGCCACTGCGGCATTTCCAGCGACAGAAACTGCCATTGACGCTCCGAACAGTCACCCGTTGCATTGAACACCGCAGGGAGCCATTTATCCAGCGGCAACCATGAAGGGAAACTGACAAAAAAGTCGCAGGTATTAAAGGGAGAGGGATGAAGCAGTATGTTCGTATGCTTCCATGCCAGACGCAGTCCTTCAAACGAACTGTATATCCAAAGTGCAATCGCCGGATAACGCAACAGACTGGCTGGCGCGATAGCGCCTAACAAACCCGCACCCATTACACCGAAGAGAGCATTACGCTGATAAATGCAAAGCACGCAGGGCTTTAACAGCAGCACGTGCTGAAAATAAAGCGCGACCAATTCCAGAATCAAGGCTGTCAATGCCATTAACAGCCAGGCACCGCGACCACGTGAGCAACGGTTGAGAAATCGCAACATAACGAGTATTCCATGCTTAAAATGATCGAAGCAGCAGTGTAAACCGAAGCGGCCTCACCACTGCCATATCAGTGTGCAAAACGTAATATCCCTTCATCCTTTGGTTGCGAAGGCCAACGCTTTGCATTGTTCAAAACGACAACGTTTTGTCCCGCAACCCAAAATCTATTGGGTATAATATATTTATTTGATTCTCTTCTTTATTCAGCGATGATTCAACACTATCGAACGCCAATATGGTTTTTACTGACTCAATTTACATAGCATTAACTATACATAATGATGATCGTGTAGCTGCCAGAACTATACTATCTAGTATACCGTTGCCGACTTGAACGGTTTTGTTTGTGGTCACAGTTTTATATTGAATTTGTTTTGTGTATGGCGGCCAGGCTATGTCATGTTTAGTTCGTCTGGTATGATGAGCCGAGCTTTCATCGGTAAATATCGCTACGGAATATCAAACTCATGGTTATAAAGGCGCAAAGTCCGGCTGGATTCGCGGAAGAATATATTATTGAGAGTATATGGAATAACCGCTTTCCTCCTGGGTCGATTCTGCCAGCGGAAAGGGAGCTTTCCGAGCTGATAGGCGTGACACGTACCACGTTGCGGGAAGTGCTTCAGCGGTTGGCGCGTGACGGCTGGTTGACAATTCAGCATGGTAAACCGACGAAAATCAATAACTTCTGGGAAACCTCAGGGCTAAATATTCTGGAAACGCTGGCGCGACTCGATCACGACAGCGTACCGCAACTCATCGATAATTTGCTGGCTGTGCGGACGAATATTGCGGCTATTTTTATCCGTACCGCTTTACGTCAACACCCGGAAAAGACCCGTGAAGTATTAAAGCAAACCGAGTGTGTGGATGATAGTGCAGACTCTTTTGCTCAACTTGATTACAACGTATTCCGGGGGCTGGCGTTTGCGTCTGGTAATCCGATTTATGGCCTGATCCTGAATGGGTTGAAAGGGCTGTATATTCGTGTTGGCCGTTACTACTTTTCTAATCCTGACGCCCGCAAGCTGGCGCTGGATTTCTATTGTCGTCTGGAAACGCTTTGTCATGATGGGCTATATGAGCAGGTTATGGACGTAGTCCGGCATTATGGTAAAGAAAGTGGCGCTATCTGGCATGGTATGCAAAGTACTATTCCACGCGATATTGCTGAAATCCGTCGCTAAAAAGCAAAAGGGTATTCATGCTGTTATCTGAATACCCTTCGTCAAAGGCATTTACCTTTCCGATGCTGTTTGAGCGCTATGTGGATGGCGTGTTACGTGGTGGGCACCGATCCAGTAACTCAATGCTGCCATCCTCGTTCGCCTGCTCCATGTATACCTCAAACCCCCATAACCGATGAACATGCTTCATCACTTCATGACTGCTCTTATCCAGCGGCGCACGATTATGCGGTATGTAGCGTAACGTCAGTGAACGATTACCCCGCAAATCCACATTCCACACTTGAATGTTGGGTTCAAGATGGCTCAGGTTATACTGTGCGGACAACTCCTGCCGGATTAAGCGATAACCTTCTTCATCGTGAATCGCGGCGATTTCAAGATAGTTATTGTGATCGTCATCGAGAACGGTAAACAGCCGGAAATCACGCATCAGCTTCGGTGACAGGAACTGGCTGATAAAACTTTCATCTTTAAAGTTCTGCATGGCGAAATGAAGCGTGTCGAGCCAGTCTTTACCGGCGATATCCGGGAACCAATAGCGGTCTTCCTCTGTGGGTTCCTGACAGATACGCTTGATGTCCTGAAACATAGCAAATCCCAGCGCGTAAGGGTTGATTCCACTGTAGTAGGGGCTGTTGTACGGTGGCTGGTAAATGACGTTGGTATGGCTATGCAGGAATTCCAGCATGAAACGCTCGGAAACCCGTCCTTCATCATATAAATGATTAAGAATGGTGTAGTGCCAGAACGTGGCCCATCCTTCATTCATTACCTGGGTCTGTTTCTGCGGGTAGAAATACTGACTGACCTTACGGACAATACGTAAAATTTCACGCTGCCAGGGTTCCAGCAGCGGCGCATTTTTTTCCATAAAGTAAAGCAGGTTCTCCTGCGGTTCTTGCGGGAAACGCCGGGCTTGTTCCGGGGAAACGCCCTGTTCACGACGGGGAAGTGTTTTCCACAGATCGTTGACCTGACTTTGCAGATAAGCCTCACGGCTTTTCTGGCGGGATTTTTCCTCTTCCAACGATATTTTCTGCGGACGTTTGTAGCGATCCACTCCATAGTTCATCAGGGCGTGACATGAATCCAGCAGTCGTTCAACCTCTTCTACGCCATATCGTTCTTCGCATTGTGCAATATACTGCCGGGCAAAAATCAGATAGTCGACAATTGAACCGGCATCAGTCCAACTGCGAAACAGATAATTGCCTTTGAAGAAAGAGTTATGCCCATAGCAGGCATGGGCCATAACCAGCGCTTGCATGGGCAGAGTATTTTCTTCCATCAGATAAGCAATGCAAGGGTCTGAGTTGATAACAATTTCGTAAGCCAGCCCTTGTTGGCCGTGCTTGTAACGTTGCTCGGTTTCAATAAATTTTTTGCCGAATGACCAGTGAGAATAGTTGATCGGCATACCTATGCTGGAATAGGCGTCCATCATTTGTTCAGACGTAATCACTTCAATTTGATGAGGATAGGTGTCCAGGCGATAAAGTTTCGCTACCCGATCTATTTCATCAAGATAGACCTGCAATAGCTCAAACGACCAGTCTGGCCCGTCATCCAGGCGATTAGGTTTTTTTACCGGGTTATCAGTCGAAATAGCCATCAGCACGCCCCTTACATGATCGTCTGCACCCTATCGCACAGACACTATTAATCGTAGCTTAATCTGATAAAAGTAACGTAAATACGGTAAGTTGGCAGATAATATTCACCGGGTCAGTCTGTATAATAGGCCGCCTGTACCGATAACGAACAATAGATAAAAGCTATATCTGTGCCTGATGACAAATTTTACCTGAATGCTAGAGTAGCCTTTTATTCTGATGCTTAACCAATTATCCAGCATATTACAGGGTAAGTAAGACTATTTGAGTTGAGGGAGATAAATAAAGATGCGGGTTGCAATTCTGGGAAGTGGGGTTATCGGCGTAAGCACCGCCTGGTATCTGGCGCAGGCCGGGCATGACGTGATTGTTATCGACCGGCAGCCGGAGCCTTCGCTTGAAACCAGCGCAGGGAACGCCGGACAAATTTCTCCAGGCTATTCCGCCCCCTGGGCGGCGCCGGGTATACCGCTGAAGGCCATTAAATGGCTATTTCAGCGCCATGCTCCATTGGCTATCCGTCCGGACTTTTCGGCTGAACAATTACGCTGGATATGGCAGATGCTGCTGAATTGCGACAGCCGCCATTACAAAATCAATAAAGCCCGCATGGTTCGGCTGGCTGAATACAGCCGGGATTGTTTGCAGACACTGCGTCAGAAGACCAACATCCAATACGAAGGTCGGCAGGGCGGTACGCTGCAATTGTTCCGAACCGCGCAACAATATGAAAACGCGGCCCACGATATCACCGTATTAAAAGAGGCAGGTGTACCATATCAACTTCTGGATAACCTGCAATTGTCCTCCGTCGAACCTGCGCTGGCGAATGTGACGGAAAAACTCACTGGCGGTTTGCGTTTGCCGCATGATGAAACGGGGGATTGTCAGCTATTCACCCGTAACCTGGCAAAAATGGCAGAAAATGCTGGCGTGGTATTCAAGTTTGGTCTGGCCGTCCGCCAGTTACAGGTGGACGGCCAGCAGGTTACTGGCGTGCAGTGTGATGGCGAAATGGTGACGGCGGATGCGTATGTCATGGCCTGTGGCGCGTATTCAACGGGGTTGCTGCGCAATTGGTTCACAATCCCGGTTTATCCGCTTAAAGGCTATTCCCTGACTATTCCGCTGACAGATGAAGACGCAGCGCCTGTTTCCACGGTACTGGATGAGACATATAAAGTCGCCATTACGCGCTTTGATCAACGTATCCGCGTGGGGGGGATGGCGGAGATTGTCGGTTTTGATACTGCGCTGAATGCTAAACGGCGTGAAACACTTGAGATGGTGGTGCGCGATCTTTATCCCCACTCAGGGCCTATTGAGCAGGCAACATTCTGGAGCGGGTTACGTCCTATGACGCCCGATGGTACGCCGTTAGTGGGACGCTCTCCGCTGAAAAACCTGTATCTGAATACCGGGCATGGCACATTAGGATGGACGATGGCTTGTGGTGCAGGTCAACTGCTGGCCGATATTATTTCTAATAAAACGCCGGATATTCAAGTTGACGATTTATCCGTATTCCGTTACGCCAAGATTTAATGCTGAGGAAACTGTGTAATGCAGCCGTTTAACTATTAAAGGTGCGCGGCTGTGTGCGGTGTGAAAAAATAAAGGGCGACGGCAGCATAAAATCAGCCAGCAAAAAGTAATTAACTGGCTGATTTATTTATGTTAATGGCCGACGGTTTGTTTACGGAAAAGTTCGCGGAACACTGGATAAATATCATCCGGATCACGAATGTGCTGCATGGCAAAATTGTCAAACTCATCTCTCAACATTTCATATTCACGCCACAGCGTTTGATGTGAACGCCGAGTGATTTCGATGTAACTGTAATAACGTAACATAGGCAGCAGTTGGTTGGCCAGAATCTGGTGACACAGCGGCGAATCGTCGGCCCAGTTATCGCCATCGGATGCCTGTGCAGCATAGATATTCCATTGTGACGGGTCATAACGTTCACGCACTACTTCTTCCATGAGCTTTAATGCGCTGGAAACAATGGTGCCGCCCGTTTCCTGTGAATAGAAAAACTCTTGCTCGTCAACCTCTTTAGCCTGTGTGTGGTGTCGAATATAAACGACGTCGACGTTTTTATAACTTCTGCTAAGAAACAGATAGAGCAGAATGTAAAAGCGTTTCGCCATATCTTTTGTCGCTTGATCCATCGAGCCGGAAACATCCATCAGGCAGAACATAACCGCCTGACTGGATGGCTCGGCCCGGCGCTCATAGTTTTTATAGCGTAAGTCAAACGTATCAATAAATGGCACGCGGGCAATCTTTTGACGTAGATCCGCGATCTCCTGACGCAAACGCTCTTCTTCCAGTAGTTGTACGGGTTCAGCGTGCTCCAACTGTTCCAGCGTTTCCTCCAAAACGTGTAATTCTCTGCGTTTACCCGCAGTCATTGCCATACGGCGGGCCAGAGAATTTTGCAATGAGCGTACAACGCTGATGTTGGCGGGAACGCCATTGGCGGTATAGCCCGCACGATGTGTCTTGTACTCATTAAGCTGCCGGTGCTGCGTTTTTTTCAGGTTTGGCAGCGCTAGATCTTCAAACAGCAAGTCCAGATATTCATCTTTTGATATCTGAAACACGAACTCATCCTGACCTTCACCATCTTTACTGGCGTCGCCTTCACCGGCACCGCTGCCGCCACCTCCTTGCGGCCGCTCGATTCGATCGTTTTGTACAAAGTGGTCGTTCCCCGGATGAACGCGATGGCGCCGCCCCCCCCGGCCCTGATGAAACATGGGTTCGTTAATATCCCCATTGGGGATTGATACAGACTCCCCATTTTCGATATCGGTCACCGAACGCTTGTTAATGGCCTCGGAAATTGACTGCTTTATTTGCGACTTGTAGCGGCGCAAAAAGCGCTGGCGGTTAACCATGCTTTTGTTTTTGCCATTTAGTCGTCTATCAATGAAATAGGCCATGCTTCCCCCAAACGACGTTGCCAGCTTCATGCCTCATTATGATGATTTCCTCACCCGCAGATACCATTCGCACAGCAAACGTACCTGTTTACGGGTGTAGCCTTTCTCCATCATGCGATCGACGAAATCATCATGTTTCTTCTGTTCATCCGTTGAGGTTTTGGTATTAAACGAAATCACAGGTAACAGTTCTTCAGTGTTGGAGAACATTTTTTTCTCAATCACCGTCCGCAATTTCTCATAACTGGTCCAGTTTGGATTACGTCCACTATTGCTGGCACGGGCGCGCAGGACAAAGTTAACGATTTCGTTACGGAAATCTTTGGGGTTACTGATACCCGCTGGTTTTTCAATTTTTTCCAACTCAGCATTCAGTGACTCACGGTCAAACAGTTGACCAGTATCCGGATCGCGGTACTCCTGATCCTGAATCCAGAAATCCGCATAGGTGACATAACGATCAAAAATGTTCTGTCCATATTCGGAGTAAGACTCCAGATAAGCGGTCTGAATCTCTTTGCCGATAAATTCCGCGTATTTGGGGATCAGATACCCTTTGAGGTGTTCCAGATATTTTTCCGCAATTTCCTGTGGGAACTGCTCACGTTCAATCTGTTGCTCCAGCACATAGAACAGGTGTACCGGGTTAGCCGCAACTTCACTGTGATCGAAGTTAAATACTCTGGAAAGTATCTTAAAGGCGAAACGGGTTGAAAGGCCGTTCATGCCCTCATCCACGCCAGCATAATCACGGTATTCCTGATAGGATTTCGCTTTCGGATCGGTATCTTTCAGGCTTTCACCGTCATAAACGCGCATCTTAGAATAGATGCTGGAGTTCTCAGGCTCTTTCAGGCGGGACAAGATCGAGAAGCGGGCCAGCGTTTCCAGTGTGCCAGGTGCGCAAGGGGCATGAGTGAGTTCGCTGTGATTAAGCAGCTTGTCATAGATCTTGACCTCTTCAGAGACGCGCAGGCAATACGGCACTTTCACGATGTAGACGCGGTCAAGAAAGGCTTCATTGTTTTTGTTATTACGGAACTGCACCCATTCTGATTCGTTGGAGTGCGCCAGAATAATGCCGTTAAACGGCAGGGCGGCGATACCTTCCGTACCATTGTAGTTGCCTTCCTGCGTCGCTGTCAGCAAGGGGTGCAGCACTTTAATAGGCGCTTTGAACATTTCCACAAATTCCATGATTCCCTGGTTGGCACGGCAGAGTGCGCCGGAGTATCCGTAGGCATCGGGATCGTTCTGAGCGTAATGTTCCAGTTTACGGATATCGACCTTCCCAACCAGCGCCGAGATATCCTGATTGTTTTCGTCCCCCGGTTCAGTCTTGGCGATAGCGACCTGCGCAAGAATAGACGGCCATACTTTGATGACTTTGAATTTAGTGATGTCACCGCCAAAATCCTGCAAACGTTTGGCCGCCCACGGCGACATGATAGTCCCCAGATAACGTCGCGGAATAGAATATTCTTTTTCCAGAATCGAGGCATCTTCCTGCGGGTTAAACAGGCACAACGGATGATCGTTAACCGGGCTGCGTTCGCCGTTGGCGCTGAGAATATAAATAGGGACATGCTGCATCAGCACTTTCAGACGTTCTGCCAGTGAAGATTTACCACCGCCAACCGGGCCAAGCAGATACAGAATTTGTTTCTTCTCTTCCAATCCTTGCGCGGCGTGTTTCAGGTAAGACACGATTTGTTCTATGGCATCTTCCATACCATAAAACTCTTCAAAAGCAGGATAGCGGGCAATGATCCGATTCGAAAATAAACGGGATAAACGCGATTCATGAGCGGTATCCACCATCATGGGTTCACCGATAGCCATTAACAATCGTTCAGCCGCGTTAGCATATGCGCTTCGATCTTGCTGACAGATAGTAAGGAATTCCTGCAGAGTGAACTCTTCATCCTTGGCAGCGTCGTAGCGCTGACGGTAGTGATCAAATATGTTCATAGCGATGCCCGTCCTTCGTCGATTAGCACAATTTAAGAGAGCGTGTAAAATGTGTACGACCTATAATATATAGCCCTCCGAAAGAAGAAATCCTCCTGAGTACAGCAACCCTTATGCCAACTTTTGGTGCAGGGCGATATCGTGGTTTTTTGTCTGCCTACAGACTCGGAAAATTTCATCATCTCTACTATAAAGCGTAGTTTGCATCCGTAAAATTTCCTCTACTCAGCAGACATATTTTTAAGACATTTCAATGACTCACTTCCTGATAGTATCCTGTAATATCCCATCCAGTGGGTGTTGAAGCCATATGAACTTGCTGTTCATGGGAAAGAGACAACATTGATATAAGTTATTCTGTTATCGTATTTTTATTAAAACCAAGAGAAAGTATGAACAGTCGAGTCCTCATTTTTAACGATGTTTATCTGTAATAGGAAATAATAAATTGTGAATAAGCCTGAATTATGTCTGTCAGCCGCGCTGGCGTTGACCGCGGTAGCGTTGCCCTCAGCCTATGCGACCGAGGTGTCATTAGGTGCGGGGGTGTTTGGTTCAACGTCGGTGTACCGCGGTGATGACAATCATGTTTATCCTCTTCCGGTACTAAATTATGAAAGCGAAAGATTTTATTTTCGTGGGCTGGGAGGCGGGTACTACTTGTGGAATGACGGCGCCAACAGGTTATCGCTGACAGCATATTACCTGCCGTTAGGGTTTAAACCCGGCGACAGCGATGATGTCCGTATGAAACAGTTGAATAAACGGCGTGGCACGCTGATGGCGGGAGCCGCCTATCGGCATATCGCCGATTGGGGTGAAATTCGTACCGTTCTGGCAGGCGACACGCTGGATTACAGCAATGGGATAATCTGGGATACCGCCTATCTTTATCGTTTCACGCTGGGCGATCTGAATATTACGCCCGGTATCGGCGCTACCTGGTTCAGTGAACATATGAACCGGTATTACTATGGTGTCAGCGGTCAGGAGTCAGCGCGTTCAGGGTTTGGCCGTTATCGACCCGGTGACGGATGGGCGCCGTATGTCGAGCTTAGTGCCAACTACCAAATAAACCCAAGCTGGAGCGCCTGGGCGGTAGGTCGATATACCCGTTTGTCTGACGAAACGAAGGATAGTCCGATCGTCGATAGCAGCTATAGCGCATTAATGAGCGTGGGTATCAGTTACCGGTTTTAACGTTCATTGACATTATGGTGCATTTTCTGCCCAAAAATGGGGGGGAATCACCCTATTTGCACATTAGCGGTGCGCCAGGCGTTGGGTTATTTTCTCTGGGGAAGGCGCAAAAATGATTGAATTTGCAAGGCTGGATCAGGCATTTCCTTCATTACAGTGTAAACAGCATCTGGATGTTGTGTGAGTGTCAGGGCAGGCGTATGGCCGGGGTGATCATACGCCATCTTGCCGTTATAAGGATTACTTAAGCTGAATGAGGGTAGACAAACGGGCCGGGGAGTGCACTGTTGCGGTGAAAGGCTGGCTAACTCTCGCTGTTTCTACGCAAACAAAGGTTTTATAGCCGTCGTCAGTCATATCGCTGATGGTATGCGACAATTCCGCACCTGGGTTCCATGATACGACGTCACTGTGGTTGGTGTGATGCACTTCAATCGTGCGTTGTAATGCCGGATCATTAATAACGCTAATATCCTGCGGATGTGTGTAAATACGATCTGTACGGTCGGTAAATACCAAATCCCCTTGTTGTGACGCAAGCTTGCCCTGATTTACTTTATCAATAAATTGCTCACCCAGGCCGCTGATTTTGATCTTGCTGATATCACCGATGTGGAAGTAGGTGTGTAATGCGCTGGTGATGCTGTAATCACCATGTGCTTCCAGTTCGATACGGCATGTTTTACCCAGCTTGAAACGTGCGATAAGGATAAATTCATGCGGCCAGGATGCTCGAGTTTGCGCGCTGTCGCGCAGTGTGAAGGCGAGTTGCACACCGTTTTCATCTTCACTATGGGAGGTGAATTCCCATGGCAGCAAACGTGCAAACCCGTGGTTGGGTTCGGCAAATGGACCAAACCACGGGAAACAAATCGGGATACCGCCGCGAATAGCCATATGTTCAGTGAACAGCGTGTTGTCGCTTAACCAAAGAACCGGTTCTTCGCCTGTCGGTTGCCAATGCAACAGATGCGCTCCCTGTAGTGCGACTGCGGCGCGAACCTGAGGATGTTCAACAACCATCACCGGTAGTTGATCTATTTGTCGCTGGCTAATGGTTGATGTAATTTGTTTGGTGATGGTCAGTTTGAAAATCTTATTATTCATGATGTTGCCTTTTTTTGGTTGTTATTAATCAGCAAGTAAAAAGGGCGGCCTAAGCCGCCCTTCATCATTGAACCATCACCCTAACTTACTTAGAGATGTGGGTGATCAGATCCAGTACTTTATTAGAGTAACCTGTTTCGTTATCGTACCAGGAAACCAGTTTCACAAAGTTGTCGCTCAGTGCGATACCTGCTTTAGCATCGAACACGGAAGTCAGTTTTTCACCGTTGAAATCGGTAGAAACCACGTCGTCTTCGGTATAACCCAGAACGCCTTTCAGTTCACCTTCTGAAGCCGCTTTGATGGCTGCACAGATTTCTTTGTAAGAAGCCGGTTTTTCCAGGCGGGCAGTCAGGTCAACAACGGATACGTTCGGGGTAGGAACGCGGAACGCCATACCCGTCAGTTTGCCATTCAGTTCAGGAATAACTTTACCCACTGCTTTCGCTGCACCGGTAGAAGACGGGATGATGTTCTGAGATGCGCCGCGGCCACCGCGCCAGTCTTTATGAGACGGGCCGTCAACGGTTTTCTGAGTCGCGGTGGTTGCATGGACGGTGGTCATCAGTGCTTCAACGATACCGAAGTTGTCGTTGATAACTTTAGCCAGCGGCGCCAGGCAGTTAGTGGTACAAGATGCGTTGGAAACGATGTCCTGGCCATCATAACTTTTGTGGTTAACGCCCATAACAAACATCGGGGTGCTATCTTTAGACGGGCCTGTCAGAACGACTTTCTTAGCGCCAGCAGTGATGTGCTTACGTGCCGTTTCATCAGTCAGGAACAGACCGGTTGCTTCGGCAACAACATCAACGTTCACTTCGTTCCACTTCAGATTTGCAGGATCACGTTCTGCGGTAACACGAATGGTTTTGCCGTTAACAACCAGGTGGCCATCTTTAACTTCAACGGTGCCGTTGAAACGGCCATGGGTAGAGTCGTATTTCAACATATACGCCATGTAATCAGCATCTAACAGATCGTTAATCGCAACAATTTCGATGTCGGAACGTTCTTGTGCGGCGCGGAAAACAATACGGCCAATGCGGCCAAAACCGTTGATACCTACTTTGATTGTCATATATTCCACCAGATATTGGTTAGTGAATAAAGGTTGGTTGTAAAATTACAAAAACCTTGCTGGGCGTCAAGCGGAATCGTGTCAATAGTTGCTGTATGTCAAACCTGTGACCAACCTTTGCGCGAAAATCCACCTGTGCAGTCAAACAAAGAACATCCGAGTCTGATATAGAGCACATTGCATCATAAATAGCTCATTGCGCCCAGAATTGTGATGGATATCACAATTAAATATTCGCCCTGATAACACATATCATATTAAACCAAAATGGCCTGTAAGGTTGTTAATTTTTTGTTATAATTAGTGATCAATTTAGCAGACTTTGCGAGATCCCTATGATTAACGATCCCTCTCGACAAGCACCGTCAGATGCAGCAGAACTGACGGAAATGCAACGCTATGTGACCCAGCAACAGGGCACTGAACCCGCTTATTCCGGTAAGTTGCTGCATAATAAGCGCACAGGTATTTATCATTGTTTGTGCTGTCAGAAACCGCTGTTCTATTCAGATAATAAGTATGATTCAGGCTGTGGTTGGCCGAGTTTTGACCAACCCGTATCACCGGAGGCCATCCGGTATCTTGAAGACAATGCGCACAATATGCGCCGTATCGAGATCCGCTGTGGAAATTGTGATGCGCATTTAGGACATGTCTTTCCTGATGGCCCTGAGACCACGGGTGAACGTTATTGCGTCAATTCCGCCTCATTAAGCTTTATCGACGAGGTGGATGGCCAGCGGATTGACGGTTAACCGTCAACCTGTGTGGGCATTGAGTAATTGTTTTGCTTTAAACGTTTCAGCTAAAACGGACAGGGATTGAATATGCAACTTGATGATCTGATCGATAAGATGACGCCGGAGATTTATCAACGGCTGGCAATGGCCGTTGAGCTGGGTAAATGGCCGGATGGCGTCGCTTTGTCTGCGGAACAGAAAGAGAATTGTCTGCAAATGGTGATGTTGTGGCAGGCCCGTCATAATAAACAGGCGGAGCACATGACGATCGGCCCTGATGGTGAAATCGTGATGAAAAGTAAACAAGAACTGAAGCAACAGTTCGGTAATCACGCGATTGTGACGCTAAAAGTGCAAAAGTGAATGCAGGTCAGGTTGCGCAAGGTAATTGTTCTGCACGCAGAGCGCTAGTGGGTGGACGTCAATTGCGACATAAGGGTGTTCAGATCGATCAGATTGGCGCCTTGCCGTTGCATTTGCTGTAACGCCGTCTGACTGTCTTCGGGATTAAGATTCACACCACGGCATCCATCCACCAGCACATCGGTTTTGTAGCCCAGAGCAAGGGCATCCAGCACGCTGAACTTAACGCAATAGTCCGTCGCGATGCCCATTACGGTCAGGTGAGTAATATTACGTGCACGCAGCCAGTCATCCAGTTCGGTTTTAGCACGGTGACCGTTATCAAAGAATGCGCTATAGCTATCAATATTGGCTTGCGTCCCTTTACGTACAACCCATTCAATAGCCTGTTGATTTAATGCCGGATGAAATTGCGCTCCTGGTTGATCCTGAACGCAGTGAACCGGCCACCAGACCTGCGGTAGCCCGTCCAACTCGCCGGTTTCGCCCACGGTCGCATTGGCGTTGACGGCAAAACTTCCATGATTGGCCGGATGCCAGTCCTGGCTGGCAATGACCGGCATATCCGCTGCGCAACAGGCCGTGATGGCGAGGTTCGCCACATCAATCACCCAATCGCCCCCGGTAACCGCCAACGCGCCACCAGGACAAAAATCATTTTGCAAATCAATTAATAATAGCGCTTTATTCATCGCTGGCTCCATGATTAATTATCCCCTTAATCCCAGCCCGGCATGGTTAGCCGGGCTGGCGCGTGTTTACCGGACTTCACCACAGGTAAGGCAGAGTGCATACCGGTGCTGCGGGTCGTTGAGGTTATTGATGATGGAAGGCTGTGAATGCACCGCTTCAGCCAGTTGCGCCACAGGAGCAGGCAGCATCGACTGCACGGCGGTGGGCAACCAGGCATAAACCGACGCGTTAATCTGGTTCATCATGGCATCAAACAGGCTTGGCTGTTCGGCAAACCAGCTAAGTTGATATTTCCCCAGTTTTGCCAGTTCGGCGGCTTTTTTCACTGCATCATCAAAATCGCCTAATTGATCAACCAATCCATTTTCTTTCGCATCGCTGCCGATCCAGACATGTCCCTGCGCAATCTGATTGATCTGCTCCGGGGTTTTCTTACGCGCCTGAGCGACGATGTCGATGAAATTCTTATACCCACGCTCAATGCTTAACTGAACCATTTGGCTGAATTCAGGGGGTAACGATTTTGTAACCGACAGGTCAGCCAGCGGTGAAGTTGCCACGCCGTCGGTGTGGACACCGATTCTTTCCAGTGAATTTTCAAACGTGTTAATCACGCCGAAAATGCCGATAGAGCCGGTCAGGGTGCTTGGGCTGGAGATAATGGTGTTTGCGGGTGTTGAAATCCAATATCCACCCGATGCCGCCATGCCGCCCATGGAAACCACCACCGGCTTGCCAGCAAGACGAACCGCCATCAACTCTGAGCGGATCATTTCAGATGCCGTCACGCTGCCGCCAGGGCTATTGACACGCAGAATCACTGCTTTAACTTTGGGATCGAGACGTGCTGCGCGTATCTGGGCGGCAGTGGTATCGCCGCCCACCATTCCCGGGGTTTCCGGGCCATCAATAATCGCCCCGTTGGCAAAAATCACGGCTATCTGATTATTGTTCTGAACCGGCGGTTTAGGCGCATAGTCGTAAATGCTGGTGAAATAAAAGTTATTGGTTTTGTTATTCCAGCCAAATGCTTTTACCAGCGTTTGCTCAATAACGGAACGGGAGGCAACCTCGTCTACCAATTTGTTTTGCAGTGCATAGCGTGCGGTGTCGCCTTGCACGGCCTGTAAGCCTGAGAGAATGCTGGCTGCACCAGGAAACAGTTGCTGCGGGGTTATCTGCCGGTTAGCGGCGACCGTGTTCAGGTAGTGTTGCCAAAGTGTATTAATCCAGCGGCTGTCCGCCTCTCTGGCTGCCGGGGACATATCATCGCGCAGGTATGGTTCAACGGCCGATTTGTAGGTTCCTACCCTGAATATGGTGGTGGTGACCTTCAGTTTATCCAACAGGGATTTGAAGTACAGATTGTTAGTGGCCAAACCGTGCAGATCCACACTACCCTGTGGGGTGAGGGCAATGGTATTGGCGAAACTGGCCAGATAATATTGTGCCTGATTATAGCTATCGCCTACGGCGTAGATAGGTTTGCCACTGTCACGGAATTCCCGCAGGGATTTACCGATATACTGTAATGATGGCTGATCTGCTCCGGCAAAATCACTCAGATCCAACACGATTCCGGTAATGTTGTTATCGGTTTTCGCCTGGCGAATGCTGTCGACAATATCAAACAGCGCGTTTTCCTGCCGACGATTGCTGGATGAGCCGAAAAACTCACGCCCTAACTGGCGCAGTTTATTATTCACGGTGGGCTGATCGACCACAACGCCAGTCAAATCAATCAACAGCGCACCGCGGGCCGTTTCCGCTGGTGCGCCGGTGAACTGTGTATAAATCCCGACCCCAATAAGAATGAGCGCGATAAGAAAAATATTGAGAATAAATTCTCTGATAAAATTAAGCAGACGCCATGTCCACTTAAAGAATCCGCTAAAAATTCGCCACAATGTGCGCATGATATCTCCGAGAACGGGAAAACAACTTAATATCCTAAAGAGCAGACGGTAAAAAGTCAGCATTAAATATAGCCCAGGTGGCACCTGGAGAGGCTATCTTGTAACAAAAGTTCTACTTGTGCTACCGTGGCGCGCAACGTGTCTTTTCACAGATAACCAGAGTGTAATACAGGAGATGTGCGATGGATGCTCTCGAACTGTTACTTAATCGCCGTTCGGCTTCACGCCTGACAACACCTGCGCCTTCAGGTGATGCGCTGAATAATATTATCCACGCCGGTATGCGCGCTCCCGATCACGGTACTTTACAACCCTGGCGGTTCTTTGTGATTGAAAATGAAGGATTGGCGCGGTTCAGTGCGTTACTGACTGAAGCGGCGAAGCAGGAAGGCATGGATGAAGCTGGCATAGAAAAGGCCCGACAGGCGCCGTTTCGCGCCCCATTGATTATTACCGTGGTGGCGCATTGTGAAGAAAATCCTAAAGTCCCGCTCTGGGAGCAGGTCGTTTCCGCCGGTTGTGCCGTTCAGTCCATGCAAATGGCTGCCCTGGCTCAAGGGTTTAACGGGATCTGGCGTAGCGGCGCCTGGACGCAGCACCCGCTGGTGCGCGATGCCTTTCAATGCCGTGAGCAGGATGAGATCGTCGGTTTCCTCTATTTGGGGACGCCGCAATTGAAAGCGTCCACCAGGGTGACGCCGCTCGATGCTGAAAAATTTATCCATTATTTCTGATAAACGCCAATTAAAGCGTTTTCGTTTCCCTCTGCTGCTTTGGTATTTTTTACGCAATGGCAGTTGGCAAACTGTCTTTCAGCGCGATGGTGTCTAATGCGACTTTTTATTGCCGAAAAGCCCAGTCTGGCACGGGCGATCGCGGATGTATTGCCTAAACCGCATCGCCGCGGTGATGGTTTTATTGCCTGTGGTCAGGATGATGTTGTGACCTGGTGCGTCGGGCATTTGCTTGAACAGGCGCAACCCGATGTTTATGACGCCCGTTATGCGCGCTGGTCATTGGCCGATTTACCGATTATCCCGCAGAAATGGCTATTGCAGCCCCGTCCTTCGGTGAGCAAACAGCTTAACACCATAAAAAAACTACTGATGGAAGCCAACGAAATCATTCATGCGGGTGACCCCGATCGTGAAGGACAACTGCTGGTGGATGAGGTGTTGGAATATCTCTCCTTGCCGGAAGAAAAGCGTCGTCAGGTCAGGCGGTGTCTGATCAACGATCTGAATCCCCAGGCGGTTGAACGGGCAGTTTCAAGGCTGCGGGAGAACAGAGAATTCATTCCGCTGTGTGTTTCTGCGCTGGCCCGCTCACGGGCTGACTGGTTGTATGGCATTAATATGACCCGTGCTTACACGCTGCTGGGGCGTAATGCTGGCTATGAGGGCGTTCTGTCGGTTGGCCGGGTACAAACGCCTGTGCTGGGGCTGGTGGTTCGCCGTGATGAAGAAATCGAGCACTTTGTTCCAAAAGATTATTTCGAGGTTAAAGCACACATCATCACCCCCGCTGGCGAACGGTTTGTCGCGCTTTGGCAACCGAGCGAGTCCTGTGAGCCCTATCAGGATGAAGAAGGGAGGTTATTGCACCGTTCTCTGGCGGAGCACGTTGTCAAACGAATTGATGGTCAGCCTGCTTTTGTGACGGGCTATAATGACAAGCGTGAGTCAGAAACGGCGCCGCTGCCTTATTCGCTATCGACGTTACAGATTGAAGCCGCAAAACGGTTTGGACTCAGTGCCCAGCAGGTGCTGGATATTTGTCAGAAGCTGTATGAAACCCACAAGCTGATAACCTATCCGCGCTCTGATAGCCGTTATCTGCCGGAAGAGCATTTTGCCGGACGTCATGCGGTTCTGAACGCCATTTCGGTGCATCAGCCGGATTTATTACCACAGCCGATAATGGATATCGATAAACGTAACCGCTGTTGGGATGACGGTAAAGTGGATGCCCACCATGCGATTATCCCCACGGCACGTAGTGCAAGAACAACGTTGTCGGATAATGAGAGTAAGGTTTACGGGCTGATTTCCCGACAATACATTATGCAGTTTTGCCCGGACGCGGTATTTCGTAAATGCGTTATCGATCTGGATATCGTGGGCGGAAAATTTGTCGCTAAAGCCCGGTTTCTGGCGGAAGCAGGCTGGCGCACATTGCTGGGGAGTAAAGAGCGCGATGAAGAAAATGAGGGGACTCCTTTGCCGGTTGTTGCCAAAGGCGATGAGTTGCTATGTGAACGCGGGGAAGTGGTAGAACGGCAAACTCAGCCTCCCCGGCCATTTACTGATGCCACCTTGCTATCGGCAATGACCGGAATTGCGCGATTTGTGCAGGATAAAGCGCTTAAGAAAATCCTGCGGGCAACCGACGGTCTGGGAACCGAAGCGACGAGAGCGGGTATTATCGAGTTACTGTTTAAACGTACCTTTCTGTTCAAAAAAGGGCGTTATATCCATGCCAGCGAAGCAGGGCGGGCATTAATTCACTCCCTGCCAGACAGTGCCGCACATCCGGATATGACGGCGCACTGGGAAGCGACACTGACACAAATCAGCGAAAAGAAATGCCGCTATCAGGATTTTATGCAACCGCTGACGCATTCTTTACAGGCGTTGATTCATCAAGCCAGAGAAAGCCAGGCCGTAAGTGCTTTCAAAGGCATATCGGCCCCTCAGGCAAGTAACAAAAAGCGGCGTAAGCCTCAGCCCAAAGTTAAGGAGCAGAATCAATGAGATCGTTAGTTTCCTGGTTTATTGCCGGTGCTGTGTTGGTGCTGCCGTCGGTGGTTCAGGCAAATCGCGGCGGGACAGATATCGTGGTGCCCGTTCCTGCCGAAGTGTGGGGCGCGGGTTCTGCTGCGCGTGAACAAAATAGCAATTGTATGCGCTGTTGTGTTTATGAGAACCGCAACTATTCGGAAGGCGCGGTGTTGAAAGTAGACGGTGTGATCCTACAGTGTGTGCGGGATAAACAAACGGTAGGAACGAATACTCTGATTTGGCAACCGATCAAACAGTAACGTAAAACGCTACTCAATTACTACCGGTTAAGCGCAGCGACGATGCATGGACGCCGCTGCGTTTTTGTTATTACAACGCGAATTCGGCCCATATCGGCGCATGGTCGGAGGGTTTCTCCATCGCCCGAATGTCATAGTCAATGCCGGTATTGGTGCAGTGTTTAGCCAATGTTTGACTCGCCAGTATTAAATCGATACGCAAGCCACGGTTGGTATCAAACCCGGCAGACCGATAATCAAACCACGAGAAGCGATCGTTACAGTCAGGGTAGGCGGCTCGGAAGGTATCGATGAGTCCCCAGGCTTGTAACCGGGCCAGCCATTCACGCTCTTCTGGCAAGAACGAACATTTGCCCGTGCGCAACCAGCGCTTGCGGTTGTCTTCACCAATACCAATATCAAGATCGGTAGGGCTGATATTGAGATCGCCCATAACGATTAAAGGCTGATCAACCCTATGGTGCTGCTCAATATAGGTTTGCAGGTCTTGATAGAAACGTGTTTTGGCGGGGAATTTAATCGGATGATCGCGGCTTTCGCCCTGCGGAAAATAGCCATTCACCACGGTAAGCTGACCCTGTGCGGTAGCAAAATCCGCCATAATAATCCGCCGCTGCGCGTCTTGTTCGTCCGTTGGGAAACCGCGACGGACTGCAATAGGCTGGTTTTTACACAGCAGCGCGACGCCATAATGGCCTTTTTGCCCGTGATAAAAAACGTGATAGCCATATTGGCTCACTTCTTCCAGTGGAAACATATCGTCATGGACTTTGGTTTCCTGTAATCCGATCACATCAGGCTGGTGCTGTTCGATAATGGCGGCCAACTGATGAGGGCGCGCCCGCAGGCCATTGATATTAAAAGAAACAACTTTCATGTTAGCTGCCGTTTACTCAAAATGTTTCCAGATGGTAGCAGAAACTCAGGCCGTGAGTCACGGCGGCGTAGGAACCGTCGTTACTGACAAACAAGATCCGATGATGATGTCTTGAACCTGGAAGGTAGAGTCCGTATACTCCGCAGCTCGCAGGAGAGAGCGCGTCAATATGACGCTCCGCCGAAGGCGCAAACTCCCATAATCGCTCAGGCCACCATACTGCGAATTTCCTTTAAGCCAACTGGAGAGAGGTTGTTACGGCAACCCACCGAAGGGGCAAGCGGCGATCGCTGCGTAAACTCTCAGGTAAAACGGACAGAGGGAGGGGCACATTTCACAGGAAATCTTTTGTGCTTACATATATCTATCTGATCGCCATCACCGCTGAAGGCATGTCCGGGGCGCTGGCCGCCGGACGCCGCAATATGGATATTTTTGGTGTCGGCATGATTGCGTTTATCACCGCACTTGGTGGTGGTACGGTTCGTGATATTCTTCTTGGCAACTATCCCATCGGCTGGACTCAACACCCCGGTTATATCTATCTTACGATCGGTGCCGGTCTTTTTACCATTATCATTGCGCGCGTTATGCATCGTCTCCACCGCCTGTTTTTGGTACTGGACGCAATGGGGCTGATCGCCTTTACGATTATCGGTTGCAATGTTGCGCTGGGGCTGAATTACTCCATCACGGTGGTGGTTATGGCCGGAATTGTGACGGGGATTTTTGGCGGTATTCTACGTGACATCTTTTGCAATCGAACGCCGATGGTATTGAAGAAAGAACTTTATGCCAGCATTTCGCTGTTAGTGGCGCTGCTTTATCTGGGATTGAAAGCGCTGAACGTGAATCATGATATTAACTTGTTGGTTTCTTTCAGTATTGGCTTGTCGGTTCGTCTGGCCGCGATCCGCTGGTCGTGGCAGCTTCCGGTTTTCTCTTATGTTGCGGGGAGTTGGAAGAGCTAAGTGATTAGTGAGTGACGTGCCGGGAGCGCGTCACTCACGTTTTCCATACAAACATCCTTGCAAACAATGCGATGTCCGATCAGCAAATTATAGAATGATGGTGCGATTCCCGTAGACAAAAACGCGCTGCGCCAGCACCCGGTAAAGTGCGCGGCTTAACACGTTCTTCTCGACATCGCGCCCGGCACGCATCATATCATCAGCCGTGTAAGTATGGTCCACGTTGATGACATCCTGCATTATGATTGGCCCTTCATCCAGACTATCGTTCACATAATGCGCCGTTGCACCGATGATTTTTACGCCGCGCTCATAAGCCTGATGGTATGGACGGGCGCCGATAAATGCCGGCAGGAATGAGTGATGAATGTTGATGACCTGATTCGGATAATGCTGAACAAAAGCAGGCGTTAACACACGCATGTATTTTGCCAAGACAACATAATCCGGCTGATAAGTGTCAATCTGCGCGATCATGAGTTGATCGTGCTCTTCTCGGGTAAACCCTTCATGGCTGATCAGGTGGAAGGGAATATCAAATCGCTCAACCAGTGTGCGTAATGTTTCATGGTTACCGATAACGGCAGCAATTTCCACATCCAGCCCGCCGTAGGCGCTTTTCATTAATAGATCACCCAGACAGTGGGCTTCTTTAGTGACCAGGATAACAATTCGGCGGCGACCCGCATTTGTCAGTTCACGAACCGATCCTTCAGGAAGCGCGCTGTCAAGGTCTGCCAGCAGGGTGGTATCGTTAAAAATACCTTCCAACTCGGTACGCATGAAAAAACGCCCGGTACGATGGTCTACAAACTCGTTGTTTTGCACGATATTGAGTTCGTGTTTGTAACAAATATTGGTGATTTTTGCGATAAGCCCTTTAGCATCGGGGCAAATAGTCCGTAATACTTTTCTTTGTAAATTCGGGGATTGCATGAGCGCGTGGATCCTGTCCAAAACTAAAATAACGATATGTTAATACAGTGCCGGAACTCACTGTGGGTTGATATTGGTTTGTTACTGTCCGCAACACTTTTTGTGTTTTTTGCCGGAACCGCAGGGACAGTGCTCATTTCTGCCGGTTTGCAGATGAATGCCGTCCATATAATACCAGCGATCATGATAGCGAAGGAAGCGTGAACGCTCCCGCATTAATCCTGCTTGTTGCTTGTTATCCGCAGATGTATAGCGGGCTGCAAATTCAACATAACCTTCTTCCAGCGTTTTACCCGAAGAGATTGCCAATATGTTAAGACTTAGCCAGAGGGTGTCCCGACAACTTTCAGCAATAGCGACTCGCCATTTTTCTGGTTGATGATCGGGATGCCAGGTCGCTATCAGGTAATCAATATCGTGTTTGACATAGGCAGTATAGCGGGAGCGCATCAATGTAATAGGGTCGGCAGCCCTAATGACATTGGCAAGGTACGGTTGACAGCATGAGCTATATTGTAACCCGCTGCTACAGGGACAAAGGTCTGTCACAGCATCTCCTGAATTAAATTTAATTAAAACTTGATAAATAATAGTGGGATCCTTATCCAGGATGCCGATATGTTACCTAAGAAGCTCGGGATGTAGCAATGTGCGCTAGAATGAAAACACATGAGGTCAATCATGCGACGGATAAAAGTTGGTCTGGCATTAAGTTCTGGGGCTGCCAGAGGATGGGCTCACATTGGCGTTATCAACGCACTGACGGAACTTGGCATTGAAATTGAAGTGGTTGCCGGGTGTTCCGTAGGGGCATTGGTCGGCGCGGCATATGCGACGCACCGGCTGGATGCGATGGAGCGCTGGGTCAAAGGGTTTGGTTATTGGGATGTGATCCGGTTAATGGATCTTTCCTGGCAGCGTGGCGGCTTATTACGCGGCGATCGAGTGTTTAACAATGTAAAGCACTTGTTACATACGCAGCAGATTGAAGATTGTGATATTAAATATGGTGCTGTGGCGACCAACCTAAGCACAGGGCGGGAACTTTGGTTAACAAAAGGGGATTTACATCAATCAATTCGGGCTTCTTGCAGTATCCCCGGCTTGTTGTCTCCCGTTCGGTTTAATGGCTACTGGCTGGTTGATGGAGCGGTGGTAAATCCTGTACCTGTGTCGCTGACTCGGGCTATGGGTGCAGACGTTGTGATTGCAGTTGATTTGCAACAGGATGCCAGTCTTAACCACCACGATTTTCTATCGATTAAACCAATGGCGCCGGAACCTGAAATTGATACTGCTTCAAATAATTGGCGTGGCAAAATTCGTGAGCGTTTGCTACGGGGACGCCGTCAGCGAACTGAGGTTTCGCCAACGGCGATGGAAATCATGAGCACATCAATTCAGATTCTTGAGAACAGATTAAAAATGACCCGAATGGCGGGTGACCCCCCCGATGTGCTTTTACAACCTTACTGCCCACAAATTGCCACCCTGGATTTTCATCGGGCACAGGAAGCGATTGAAGCTGGCCACCAGGCCGTGGAGAAAAAACGTGATGAATTGTTACCGCTGGTAAATAAATCTCGTTGAATATCCTGTACAAGCGGCGTCAGACATTCTGAACGTTGGTGATAAATCAAATCTGAAAATAAAGCGTTGAAGTAAGGGGTAACTGATGGAACGACCATTAGCGGGTAAACATATTTTGATTATCGAGGATGAAGCTGTTTTCCGCTCCGTACTATCCGGTTATCTGACTTCGCTTGGAGCCTCAGTTTTGGAAGCTATCCACGGACTGGATGCGTTAAGTCTTCTGGAACACCATCAGCCTGATTTAATTATCTGCGATCTGGAAATGCCGATGATGGATGGCATTGAGTTTCTTGAACACCTGCGCTTAAAAGGTAACTCCCCCCCGATACTGGTGATATCCGCGACCAGCCAAATGGCGGATGTCGCAAAAGTCCTGCGGCTTGGTGTTCAGGATATATTGCTGAAGCCTATTCGTGATTATGCACGCTTACGCGAGGTTGTTATGTCTTGTCTGTACCCGGACATGTTTACTTCGCCAGCAAATGAGCTTGAGCAATTAATGCAGGATATGGATTCGCTCAATCAATCTCCTGATGCGGTTGCAAAACTTTTAGCCCAATTGCAGCCGCCGGTTCAGCAAACGCTTGCCCGTTGCCGAATAAATTACCGGCAGCTTACTGTTGCTGAACAACCGGGATTGGTTTTGGATATTGCCGCACTCTCTGAAGATGAACTGGCCTTCTATTGTCTTGATGTTACTCAGGCTGTGAACAATAACGGTACGTTAGCCGCGTTATTACTTCGCACCCTGTTCAATGGAGTGCTTCAGGAGCATCTGGCAAATCAACAGCACCGTTTACCCCATTTGCCGATTTTATTAAAACAGGTAAACCAACTATTACGTCAGGCAAGTTTAGAGGGGCGTTTCCCGCTGCTGGTTGGTTATTATCATCGTGAATTAAAACGGCTGATACTGATATCTGCTGGATTAAATGCCACATTAAACGTCAATGAAAGTCAAATTGCGCTGAATAGCGGTGTGCCATTGGGAACGCTTGATGAAGCCTACCTCAATCAGTTAAATCATCAATGTGATGCCTGGCAATGTCAGATATGGGGGGACGGTGGTCGTTTACGACTCATGCTTTCTACAGAATAATCTGATAGGAGGGGGGATTACTCTCCTCAGGCCGTGTTCGCCTTTCGTTATTATTTTTTATTTTCTACTATGTAAGTTACTACCTTATTTTTATTGAACTATAGCGTTGGGTAAGCCAAGCGTGATCTGGTTAAACTGGTATACTTATCCAGTTTTTAGACCAGATAAATAAAGTTCATTATTTGAACGATATATAAGAGGTTGTTTATGTCGATTGTTAATAAAAAAGTAAAAAAAGCGGTAATCCCCGTTGCGGGATTGGGAACGCGTATGTTGCCAGCCACGAAGGCTATTCCTAAAGAGATGCTACCGTTGGTGGATAAACCGCTAATTCAATATGTTGTCAATGAGTGTATTGCTGCGGGAATCAATGAAATAATTTTGGTCACGCATTCATCCAAGAATTCTATCGAGAATCATTTTGATACCAGCTTTGAGCTGGAAGCCATGCTGGAAAAACGCGTTAAGCGTCAGCTATTGGAAGAAGTTCAATCTATTTGTCCAAAGCACGTTACCATTATGCAAGTCCGTCAGGGACTGGCTAAAGGTTTAGGTCATGCGGTATTGTGTGCGCACCCGTTAGTGGGTGATGAACCTGTTGCCGTTATTTTGCCAGATGTGATTATTGATGAATATGAAGCAGATCTGAAGAAAGATAACTTAAGCGAAATGTTGCAACGTTTTTCTGAAACTGGACATAGTCAGATTATGGTTGAGCCTGTTGCGGATGTCAGCAGTTATGGCGTTGTAGACTGTAAAGGTGTGGAATTAAAAGCGGGCGATAGTGTGCCGATGGTTGGTGTAGTAGAAAAACCCAAGGCTTCTGAAGCGCCATCTAATTTAGCCGTTGTTGGCCGTTATGTTCTTTCGGCTGAAATTTGGTCTTTGCTGGAGAAAACGCCCCCAGGTGCGGGTAATGAAATTCAGTTAACTGATGCCATTGCGATGTTAATGGAAAAAGAAACGGTGGAAGCCTACCATCTGAAAGGCGTCAGTCATGACTGTGGCAATAAACTCGGATACATGCAGGCTTTCGTAGAATATGGTATGCGCCATGACGGACTGGGTAGCGAACTCACACAGTGGCTGCGGGAAACTATTGAAGCTGAAGAAAAATAATACTTAGCAAACACTGCTCTCTATTTTATTACAAAGGATAGGGAGCAAAAACCCTCTCGATATGCTGTCGTATTTTTCCAAAAAAAATACCCTCAATTGGCATCAAGGGTATCTGTATTTTGTTTATTTCAAGACAACGGATCAGAGCAAGAAATCGTCTAAAGATTTACCTTGTTCTTCGATCGCTTTTTTGATTACAGCTGGAGTACGACCTTGACCAGTCCAGGTTTTTACGTCGCCGTTTTCGTCAGTATATTGATATTTGGCAGGGCGGGCAGCACGTTTGCTTTTGCCAGCAACTTTGACTGAACCTAAAGATTGTAATAATTCGTTAGGATCAATACCGTCTGCAATCAACATATCGCGATATTGCTGTAATTTACGTGCACGTTCTTCAACTTCTGCCTGAACCTGGCTTTCTTCTTCGCGGCGTTCATTTACCACGACTTCCAGTTTCTCCAGCATTTCCTCCAAAGTATCCAGACTACATTCCCTTGCCTGGGCACGCAGAGTACGGATGTTGTTTAGAATCTTTAGTGCTTCGCTCATTGTGATAATCTCAAATTTATATTATTGGTGGCGTGTAGTGTGATAATAGAGTGCTATTTTCTTTTCTGCAATAGCCAAATTTGTAAGTTTGTTAAAAATTGCCATTTTAAAACAGATATCACACGCCATGTTGCATGAATATAAAATACGCCTATCCTCACAGGGATATACATTTAACCCGTCATTTTCCCAGAACTGCTGTGCTCGATAAGATATTGTGACGCAGTCTGTCGTTATAAGGAATGTTTATATGTTTTATCCCGCCGTAGCTATCAATAGATGTAACTTAGTGAGTTTGAACAAGCAATAGCCATTCACGAGCTAACAGAAAGTTGTTACGATAATTTTAACTGTATAGGTTGATATATACGCTAAATAATTCGAGTTGCAGGACGGCAGTATGAGTATGTGAGCGCTGGGTTTCACCGCAGAAATAGATAACTAACCAGCATAGCTGGGGGGATAAGTTCTGTATCGGCCTTTTCTCGCCTGTACTATTGTTGTTTAATCCGCAGACCTCTTTAATTAGCCTGCTAGAGGAAAAACACCGTGGACAGCCTTTTCATTGTGTATTAATTGATAAATGTCCGCTCTTAACTCGAGAACAAGTTAGCGAACATTCTGACAGGGGAGACCAATTAGCGTTAGAAGCGGAATCGAATAAGGAAAAGAAGTGATACTTTCGGCCATTTACCGATGTTGTTGATAGCGCGGCCTCAATAAAACGGCTTAAACCTACCCCATCCGGGTTATTGGTTTGTCTATGTTGAAACGGTAGCGTACTCATATAAGCGTTATCATGTTTAACGTCTGTAGGGTGGCCTCAGAGAGGCGCTGGCAGATAATCTCATGCCCACGTTGCTTACGGATGAACTCGCTTTACAGAGGGTTCTGGTGTGTTGAGCATGAAATTGTACCTTCTTATGGAATTAATCCTGTCAGCGTGCGTTGAGGCGCCTGGAAGCGGGTAAAAAAATACCCTGCCAGTAAACTGGCAGGGTATTTGTGAGGTTCTCTGCTTAATACAGCCTCAGCAGAGGCTGTTATTTCACTGAATGGGTTGGCTGGTCACTTTCTTTGCCGGCTTGACCACTTTTGCTACAGGGGCTGCAATGTCGACAGTTTCTTTCACGATGGTGTTTTCGGAATACTTACGTCCGTAGTAAGTATCCATCAGAATCTGTTTCAGCTCTGAAATCAACGGATAGCGTGGGTTAGCACCGGTACACTGATCGTCGAAGGCGTCTTCAGACAGTTTGTCCACTTTCGCCAGGAAATCGGCTTCCTGCACGCCAGCCTCACGGATAGACGTTGGAATACCCAGATCCGCTTTTATTTCCTCCAGCCAGTTCAGCAATTTCTCAATCTTCTGTGCAGTACGATCGCCTGTCGCCGTCAGACACAGATGATCAGCAATTTCGGCATAGCGACGGCGAGCCTGAGGTCGGTCATACTGACTGAAAGTCGTTTGCTTGGTCGGGTTGTCGTTAGCGTTATAGCGGATAACGTTTGAGATCAACATGGCATTGGCCAGACCGTGCGGGATGTGGAATTCAGATCCCAGCTTATGCGCCATTGAGTGACAAACACCCAGAAAGGCGTTAGCAAAAGCGATACCGGCAATCGTCGCGGCATTATGAACGCGCTCACGGGCGACCGGGTTCTTCGCACCCTGATGATAGCTGGCTGGCAGGTTTTCTTTCAGCAGTTTCAGCGCCTGCAATGCCTGACCGTCCGAATACTCATTTGCCAATACGGAAACGTAGGCTTCCAGTGAGTGTGTGACGGCATCTAAACCGCCAAATGCACAGAGTGATTTCGGCATGTTCATCACCAGATTGGCGTCAACAATCGCCATATCCGGTGTTAATGCATAGTCGGCTAACGGGTATTTCTGGCCCGTTGCATCATCAGTCACCACGGCAAACGGCGTAACTTCAGAACCCGTACCGGACGTGGTGGTAATGGCGATCATTTTCGCTTTCACACCCATTTTCGGGAACTTATAAATACGTTTACGGATGTCCATAAAACGCAGCGCAAGTTCTTCAAATGCCGTAGTGGGGTGTTCGTACATGACCCACATGATTTTTGCCGCATCCATCGGGGAACCACCGCCCAGAGCAATGATGACATCCGGCTTAAAGGAGTTCATCTGTTCCGCGCCTTTACGCACGATACTCAGCGTTGGATCCGCTTCAACTTCGAAGAAGACTTCAGTTTCCAGACCGTGCTGTTTCAGTACGTCAGTGACCTGGTCGACATAGCCGTTGTTGAACAGAAAACGGTCGGTAACGATGAATGCGCGTTTTGCACCGTCGGAAGCGACTTCTTCAAGAGCAACCGGTAATGAACCACGACGGAAATAGATGGATTTAGGAAGTTTATGCCACAACATATTTTCTGCTCGCTTGGCTACCGTTTTCTTGTTGATCAAGTGTTTCGGACCGACGTTTTCCGAGATAGAGTTGCCTCCCCAGGAACCACAACCCAGCGTCAGAGATGGGGCGAGTTTGAAGTTATACAGATCGCCGATCCCGCCTTGTGACGCTGGTGTGTTGATCAAAATACGCGCGGTTTTCATCATGTCGCCGAAGTGATTCACGCGTTCCGTCTGGTTGTCCTGATCGGTATACAGGCAGGAAGTGTGGCCGAT
The DNA here is from genome assembly GCF_003666245.1 of Brenneria alni. Lineage (GTDB taxonomy): Bacteria > Pseudomonadota > Gammaproteobacteria > Enterobacterales > Enterobacteriaceae > Brenneria > Brenneria alni. The sequence continues at coordinate 50,822 of NZ_MJLZ01000006.1, forward strand.
ACCCCCCATTGCGACCAGTTTTTCTGCTTTGATGACGGCATCATTAAAATCGGTAGCCCGGTACATCGCCAGAGTAGGCGACAGTTTCTCATGAGCAAAGGGTTCGGATTCATCGACGACAGTGACTTCACCAATCAGCACTTTGGTGTTCGCAGGGACGTTGATCCCCGCCATTTCAGCGATTTTCGGTGCTGGCTGGCCGACAATATCGGCGTTCAATGCGCCATTTTTCAACAAAATAGCCTGCACGGCCTGTAGCTCTTTGCCCCTCAGCATGTAACCGCCATGTGTGGCGAAGCGTTCACGGACAGCGTCGTAGACGCTATCAACCACAATCACCGACTGCTCTGAAGCACAAATCACACCGTTATCAAACGTTTTTGACATCAGGATTGACGCCACTGCGCGCTTAATATCGGCAGTTTCGTCAACAACAACCGGAGTATTACCTGCACCCACGCCGATCGCCGGTTTCCCGGAGCTGTACGCGGCTTTAACCATACCCGGGCCGCCTGTCGCCAGAATCAGGTTGATATCCGGGTGATGCATCAATTGGTTGGACAGGTCAACTGAAGGTTGGTCAATCCAGCCGATGATATCTTTTGGCGCACCGGCAGCAATAGCCGCTTGCAGAACGATATCTGCGGCTTTATTGGTTGCATTTTTTGCTCGTGGATGCGGGGAAAAGATAATGCCATTACGGGTTTTCAGACTGATTAATGCTTTAAAAATCGCGGTGGATGTCGGGTTAGTGGTTGGAACAATACCGCAAATCAGACCAATTGGTTCAGCAATGGTAATGGTGCCAAAGGTGTCATCGGTAGAGAGAATGCCACAGGTTTTTTCATCCCAATAGGCGTTGTAAATGTATTCAGAAGCAAAGTGGTTTTTGATCACTTTATCTTCCACAATGCCCATCCCTGACTCGGCGACAGCCATTTTCGCCAATGGAATTCGAGCATCTGAAGCAGCGAGTGCGGCAGCACGGAAGATTTTGTCAACTTGTTCCTGAGAATAATTGGCAAATTCACGCTGTGCCTTTTTTACTCTTTCGACCAGTGCGTTAAGTTCAGCAACATTGGTTACAGCCATAATGCTCTCCTGATAATGTTAAACTCTTTCAGTCAATAGTCTGCTAATTATTAAAGTATAGATAAATGCGCGGATATTGTGCCCATACGGCGAAATTTCAGCATTACCTACTTCCTGCATTGATTGACTCAAAGAGCTTGTTCACTGACGAGCATACTCGCTTATCTCTGCTTTTTATGTGATCTCTCTCTATTTTTTTTGATGCTGACACCTTTCAGCATGGCGTTTATGATAATTATTATCAATAAAGTTTGGTTCGGAGGAGTACACCCGCCATTTATATCTCTCTGTAAAATGACTATAAACTGTTTTTTGTTTTTTATTTATGTGAAAAGACAGAATAAAATTTCGCTTATCGCAGAGATAGAAGTCGCTAATTATGCCATGTCAGTGTTGGCACTACACAGCACCCACATGGGGTGTTATGCGAGTCAATCTATGGTGGGATTTTTCGGGTTATATCAAATTTTTTAGCAGATGATTGGCATTATTCGACCCGATGCTGCACACGAAATCAAACTACACCAATTTAAAAATATTGGCGGATGTATTCTCTTTTGATAGCTTCGCATCATGGGTCGCGATTCAGGGCTTATTCATAAATTGAACTTATTAGTTATATGTATTGGAGCATGTGACGCAAACAGGTTTATTTTCGGGTCATGCACAAGGCTAACTAGTGTTTGTGAATGGCACAACATGTCGCTATATGAAAACAGGAGCGGGGTAATGATGGAGAATTTCAAAACGAAAAAAATCTTTGCCGCCAGTATGATAGCTACATTGATTATAGCGTCATGGGCAAATGTATGGGCGGCAGACGTTCCGCCTGGGGTTCAACTGGCTGAAAAACAGGTATTGGTTCGTAATAATGGCGCTGAAGTGGTGTCATTGGATCCGCACAAGATTGAAGGCGTTCCTGAGAGCAATGTGTCACACGATTTACTGGAAGGGCTGGTGATATCCGATGTCAACGGTCAGGCGATCCCCGGCGTAGCGGAAAACTGGGATAACTACGAGTTCAAGGTGTGGACCTTTCATTTACGCAAAGATGCCCGCTGGTCAAACGGTGACCCTGTCACCGCACAGGATTTTGTCTATAGCTGGCAGCGCCTGGCCGATCCGAAAACCGCCTCTCCCTATGCCAGCTACCTGCAATATGGCCATTTACTGAATATTGATGACATTATCGCCGGTAAAAAATCACCGGACGCCCTGGGTGTGAAAGCCATTAATGATCATACTCTGGAAGTCACGCTCTCCGTGGCGGTTCCCTATTTTTACAAACTTCCTGTTTATCCCGCCATGTCGCCGGTGAACAAAACGGTGGTGGAGAAGTTTGGTGAAAAATGGACGCAGCCGCAGAATTGGGTGGGAAATGGCGCCTACAAGCTGAAAGAGTGGGTAGTAAATGAAAAACTCGTACTGGAGCGCAACCCCCAATATTGGGATAACGAGAAAACCATCATCAATCAGGTGACCTATTTACCTATTGTATCGGAAGTAACCGATGTTAACCGCTATCGTAGCGGTGAAATCGATATGACCTATAACTACCTGCCCATAGAACTGTTCCAGAAGTTAAAAAAAGAGATCCCGCAGGAAGTGAAGGTAACCCCTTATTTGTGCACCTACTATTTCGAAATGAATAATCAAAAGGCGCCGTTCAATGATGTGCGGGTAAGGGCCGCGCTGCGGTTGGGGCTGAGTCAGGATATTTTAACCAATAAGGTGAAAAATCAAGGTGACATTCCGGCCTATGGTTTTGTTCCTCCCTATATTGATGGAATAACTTCGGTGCAGCCAGAGTGGTTTAGCTGGCCACAGGAAAAGCGTAATCAGGAAGCAAAGAGATTACTGGCCGAGGCGGGCTATACCGCCGATAAACTGTTGACCTTCAGTTTGTTATATAACACCTCCGATTTGCACAAAAAAATGGCGATTGCCGCTGCTTCTGTCTGGCAGAAAAATATTGGCGTGAACGTCAAGCTGGAAAATCAGGAGTGGAAAACTTTTCTCGATACCCGCCATCAGGGGAGTTTTGATGTTGCTCGCGCCGGATGGTGTGCCGACTACAATGAACCCTCCACTTTTTTCAACAGTATGTTGTCGGACAGCAGCAGCAACACCTCACATTATAAGAGTCAAGATTTCGATGCGCTGATAGCCAGGTCATTGCAGGTAAAAACGGTAGCAGAACGTGCCGCTATTTATCAACAGGCTGAAGTTTTACTGGATAAGGACGCGGTTATCGCTCCAGTCTACTATTATGCCAATACCCGTCTGGTGAAGCCTTACGTCGGTGGGTTAACCGGTAAAGATCCGATGGATAACATCCATGTGAAAGATCTTTATATCATCAAACACTGACAATATGGCGGGTTGCATGATAAAGGCAGTCCGTTTTTATTTGCCGGTTTTATAGGTACGGGGAATGTTAAAATTTATTTTTCGCCGCTGTCTGGAAGCGATTCCAACGCTATTTATTCTGATTACCCTCTCATTTTTTATGATGCGCCTTGCGCCCGGTAGCCCTTTTACCGGCGAGCGTAATCTTCCACCTGAAGTCATGGCCAATATTGAGGCCAAATATCATCTTAACGATCCAATGATGGTGCAATATGGCAACTATTTGTTGCAGTTGATTCAGGGGGATTTCGGGCCTTCATTTAAATATAAAGACTATTCGGTAAACGATCTGGTCGAGGCGTCGTTTCCGGTTTCCGCTAAATTGGGTGCGGCCGCATTTTTGCTGGCGGTAGTTTTCGGTGTGAGTGCGGGCGTGATTGCTGCGCTGAATCAAAACAGTAAATGGGATTACGCCATAATGGGTTTTGCTATGACCGGCGTGGTGATCCCAAGCTTTGTGGTGGCGCCGCTACTGGTGCTGATATTTGCGATTATGCTGCGCTGGCTACCGGGCGGCGGCTGGAATGGCGGAGAAGCCAGATATATGATTTTGCCGATGGTGGCGTTATCGCTCTCTTATGTCGCCAGTATTGCGCGTATCACCCGAGGATCGATGATTGAGGTGCTTCATTCCAATTTTATTCGTACCGCTCGCGCCAAGGGATTACCTCTGCGCCGCATCATTATGCGCCATGCATTAAAGCCAGCGTTGTTGCCGGTGCTTTCATATATGGGACCGGCTTTTGTCGGTATTATTACCGGTTCAATGGTCATCGAAACTATTTTTGGTTTACCGGGTATTGGTCAGCTTTTTGTTAATGGGGCGCTGAATCGCGATTATTCGTTAGTGCTTAGTCTGACTATTTTGGTTGGTGGGTTAACGATTTTATTCAATGCGATAATTGACGTGTTATACGCCGTTATCGATCCGAAAATTCGCTACTGAATCGGGGGCGCTATGTTTTGGAATCGAAGAGATATTGAGGCGTTGGATAATTTCAGCGGACAGGTGGAAATAGAAGGCCGCAGTTTGTGGCAAGATGCCCGCCAGCGGTTTATCCACAATCGTGCCGCCTTGACCAGCCTGTTTGTGCTGGGGCTGATTACTTTATTTGTGATCGTGGCGCCGCTGTTATCGCCATTTAATTATGCGGATACGGATTGGGGCATGATGTCATCTGCGCCGGATATGGCATCCGGGCACTATTTCGGTACGGATTCATCAGGGCGCGATCTACTGGTGCGGGTTGCCATTGGCGGGCGAATTTCGCTGATGGTGGGCGTGGCGGCCGCGTTGGTCGCGGTGAGCGTCGGCACCTTATATGGTGCGCTGTCTGGCTATCTTGGCGGCAAAGTTGATTCGGTGATGATGCGTTTGCTGGAGATCCTCAATTCATTCCCGTTCATGTTTTTCGTTATTTTACTGGTGACATTTTTCGGGCAGAACATGCTGTTGATCTTTGTGGCGATTGGCATGGTGTCCTGGCTGGATATGGCACGTATCGTCCGTGGGCAGACGCTAAGTCTGAAACGTAAGGAGTTCATTGAAGCGGCGATAGTTTCCGGCGTGTCGACAGGCGGCATTGTATTACGCTACATCGTACCGAATGTCCTGGGGGTAGTCGTGGTATACGCCTCATTATTGGTGCCAAGTATGATCCTGTTTGAATCATTCCTGAGTTTTCTGGGGTTAGGCACCCAGGAGCCGTTAAGTAGCTGGGGCGCGTTATTGAGTGATGGCGCAAACTCGATGGAAGTTTCTTCCTGGTTGCTGTTTTATCCCGCAGCGTTTCTGGTGGTGACACTATTTTGTTTTAATTTTATCGGCGATGGCCTGCGTGATGCCCTCGATCCGAAAGATCGCTGAGGAGTCGGTTCATGAACAGGATTGATGCAACCGACGAGAACGACGTTCTCCTGCGCGTTCAGGATTTACGGGTGACATTTCGTACTCAGGATGGCGAGGTAACCGCAGTAAACAATCTCAGTTTTACCCTGAATGCCGGGGAAACACTGGGAATTGTCGGTGAGTCCGGTTCTGGAAAATCCCAGACGGCGTTTGCATTGATGGGGTTGTTAGCCCGGAATGGTCATATCAGCGGTTCTACACGTTTTGATGGCAAAGAGATCCTTAATTTGCCCGAGCGTCAGTTGAATAAGTTACGTGCTGAAGAAATTGCCATGATATTTCAGGACCCGATGACATCGCTGAATCCCTATATGCGGATCGGCGAACAACTGATGGAAGTCCTGATGTTGCATAAGCGACTCAGCAAACGTGAAGCCTTTGATGAATCGGTCAGAATGCTTGATGCCGTTAAAATGCCGGAAGCGAGAAAACGCATGAAAATGTACCCTCATGAGTTTTCAGGTGGAATGCGCCAGCGTGTCATGATTGCTATGGCGCTGCTGTGCCGCCCTAAACTGTTGATTGCCGATGAACCCACCACCGCGCTTGATGTAACGGTGCAAGCCCAGATCATAACGTTATTGAATGAACTGAAACGCGAATTTAATACCGCCATAATTATGATTACCCACAATTTGGGGGTTGTGGCCGATATGTGCGACAAGGTGCTGGTGATGTATGCGGGGCGTACGATGGAGTATGGTTCGGTGCGCGATGTGTTTTATCATCCCAGTCACCCTTATTCTGTTGGGTTGCTCCATGCCGTTCCCCGCCTGGATACTGAGGATGCAACGCTGGCAACCATTCCTGGGAACCCGCCGAATCTGCTCCGCCTGCCGACAGGCTGCCCGTTTCAGCCACGTTGTCCTTATGCGATGGATGTGTGCCATAAAACACCTGCTCTGGAGTCTTTTGATAACGGTCGCTTACGCGCCTGCTTTAGAACGATCGAGGAGTTGTTATGAATAAGGGGGCAGAAAAAGTAGTGTTGCTGGAAGTGGTTGATTTAAAAGTTCACTTTGATGTGAGGGATGATAAACAATGGTTCTGGCAGCCAGCTAAAACGCTGAAAGCGGTTGATGGCGTTACGCTCCGTTTGTATGAAGGGGAAACGCTGGGCATTGTTGGCGAATCTGGCTGCGGCAAATCTACGCTGGCGCGTGCCATTATAGGCTTGGTAAAAGTCACTGACGGGCATATTACCTGGCTGGGGAAAGATTTACTGGGAATGAGTGATACGCAGTGGCGCACGATACGCAGTGATATTCAAATGATTTTCCAGGATCCGCTTGCGTCGCTTAATCCTCGAATGACTATCGGTGAAATCATCGCGGAACCGTTAAAAACCTATTATCCCAAGCTATCGCGCCAACGAGTGAAAGAGCAAGTCAAAGAAATGATGCTGAAAGTCGGGTTGCTGCCTAGTCTGATTAATCGATATCCCCATGAATTTTCAGGAGGGCAGTGTCAAAGAATCGGCATTGCACGGGCGTTGATATTGGAACCACGACTGATTATCTGCGACGAGCCGGTTTCTGCGCTGGATGTTTCCATTCAGGCTCAGGTCGTAAACCTGCTGCGGCAACTGCAGCGTGAAATGCGGCTGTCACTGATTTTTATTGCGCATGATTTATCGGTGGTGAAACACATTTCCGATCGGGTACTTGTTATGTATCTGGGGCATGTGGTGGAGTTGGGAACTTATGATCAGGTCTATCATAACCCGCAACACCCGTATACCCAGGCATTGATGGCGGCAGTACCCATTGCGGATCCTGATAAACAGAGAAATAAGCAGATACCGTTGCTGAAAGGGGAGTTGCCTTCGCCGTTTAATCCGCCATCGGGATGTGTGTTCTGCACCCGCTGTCCCATTGCCGGGCCTGAGTGTTCAGAAAACCGACCGCTGCTGGAGGGGAGTCTCACACATGCGGTGTCCTGTCTGAAGGTTGATCCGCAGTCGTTGCCGCATCATCACGGTAAAGATAAAGAAGCCCCTTTTTAACGGGGCGCATTTAAGGCGGTTTACTGCCGGAGGCTTACTCTTTCCACAGAATGTGGCAAAGCTTATGGTCTTTTTCCCGGCAGATTAACACGCGGGCAAAAATATCGGTGATATCTGCGCCATCCTGCTCTGCGAGTCCAATTATCACTTCAGCAAAAAAATCAGGGTTAAGGTCAAAATCAATATGCTCTGACCAGTCTTCGGCAGGATCGAATAACTCGGCGCCACCGCGCTCTTCAAATTGTAGATTAAACAGTAAGATATCCGCCGGGTCGAGGTTATCAGCAGCCAGCTCCAGAAAGATATCATAGGCCTGTTCCAGCGCTTCATCTTCGGTCAGACGGTTATTTAAATCCATACAAGATGTCCTGTTAATACATGATGGCGCTATTAAAACACGGGAAAAGCCGTATTTATAGCAGTGGACTGAAAAAGTAAAACAGTCGTTCGACGATCCGCTGCCAATAAGGCCGGTTTTGCCATTGCGTTGCATTCAGCAACGTTGAACGAGCGATATAATCTTCCTGCACACAGGCGAGATCGCTGCCGAAACCCGCATCGTCAATCACCACGGTAATTTCAAAGTTCAGCCATAAACTGCGCATATCGAGATTGACCGTACCCACCAGACTCAATTGCCCATCGACCAGGACGCTTTTGGTATGCAGCAATCCGCCTTGAAACTGATAGATTTTGACACCGGCTTCCAGCAATTCTGCAAAAAATGCCCGACTTGCCCAACCAACCAGTACGGAATCATTTTTATAAGGAACAATAATACTGACATCCACACCGCGCTGTGCCGCGGTACAAATGGCGTGCAGCAGGTCATCACTGGGGACGAAATAGGGGGTGGTCATGATTAACTGCTTGCGTGCGGAGTATACGGAGGTCAATAGCGCCTGGTGGATCATCTCTTCCGGATAGCCCGGCCCGGAAGCAATTACCTGAATGGTGTGCCCGGTTTCCTGTTCAAACGGCATCATATTGACATCAGGCGGGGGCGGTAATAGTCGCTTCCCGGTTTCCATTTCCCAGTCGCAGCAATAGATAATTCCCAACGTCGTCGCAACCGGGCCTTCAATACGGGCCATCAAATCAATCCACTGGCCAACGCCTGATCCCTGTTTAAAAAAACGAGGGTCAACCATGTTCATACTACCGGTATAGGCAATGCGGTTATCGATAAGAATAATTTTACGATGCTGACGTAAATCCATCCTGCGCAGAAATGCCCGGAATAAATTCACTTTCAACGCCTCGACGACTTCAATACCGGCTGTGCGCATCAGTTCCGGGTAAGCGTTGCGGAAAAACTGAACGCTGCCTGCCGAGTCGAGCAATACCCGGCAATTAACGCCACGACGGGCAGCGGCAATCAGTGAAGAGGTGACTTGATCAACAAGTCCACCGTTTTGCCAGATATAAAACACCATCTCAATATTGTTATGGGCAAGTTCAATGTCACGGATCAGCGCTTTAATGGTGTCTTCAAAGGTCGTCAGCAATTGCAACTGGTTGCCTTTTACGCCGCCTATGCCCTGACGGCGTTCGCACAATTGAAATAATGAACCGGCAACCTCGCTGTTTTCTGTTGCGAAAATCCGCCGGTATTCCTTCAGTTCACGCAACCATTTCGCCGTCGACGGCCACATTTTACTGGCTCGTTCCGCTCGGCGTTTGCCAAGATGTAATTCACCGAACGAGAGATAAGCGACAATACCGACAAGTGGCAGAATATAAATAACCAGTAACCAGGCCATTGCTGAGGGTACAGTGCGACGTTTCATCAGAATACGTAGAGTGACACCGGCGATCAGCAACCAGTAACTGAAAACAAGCAGCCAACTTATTACGGTATAAAATGTGGTCATAAAGGCGGTACAGCTCCCTTTGGTAAGTCATCGATAAAGTGTACGCATAGTTTGCTGAAAGAGGAAACGCCTTTGTTCTGAATAAAATAGGGCTATTGATGTTTTATGCCGGTAAGGGAGATTTAAACATTATTTGGATCGCGGTGTGAAGGGGCTATAATATACGCCGCGAGTTATCGATAAGAGTTATGTCATGAAACGCAGCCGGAATGAAGTTAGCCGCTGGCGAATGTTGCGTCAGGTTCAGCGTCGTAGAAGTCGTTGGCTGGAGGCTCAATCGCGCACTTACCGTCATATTCACTACGCCCGTTATTTGCAACAAAAGCATCAACGGCGTGCGCTGTTATATGCGATAGCTTACGAGTGGTGATCTGCTGAAAAAATTAGCGGTCGCATTGACACGATCGCTAATTTTTCAGGTAAACGCCGCTTCTTTTCAGGATAATGCCGGTATCAGTGTGGTGTCGGGAGTCGTGGGTAATTCATGGGCATTGGACGGCAGCAGAAATAGCGATACGGCAGTACTGAGTTGTTCTGTTTGTTCCAGCAGAGATGAAAACGTCTGGGCCGTGGCATCAACTTGGCCCGCATTCTGTCTGACGGTATCATTCAGCGTACTGATACGGCTGGTGACTTCATGGATACTCTGGTTCTGCTGATGCGATATTTCCGATATTTCACTTAAAAAAGTGCTGGTGCCTTTCGCCGCCTGAATAATTTCCTGCAGGCTTTCATTCAATTCTTTGACTAACTGCGTACCTGTCTCAACACTGTTGTCCGAGTCACGGATTAAGGCATTAATATTTTGCGCCGAATGACTGCTCTGCGAAGCCAGCGTACCGACTTCACGGGCAACCACAGAAAACCCCCGGCCCATTTCCCCCGCGTGAGCGGCCTCAATAGCCGCATTCAATGACAGAATATGTGTCTGAAATGCCACATTTTCGATCATACTGATGGCATCCGTCATTTCCCGTGTTCTGCCTGCAATATCCGACATGGCGGTTTTTACTTCATTCATCATTACCTCACCCTGAGCGGCGATATTGCTGGTATCTTCTGCGTGCAGACTGGCCTGCCGAGTATGCTGGGTGTTGTGTTCCAGATGTTGGCTTAACTGAATGATATGTTCGGTTGTGGCTTTCAGTTCGTGGGATTGCCTGTTTGCCTGTTCCGACAGTAGCCGGTTATCGGCGGCCACTTTATCAACTTGGTTAATCATGTTTTCAACGCTCTGACGAACCTGATAAACCAAAACAACCAAACCACGTTGCATTTGAATGACGCTGTTATTCAGCAGGTCTATTTCACGCGTGCTGCGTTTCCCTGTTTCGATGGTGTGGGAGAGATCACCTGCCGCAATGCGCCGCAAATGATCGATAATGCGTGTCAGCGGGTGGATAATAACCTTGTTAACGCCAAACCAAACCAGCACCGATACGCCCAGTAATAACCCCAAAACAACAAGCAAAACAGTATGTGCGCGATCAAGAGACAACAGAAATTGCTGACCGTGCTGTTTTTGCTGGATATCGTTGTCCTGAAGGTAGTGCGAATATTTCTGGGTAAAGTCGTTTTGATAAGCCTGAATAGGAACCGCAAAGAAGATGTCGATTTCATTGGTGGCTTTGATGCCCTGCGCGAGTTCGACTAGTCCCGTATACAATTGGTGATAGCTATTTTTCAATTCAACAAAAGCCGATGCGGTGGAGCTGGTATCCAGCGATTTATAATGGGCTTCAGCATACTTCAATGACGCCTCAGCTTCATCCATCAAGCTATGCCAACTGCCGACTGAACCCGTTTCTTTATCAACCAACAGGTAAATTCCCGCCCGGTTAAGTTTATCACTGGCGTTCATAACCTCCATTCTGGCTTTATCCATTAATGCCTGCTGTTGGCGCAGGTTCTCATTAGCGGAAATATCCAGCCTTACCTGAGTCATGGTTTGGGAAATAATACCTACTGAAACCAGTTGCAATAGAGAAAATAGCCCGATAACGAGCAGTAAACCAGAAAGAATGCTAAACCGGTGCCGACGGTAAGCGGTGAGTATCTTCAAACGTGGCATAGCGAACGCGAACATATGATTTGACTCTCTACACATGAAGAGAAGCCAATTTATCATGGTTAAATGACTAAAATATTTCAGGTTTTATCGAGCGGGAAGGGACGGTCATAGCCGATATCTCCGCTATGACCAGTGTCATGATCAAAATCAGAAAACTTTTTTGAAGGGTTTTACCGTCACCTGTTGGTAAACGTTGGCGGCAATGTAGGGATCTTCATCAGCCCAGGATTTCGCGTCTTGCAGAGAGGGAAATTCGGCAATGATGATTGAACCGGTAAAACCGGCTTTGCCGGGATCTTCGCTATCAACGGCTGGCAATGGGCCAGCTGTTATGAGTTGTCCCTGATCGTGTAATTGTTTCAGGCGGGCAAGGTGAGCAGGTCTTGCGGCCAGTCGTTTCTCCAGCGAATCGGCGGCATCTTCAGCATAAATAACATATAACATAGGCGGGCCTCACAGGTTGGGACGTAAAAAAGCAGCAGCGACTTATCATACGTGATGAAACGGCTGGGGCAATAGGCTGATTTACCAGACAATTAGCCTCTGCGCTGGTTTTTTTTAACAATCACATGGGTTGTTATTGAATATGATTGCTATTTGCATTTAAACTTGGCGGCATAAGAGGATGAAGAAATACTATGCCGCCAAAAAAGTTTCTCCTGACCCGCCGTTATTCATGGCCATTTATACTTTCAGTTGGGGTTCACGGTTCACTGATCGCTGGTTTGCTGTACGCGTCGTTCAATAACGCGATCGAACTGCCTCAGGAAGCTAAACCAATCAGTGTCGTTATGGTTAATCCGGCTGTATTGGAAGCGGCCCCTGCGGCAAAGCCTGCCCCCGCTGAACCGGAACCGGTAAAACAACCAGAGCCTGTTACTGAACCTGAGCCAATCCCGGAACCTGAGCCGATTCCAGAGCCGGTTCCCGTCCCGCTTCCTGAACCGAAGCCACAGCCTAAACCCAAGCCCAAACCGGTGAAGAAAGTGGAAAAGCCGAAGCCGGTCAAGCGCGAGAAGGCTGTTGAGAAACAACCGCCAGCCCCCTTTACCAGTGAAGAACCTACGCGCACTGTGACGAATGCGCCAGTTAGTCAGGCGCCGGCACCGGTAGCCAATACCCAGTCGACAGGGCCAAGACCGCTTAGTCGGGTTCAGCCGCAGTATCCGGCACGAGCATTTTCATTGCGGGTTGAAGGCCGGGTGAAAATGCAGTTTGATGTCGATAGTTCCGGGCGAGTAGACAATGTTCGGGTGATTTCGGCAGAACCTCGCAATATGTTTGAGCGTGATATCAAGCAGGCCATGCGGAAATGGCGCTATGAAGCCAATAAGCCTGGCAAAGATTTAGTGGTGACTATCGTATTTAGGATTGATGGCGGGGCGGCGATGGAGTAATCCCGCCAGCATTTTATACACAAAAAAAGCCGCTGACTGCGGCTTTTTTGTATTCCTGACCACCGTATCAACACGCGAATCAGGCATCGTCAGGGTTAAAGTTACTCTTGCCCAGGGGGAGCTCACGTGGACGGCTGTCTTCATCAACGGCAACATAAGTGAACAGGGCCTCGGTCGCACGATAGCGTTGCCCGATCGGCTCGGATGACACTTTTTTTACCCATACTTCGACATTCACATTAATGGAACTACGGCCTGTACGCACACAACGTGCGTAGCAGCAAACAACATCGCCGACGGCAACCGGTTTTAAAAAAGACATCCCGTCAACCCGGACGGTCACGACACGGCCTTCCGCAATCTCTTTTGCCAAAATAGCGCCGCCCATATCCATCTGCGACATCAGCCAGCCGCCAAAAATATCCCCATTTGCATTGGTATCCGCAGGCATTGCCAGTGTACGAAGCACCAGGTCGCCATGTGGTAAAACGTCTTGTTTGCTCATTGTGGTATCAATCAATTAGGTTGAATTATAACGTCATGCTGTTTTTATAACGTGGGCATTATCAGTGCTCGCCGCCATTTTCTTCTGACTTTTCCTGATCGCCGGGCAGATGCCGGTAAATATAAACGCCACAGAACAACGTAAACAGCAGGGTAAATCCCGTCAAACCAAAGACTTTGAAGTTAACCCAAACATTTTGCGGCATCCAGAAAGCAATATAAATGTTTAATAATCCACATACCAGAAAGAACATAGCCCAGGAGAAGTTAAGTTTTCCCCATACTGCTTGCGGTAAGGTTAGCTCTTTACCTAGCATTCTCTGGATCAGTGTTTTTTTCATCACGAACTGGCTAAACAGTAGCGCCACGGCAAATAGGGTATAGATGATGGTGACTTTCCATTTAATAAACTGGTCGTTATGGAATACCAGCGTCAAGGTGCCGAAAATGGCTACCATGGCAAAAGTCACCAACGTCATCTTCTCGATTCTGCGGTAAATCACCCAGGTGACGATTAGCGCAAGCGCGGTCGCCGCAATCAGTGCGCCTGATGCCACATAGATGTCATAAAGCTTATAAAAAACAAAAAAAACAACAAGCGGAAGAAAATCAAGAAGTTGCTTCATTATGTCAATCCGTCACTCAATAAATTGTTGGCGATAACCCAAATGGCTATCTGATAACTGGCCGTATTATCCTTTATTGTGGCGCACGGTTCCCTTGATATCGTAATAATTTGCAGAAAATTACGATTACGCCTTATCAGGATAAAATAAAGAAGAAAGCGTGCCGCAGGATAGGCGGCACACCGTTAAATCATGCGCGAAGCAGCATATATAGGCGGAACAGATAGATCAGCAGGATAGCGGATAGCAGGTTGCTCAGGGCATTTAACACCACGGCAATTACGGTAGGTGAAAATACCGGGATTTTTGTCACCAACAGCAGAATGGCAATTTTAGCCAGTAACCACAGGATCACCGCCGGTGCTGTCACGCGCAAGTTGGCGTAAGCCAGTCTTGCACTGGTATTAATGGAACTGAATACGCCACGCTTTTCGGTGACGGCAATAACCGGCGACAGGCTCAATGCGATAGCTAACAGCACACCTGGAATGACCAGGAACAACATACCGAGTTGTACTAACAGCGTGCAGAATAAAATCAGTAAAAAAAGGCGGGGTAAGACCGGCGCTGAGGCTCCGATTGCCCGTAAAGCGCTGGTGCGATTTCCGGCGGATACCATCTGAATCAGCATAAGTATACCGCCTGTAAGAATAGCGTTGCCGATCAGCGCCGCAAATGTTCCTGCCGCAGACATTTTAAGCAACACGGTTTGCTGTTCAGGCGTCATCTGCTGGATCAAGTCCATCATACCCAGTTCAACAGATGAGGACAGATCGCCGCCTGCGTTGTTAAGCGTCTGTAATTCCTCATTGCCGGGCGACAAGGCTTGATTCAGGATGACAGTAATGAATGCAGTCAGCAGAGCCATCATTAAAATAGTGATGAACTGGTTACGCGTAAAATTCATTGTGTCACGGTACAAAGTGTTAGCCGTGATAGGCATGAAAACTCCTTGAAGAAAGATGAGCAATGATACTTAGCCTTTAATTGTAACCTGTTACGCCAGACTGTGGCACCCCGTGCGTGCTGAGATACGCGCATTTCTCATGATTCAGCAGCCCGCATTTCAGGCGCGATTGTTAGCGGTGGCAATCCATAGTGTGCCCTGGCACGGTTACAGGCGTCATTTACCTGACCGTTTTCTCCGGATTGCATAAATTCACGGCAAGGGGAAGGGCGGTTAACATGAATCGAACAACGGACATTTACGCCGATACTGCCTTCTAAGGCGCAGCAACGGGGATTTTTGCCGTTTGATCCTTGCATACAACGTAAAAAAGGCGAAAGGGGTTCCGTGAGCAAGGCAGGAACTACGCCGCCGCCATCATCAGCCTCAGCCCAATAAAAAGATACCCTGAAATAAGCGCAGCAAGCGCCGCAGTGCATACAGGTGTTATCACTCATTTGTTATCTACCGCCCTTAACCGGTGTTGAATCACCATCGCCAGAGTGAAAATTTATCGCTGAAATCGCCGCTTTGGCAGTGCATTTTCGCTGTAGGGCACTTTATGTGCATTTGTTTGTTTTTGATGTAGATCAATTCTTGTCTTTTTAATGATTTATGTTCATTTGATGAGGTGCATAATTCGCAAAAAGTATTCGAAAGATGTGATCTGGCTTAAAACAAGAATGATTGCATCGGGGTATATTTTTTCCGGAATTTAAACCATATAAAGGGAGTGGATAATGAAAAAGGCGTCTTTCGTACTACTGGCAGCCACACTTATGCCAGCATTCGCTCAGGCTCATCAGGCGGGCGATATCATTGTTCGTGGCGGAACGGCAACCGTTCGCCCGGTGGAAGGTTCAGATAATGTTCTGGGCAGTCTGGGGTCGTTCAAGGTTGATAACAATACCCAACTTGGGCTGACGTTCAGTTATTTGGTTACTGATAACATTGGCGTGGAATTATTGGCTGCCACTCCGTTTACTCATCGGGTGGGGCTTAACGGGGTGGGTAATATTGCAGAGGTAAGCCATTTGCCGCCGTCGTTGGTTGCGCAGTACTACTTTGGCGACAAAGCGGATAAGCTTCGTCCTTATCTCGGTGTGGGGGTGAACTACACCATGTTTTATGATGAAAAATTCAATCAAAGAGGGAAAGAGGCGGGATTGAGCGACCTGAGCCTGAAAAACTCCTGGGGATTGGCGGCGCAAGCGGGGCTGGATTACAACCTGGATGAAAACTGGCTGATTAACGCCTCAGTGTGGTGGATGGATATTGATACCGATGTGAAGTTTACCGCAGGCGGGGAGCAGCATAGCGTCAGCACCCGTTTAGATCCGTGGGTCTTTATGTTTGGCGTCGGATATCGTTTCTGATTTCAGTAAAAATGGCGGGCTACAGGCCCGCCATCATACAAGGGCGGTGCTTATGTTCGTGTTGCCGCCTTCATTTCGCTAACAAAGGCGTGTAGCTGAGACAGCATTTCATCGGGGTGGTGCTGGTTTTTTTCAATAATCCGCACAATTGCCGAGCCGGAAATAGCGCCTGACGCCCCCGCCGTTAATGATTCCCGCACCTGAGAGGGTTCTGAAATACCGAATCCCTGAAGCGGTGGCGCTGCATGGTATTCATGCAACTTGGCAATCAAATGATGAAGCGGCAACTGAGCCCGTTTTTCTGCACCGGTTACGCCCGCACGTGACAATAAATAGGTATAGCCACGGCCATAGGATGCAATCTCACGCAGCAGGTCTTCATCGGCATTGGGCGGGCAGATAAAAATTGGTGCGATGCCGTGACGTTGTGCTGCTGCACGGAAAGGCGCAGACTCTTCAACCGGCACATCGGCAACCAGCACGGAGTCAACGCCAGCCTGAGCACAGCGTTGATAAAATTCATCAATACCGTTACTGAAAACCAGATTGGCATACATCAGTAAGCCGATAGGAATGTCAGGGTATTTCTGCCGGATAGCGGCAAGCATTTCAAAGCAGTGCCCAGGGGTGACGCCTGCGGCAAAAGCCCTTAGCGTGGCATCCTGGATCGTTGGCCCATCGGCGAGCGGGTCTGAAAAGGGGATACCCAGTTCCAGTGCATCAGCCCCTGCGGCAATCAGGGTATCAATGATTTTCAGCGATTGCTCAGGCGACGGATCGCCCAACGTGACAAAGGGGACGAATGCGCCTTCTTTATTGTCAGCCAGACGTTTGAACAGATGTTGATAGCGCTCCATTAAATTTCTCCCCGATCTTTCAGGATATCGTGAACCGTAAATATGTCTTTATCGCCGCGGCCAGACAGGTTGACCACCAGAATTTGCTCTTTCTCCGGCTCTTGCTTAATCATTTTCAGGGCATAAGCAAGCGCGTGAGAGGACTCCAGCGCAGGGATAATGCCTTCATGACGGGAGAGTTGTTTGAAAGCCTCCAGTGCTTCGTCATCGGTAATGGACACATAGTCAGCTCGGCCAATGCTATTCAGATAAGCGTGCTGCGGCCCAACGGACGGAAAGTCCAATCCGGCGGAAATTGAATAGGATTCTTCGATTTGCCCGTCAGTGGTTTGCATCATCGGCGATTTCATACCGAAGTAGATGCCCACGCGGCCATGCTTGAGCGGTGCGCCGTGCTGTCCGGTTTCAATCCCCAGTCCTGCGGGTTCAACGCCAATCAGTCGGACGCTATTTTCATCAATAAAGTCAGCAAACATACCGATGGCGTTGGAGCCACCGCCCACGCACGCCAGCAGCGCATCGGGCAGACGGCCTTCTCTTTCCAGCATCTGGACTTTTATTTCTTCCCCAATCATCCGCTGGAACTCACGTACGATAGTGGGGAAGGGGTGTGGGCCTGCCGCCGTACCCAGCAGATAATGCGCTTTCTCATAGCTGCCGGACCAGTCGCGCAGCGCTTCATTACAGGCATCTTTGAGCGTGGCGGAACCACTGTGGACCGGGATGACTTCGGCGCCCATCAGCCGCATACGAAAAACATTGGGTGACTGACGCTCAACGTCCTTAGCTCCCATATAGATGCGGCATTTCAATCCCAGCAGCGCACAAGCCAGCGCGGTGGCGACCCCGTGTTGCCCGGCGCCTGTCTCGGCGATGATTTCGCTTTTCCCCATCCGCCTGGCCAGCAACGCTTGTCCCAGAACCTGATTGGTTTTGTGCGCACCGCCGTGCAGCAAGTCTTCACGCTTCAGATACAGTTTGGTACGGGTGCCTTTGGTCAGATTTTGACATAAGGTCAGTGCGGTCGGGCGCCCGGCATAGTTCTTCAGTAAATCAGTAAATTCGGCCTGAAACTCGGGATCCTGCCGGGCATGAACAAAGGCTTCTTCCAGTTGTCGCAGGGCCGGGATGAGGATCTGCGGAACATACTGCCCGCCGAATTCACCAAAGTATGGGTTGAGTAACGTCATAATATTCCTGTCTTATCGATGTAATGTTGAGTCGCGCAGTTAGGGTTCATACTGCCCGTAATGCCTTAAAAACAGCGGCGATTTTAGTCGAATCTTTTATCCCAGGCTGACTTTCCACCCCGGAGTTGAAATCCAGTCCGGCGCACCCCAGTTGGGCGGCCTGCGCGCAGTTGTCCGCATTCAAACCACCGGCCAACAGCACGTTGTCCAGGTTCTGATCGTTAAGCACTGACCAATCAAACGGTTGACCACTGCCACCCTGTGCATTGTCCAGCACATAGCGATCGACCTCTTGCAAGTTTCTCTCAGGGAGTTCGCTTGCGACGCTTAAGGCTTTCCAGATTTGACAGGCGGCGGGTAACTGCTGGCGCAGTAGAGAAATAGTCTGTTGATCTTCGTTGCCGTGAAGCTGGACTGCCGCCAGATTCAACTGCTCAACAAGGCTGACAATACGCTCAACCGGCGTATTACGGAACACGCCAACATAACGTAACGGAGCGCCGTTGATAACCGTAATGGCCTGTTCTACGTTGATAAAGCGGGGTGATGAATCAACAAAAATCAAACCACCGTAGATAGCGCCAGCCTGATAGGCTGCCTGAGCATCTTCCCCACGGGTAAGGCCACAGACTTTGTTTTCCCCCAGAATAACGCGGCGAACGGCCAGCGCCAGGTCAGGCTCGGACATCAATGAACTGCCGATCAAAAAACCGTTGGCAAACTGGCTAAGTTCACTAATTTGCGCATGGCGGTGAATCCCCGACTCGCTGATAACGGTAACACCGGCTGGCAGACGGGGGGCCAGTGTTCGGGTGCGGTTTAGATCGATGGAGAGATCGCGCAGATCGCGGTTGTTAATACCCACCACCCGTGCTTCCAACTGAATCGCACGCTGGCGTTCTTCTTCGTTGCTGACCTCGGTTAATATCCCCAGCTTCAGGCTATGGGCGATATCGGCCAACTGCCGGTACTGTTGGTCGCTCAACACGGATAACATCAGCAGGATGGCATCAGCCTGATAATAGCGGGCCAGATAGACCTGATATTCCGAAATAATAAAGTCTTTACATAGCACAGGTTGATGAACCGCCGCGCTAACCTGCGGAAGAAAAGCGAAATCTCCCTGAAAATATTTTTCATCGGTCAGCACGGAAATGGCTGAGGCGTAGTCTTTATAGACCTGTGCAATTTTCACCGGATCGAAATCATCACGAATCAATCCCTTTGAGGGGGACGCTTTTTTGCACTCCAGAATAAATGCTGGTTTATTCTGTTGCAGGGCTTGATAAAAATCCCGCTGGCTGGGGACGACATCGTGCCGGAAAGTCGATAGCGGCTGCTTTTGCTGGCGTGCTTCCACCCATAGGGCTTTATCGCGCACAATTTTATTCAGAATGGTTTCCTGCATGAGTGCTTTATCCTCTTGCGGCCAGTGCGGTGAGTCGCTGGTAGGCCTGTCCGCTATGAATCACTGCCAACGCCTGTTGCGCATTTTGGCGTAAATCTTCCTGCCCGAACAGTTTTAGCAACAGGGCAACATTGGCGGCAACGGCCGCATCATGTGCTGGCTCGCCTTTACCTTGTAGCAGCGCAGCCAGAATGTCACGGTTTTCTTCAGGCGTTCCGCCCTGTAATGCTGATAGCGGGAAGCTGTCCAATCCGAAATCTTTGTGCGTCAGTTGGTAGGTTTCAATATCGCCGTTGTTCAGCTCCGCAACCTGAGTCGGCGCATGGATGGCGACTTCATCCATACCGCCACCGTGCACCACTGCGGCTCGCTGATATCCCAGAACCCGTAAGGTTTCGGCGATAGGGCGAACCAGTTCAGGGTGATAGACGCCAATCAGCGCCAGCGGAGGACGGGCCGGGTTAACCAGCGGCCCCAACACGTTAAACAGAGTACGGGTTTTCAATTGCTGGCGCACTGGTGCTGCATGACGAAAGCCGGGGTGATAGTTCGGGGCGAACAAAAAGCACACGCCCAGGTCGTCCAGCGCCTGCCGGGATTGTTCGGCGGGCATATCAAGCCGGATACCAAACGCAGCCAGCAGATCGGACGAGCCTGAGCGACTCGAAACGCTACGGTTGCCATGTTTGGCGATCTTCAGTCCGCAACTGGCCGCCACGAACGCGCTGGCGGTGGAAATGTTGATACTGTTGATGCCGTCGCCGCCAGTGCCGACGATATCGGCAAACGGATAGTCGGGACGGGGAAACGGTTGGGCATCCGCCAGCAAAGCGGTTGCTGCGCCAGCAATCTCATCCGGGTGCTCACCGCGAATTTTCATACTGATCAACGCTGCCGCCAATTGGCTGTTTTCAAGTTCGCCGCGAACAATCGCCCCAAACAGCGCCTGGCTTTCCTGTCGACTGAGTGTTTCAGCCTGATATAATTTTTCAAGAATGTTTTGCATGATCATGTCCTTTATTAAGCCAACGCCCAGTTCAGCGTCTGTTCGAGCAGTCGTGCGCCGTGGGTGGTTAAAATGGATTCAGGATGAAACTGAAAGCCACATACGCGATCGGCATCGTGGCGGACGGCCATCACCATGTCATTAACATGGGCGTTAACGGTCAGCGCCGCTGGAATATTGCTACCGACCAACGAGTGATAGCGTGCGACCGGCAATGGATTGGGTAATCCTGCAAACATCGCAAAGCCGTCATGATCGATAATGGATGCTTTGCCATGCAGAATTTCGCCTGCCTGACCAACATGGCCGCCATAGGCTTCCACAATCGCCTGATGTCCCAGGCAGATGCCGATAATCGGTAATTGACCGCGCATGCGTTGTAGCAACTCTGGCATACAACCGGCGGCGGCAGGGGTTCCCGGGCCGGGCGACAGCATCAGTACCGGCCTTTCCATTTTCTTTAAATGCTCAATAATGGTGCCGCCAGGCAGATGGTTGCGGTAAATGACCACCTGATGTCCACTGGCGCGCAGTTGATCCACCAGGTTGTAAGTAAATGAGTCGATATTATCGAGCAGTAAGATATCCGCCATCAGAATAACTCCTTTGCGTGGTGCGCACTGGCAATGGCCCGCAGAACGGCCCTGGCTTTATTAAGTGTTTCATCGGCTTCCGACTGTGGGTTGGAGTCCAGAACGATCCCCGCGCCCGCCTGAACCGTGGCGATACCCTCTTCAACATAGGCAGAGCGAATGACGATGCAGGTATCCAGATCGCCATGCGCGGTGAAATACCCCACGGCACCGCCATAGCTGCCGCGCCGGGTTTTTTCACTGTCGGCTATCAATTGCATGGCCCGGACTTTCGGCGCGCCGCTCAACGTCCCCATGTTCATACAGGCACGATAAGCGTGCAGTACGTCTAAATCTTCACGCAGGGTGCCTACCACGCGTGATACCAGATGCATGACGAAAGAGTAACGGTCAACCTGAGTTAAATCGGCTACATAACGGCTGCCGGGTTTACAAATGCGCGCCAGATCGTTACGTGCCAGATCGACCAGCATCAGGTGCTCGGCCATCTCTTTATGGTCGGTACGCATTTCAAGTTCAATACGGCTATCGAGATCGCGATCCAGCGAGCCGTCGGCATGGCGTCCGCGAGGTCGGGTGCCAGCTATTGGATAAATTTCAATCTGGCGGCTGTCGGCGTCATATTTCAGTGAACTTTCCGGTGACGCGCCAAACAGCGTGAAATCCTGATCCTGCATAAAAAACATATACGGGCTGGGATTATTGTCTTTCAGGGTTTGATAGGCAGCCAGCGGCGAGGGGCAAGGCAACGAAAAACGGCGTGATGGCACAACCTGAAAGATTTCACCGATGCGGATAGCCTGCTGCATCTGGCTGACCACTTCACCAAATGCTTCATCACTCTGGTTGCAGCTTAACGTCATGCTGTCAATGGACTGATGGGGCAGTGGCGGCGCGGGTTGTTCCAGTTGCTGCCCCAACTGGGTCAGCCGTTGTTGCAGACGTTGCCGTTCCGAGCTGTCCGGTGTAAACAGGCTGGCCTGGAGAGCCGTGACCTGCTGTTGATGATCGAGTATCAGCAGCGTTTCAGCCAGATAGAAGCAGAAATCCGGACAGCGTTGATGCTGGCTTAATGCGGGCAATGCTTCAAAACCGGCGACCAGATCATAAGCGAACAGGCCGCCAAAAAACATGGCTTCGCGTTCATCCGCAGGGCAGGCAACCAGTGTCAGGATGCTGCGAAGCGCATCAAATACGGATAACGAGCGTAAACGGGAGTCTTCATCCTGCATGTTATCGGCTGGAGGAAACGTCAGTTCCCGGACATTGGGGCGGGGTTCAATAATCACCCCGGATGGCAGCGCATCATCCAGCAACGGCAGCAAACCGGCGCCGTTGGCCGTCAGCGCCTGAACAGAAACTTGCTGACCGAGCGCGGTAATACGCAGTGCGCTGTCGACAATTAACAGGCTTTTCAGATTTTGTTTACTGTCAATTTCAGCCGACTCCAGCAGCAACGTGGCGGGTCTGGCGCCGCAAAGCTGGTGAAATATAGCGCTGGGATCGTTTCGATAGATGGCCTCGGTACGCAGAAGCTCCAGTTTTGGTCGTATTGTTTGCATCATTGTTACCTGTTTTGTGTTTGCCCATAAAAAACACATTAGTGTTTTTCAACGTCACACAGTGACGGCCCGAAGAGGGCGGACAGGAATTGTTCGCCATAAAAAAGCCCGCTGGGTAAGCGGGCCTGGGAATATCTGCATGTAATGATAATAGCTATGCGTGATTACTCCACCCGCGAAAGGGAAGAGCGCCACCAACCAAGTTTCATCATATTTTGCGTTGCCATTATCATTACCTTGTTATCTTGGTCTAAATCCGTGTACTAGTAAACTAGTTCAGTGAGCGAAAGTCAACAACAGGAATAACATTATTTTATTGGTCGGCGGAAAATGTTTGTCAGGTGTGCGTTAGCTTTGGTGGCATGGAACTTCATTATTACTATTCCTGCTGTGTTAATGGCATCATAGTCAATTCGAAACGTGAACTCAGCCAGTGATAGGAAATAGTTGTGCCACAAAAATCGCAACCGCTATCGTCTTTTCCGCTTTACGATTTGCATAGTCATACCACCGCTTCCGATGGAGTATTAACACCTGTTGATCTGGTGAACCGTGCGGTGGCGATGCGGGTCGGCGTGCTGTCGATCACCGATCACGATACTACCGGCGGGCTGGCCGACGCACAACGGGCGATTGATGACCAGGCGTTACCGCTGCGGCTGATCTCCGGCGTGGAGATTTCCACCCTGTGGGAAAACCATGAAATCCACATTGTAGGTCTGGGTATGGATGTCAGTCATCCGGCTTTGTGTGATCTGTTACAGCGTCAGGCGCAGTCACGGCAGGAGAGGGCCGAGCACATTGCGCTGCGTCTGGCGAAAGCACGCATTCCCGATGCGTTGGCCGGCGCGAGCGCGTTGGCAGTGGGTGGACAGATTACCCGAGGACATTTCGCTCGTTATCTGGTGTCGCAGGGCGTCGCGCCGAATATCCCTCAGGTGTTCAAGAAATATCTGGCAAAAGGGAAAACCGGATACGTTCCGCCACAGTGGTGTACAATAGAGCAAGCGATTGATGCTATTCATCAATCTGGCGGTGTGTCGGTATTGGCGCATCCTGGGCGGTATGATTTAACCGCCAAATGGCTGAAACGTTTGTTGACCGCCTTTGCGGATAACGGCGGCAACGCTATGGAGGTGGCGCAATGCCAACAGGCGCCGGATGAGCGTACCCGGCTTGCCTGCTATGCCCGTGAGTTTTGTTTGCTGGGGTCGCAGGGGTCGGATTTCCACCAGCCTTGTGCCTGGATTGAACTGGGTCGCAAGCTATGGTTGCCTGCCGGGGTGGAGCCAGTGTGGCAACATACCGTGTTGGCGGAATAGCGAATTGGGTATGACGATGACGCACGCCATATACTCCTGTCGCAAACGAAAATAACGATGTTGATTGAAAGAACCATGTTGCCGGTTAAGCGGGAGATGCTGTGAGTTCTTTCGTATTGCAGAAGCATGAGGTAGTGTCATGAGTCAGTTTTTTTATATTCACCCACAGAATCCGCAGCCAAGATTAATCAATCAATCAGTGGACTTTCTGCATAAAGGCGGGGTAATTGTTTATCCCACCGATTCCGGTTACGCGCTGGGATGTATGTTGGGCGACAAGAGTGCCATGGAGCGTATCTGTCGTATCCGCGATCTGGACAACAACCATAATTTTACCCTGATGTGCCGCGATCTGTCTGAACTGTCGACCTACGCCTACGTCGATAACGCGGCGTTTCGGTTGATCAAAAACAACACGCCGGGTAACTACACGTTCATCCTTAAGGCAACGAAAGAAGTGCCGCGCCGTTTGATGAACGAAAAGCGTAAAACGATTGGTTTACGCGTCCCCTCCAACCCCATCGCGCTATCTTTATTGGCCGCATTAGATGAACCATTGATGTCGACCACGCTGATGCTGCCGGGCAATGACTTTG
The DNA here is from genome assembly GCF_003666245.1 of Brenneria alni. GTDB lineage: Bacteria > Pseudomonadota > Gammaproteobacteria > Enterobacterales > Enterobacteriaceae > Brenneria > Brenneria alni. The sequence continues at coordinate 75,565 of NZ_MJLZ01000006.1, forward strand.
CCGAGTCCGATCCGGAAGAGATTCAGGAAACGCTGGGGAAACATGTCGATCTGGTGATTCATGGCGGTTTTCTTGGACAACAGCCGACCACCGTTATCGATTTGACCGAATCAGCTCCCCGAATTGCCCGCGAAGGAACAGGGGATATTACACCGTTTCTGTAGTACGTTAGACGCCGCTAATCTCCCCCGGTTTTCGCTCAGAGGTTTTAGCATCATTCGGCTTAGGATTCGTGTATTATGTCTGACCCCAAAGCAGCTGGCGTGGCGGTTAACTTGACATGCCATATCTAAAAAGATTTTACAAATCATTTGGTTAGTGTTGAATGCGGCCTAGCTTATTGATGAAACAATTATAGACGACGCCTGGGAAGGCGGCACGCAGAGGTTGCTCGATGAGCGAAAAATTACAGAAAGTATTGGCGCGAGCAGGTCATGGTTCGCGCCGTGAAATAGAAGGTATGATTCAAGCAGGCCGAATCAGCGTTGACGGTAAAATCGCTACGCTGGGTGACCGGGTCGAAGTGACTAAAGCCACTAAAATCCGCCTTGACGGCCACGTGGTTTCCATCAAGGAAACGGAAGAAACCGTTTGCCGCGTTCTCATCTATTATAAGCCGGAAGGCGAGTTGTGTACGCGCAGCGATCCCGATGGACGCCCGACGGTTTTTGACCGCTTACCCAAGATACAGGGTTCGCGCTGGGTAGCGGTGGGGCGCCTGGACGTGAATACGTCAGGGTTGCTGCTGTTCACCACTGACGGAGAGCTGGCGAACCGCCTGATGCACCCCAGCCACGAAATTGAGCGTGAATATGCCGTGCGGGTATTTGGTGAAATCAATGACGAGAAGATCAAACAGTTGAGCAGAGGCGTGCAACTGGAAGATGGCCCTGCGTCGTTCCGCACTATTCGTTATCAAGGTGGTGAAGGGCTTAACCAATGGTATAACGTCACGCTGACCGAAGGCCGTAACCGTGAGGTGCGTCGTTTGTGGGAAGCGGTCGGCGTTCAGGTCAGCCGCCTGATCCGCGTTCGTTACGGTGACATTCAGTTGCCAAAAGGTCTGCCGCGCGGTGGCTGGTCGGAAATGGCGCTGGAGAGTCTCAACTATCTGCGCGAACGGGTGCAGTTGCCGCCGGAAACCGTCACCAAGCTGCCCGTTGAACGTGAGCGCCGCCGGGTGAAAGCCAACCAGATCCGCCGTGCGGTAAAACGCCACAGCCAGGTCGCGCCAGCGCGGCGAACCTCACCCAAGCCGAAACGTAACGGCTAATTTTAAAGCATGACCGGCAGCGCAGACTGCCGTCGTGTTATCCTGCATAGTCTTGCCACCAGCTTCAAAAGTATGTTTTAGCGGGCGCATTTTGTTTCCGCGAAGCTAATACGCCTGCACGCTAAATCTATTCTCCCGCTGATAAATTTGATTAAAATCACATTAAATGTCGCTTTTTTTGAATAAATTCATTAATAATGTTTAACTATTCATTGCGGTGACTTCTGTACGCAATGTCAGGCCGTTACGTGGTAAGAGCCACACTTGTCGGGAAGGCAGGACGTTTTAACGCGTAGACAGGGTCTTTTCTCGATACAGTAGCAACGACAAAGCAGCATGAAAACGGATGTTTCAGTAATAAACGAGATTATTGTATGGGTAGAAGGAATTCAGCGAAAGTAACAATGAAAGATGTCGCGGATAAAGCCGGAGTCGGTATGATGACGGTCTCCAGAGTGATTAGGGCGCCTCATCAGGTATCAGAAAAATTGAGGACGTTAGTTCGCAATACTATCGCTGAGTTAGGATATATACCTAATAAGAATGCACACTTATTAGCTTCTTCCATATCAAATCAAACCGTAATAGTCTTACCCAAAAGTGAAGATGTTATTTATCAGGATCTATTGGAAAAACTAATTGAATCCCTTCAGGATAAATGGATGCCTTATCATATTGTATACATTACCCCGAAAAGTCCGGAAGCTGAAAAGATCAATCTTATACATTTGATAGGCCCAAGAAATATATTTTTCGTCAAAATAAGTCCAACTGATGATTTTCTGGATTTAATTTCTGATGAAAAAATTGACGTATATAAAATAATCTCTCCTGATGATTTTTATGCTGTACGGATTTTTATTTAAACTATAACACCCTGAATAATTCGAGTTGCAGGACAAAACGTTGTTATTTTTAACAACGCAGAACGTTGGCCCTTTACGGGCGAGGCGCATTCATGAGCCTCGTAACGCGGCAAAAGAAGGACAAATTCGTCAGGAACGAATTTGACCAGCCAACACACATGCGGCTTGAAGTATGACGGGTAGAGGTGTTAATGATGATATCGGATATCAGGTTGCCGGACTCTCTTGGATGTACAGTCGCCAGTACCGCAGTAATATTGAGTCTCGTTAAGAGTGAATTATTCAAAACCATCAATGTGTTTACGAAATTTCCGTCACTCATCTGCAATTTTAAAAATATTGAAATTGTGGATGCCAGTATAACTGAGGCGGATTCCTATCATGTGGATTTGCGTACATACACGGCAAGAAGACCACATAATAGCCAGCCATATCGGCCGAGTTATGTCCATATGATTGAGATGGCGATGGATCAACTAAAACATGATTTATCAATTGTTAAACCCAATATCATTCTTACTGAAGATGATGAATTTTTTGCCAGGAATGAGATATCCAGATTTAAGAAACCATTAATTTGGCTACAAACAAAATCAACGACAGAAAACAGAAACTGGAGTGATAAATGTTGGCATGAGCTATATTCCATATTTTCCGATCATTTTGATTTTTTAGATTTATCCAATTCAAAATATTCGCTCAGGCAATCACTTGCGATAACGAAATTTAGTTTTGCTGGAATATGTCCGGATAGTTTTTTGGTTCATGGTTCAGCCGCAGTGGGCGCTAAGAATGTGATAGTATTACTCGGTAGCTCCAGAAAAGAGTGTGTCACGTACCCTGGACAAGTCGTGCTGTATAATAAATCGAAATGTGTTGCTCAACCTTGTGGTATGCATGGGTACTATAGAGGAAGCAATAGAGCGCATGATGCTTTATTTCGCAGCAAGAACTGCATCCACTCAACTCATTTGTGTATGGATACATTATCGGTGGCAGAAGTTTCCCGTCATATAAATTCGTTGACGTGACTGCGCTCTGCCAAGCGAAATGGGGTTGCGTCAGAGTTCAAAAGCCACAATTTCTTGATGGATTTGCCACACATTACCAGTCGATACCCTGCTGCGCCTTGATGCCAGCCTCAAAGGCATGTTTTACCGGGCGCATTTCGGTTACGGTATCCGCCATCTCCAGTAAATCACGGTGACAGCCCCGACCGGTGATGATTACCGTCTGTCCGGCTGGGCGATCGCGTAATGCGGTCAATATTTCCTCCAGCTCAAGGTAGCCGTAGCTGATCATATACGTCAGCTCATCAAGCACCACTAGATCCAACTGGGGATCAGCCAGCATACGTCTGCCGTGCTGCCAAACTTTTTGCGCGGCGTCGGTGTCGGTCTGACGATTCTGCGTTTCCCAGGTGAAACCGGTAGCCATAACCTGAAACTCCACGCCGTGTTTTTGCAACAGGTTTTTCTCACCGTTTGGCCACTCGCCTTTAATGAACTGGATGACGCCAGCCCGTAAATCATGGCCCACGGCTCGGGTTACCGTACCGAAAGCCGCAGTGGTTTTACCTTTGCCATTTCCGGTAAAAATCATCAGGATGCCGCGTAGTTCGCTCGCGGCGGCAACACGGGCATCGACCCTTTCTTTAATACGTTGCTGACGTTGTTGGTGGCGTTCATCGTTCATATGTGCTCTCTTGTGACTATTCGGCTGGGCCAGCTTTTCTACCGGGTTGCGCATCAAAACTCATGCCCGTTTTTCGACGGCTATCATCACCCATCAGGTAGAGATACAGCGGCATAATATCCGCGGGTGTCTTCAATTTTTCAGTATTTTCATCGGGAAACGCTGAGGCACGCATGGCGGTTCTCGTTCCGCCGGGATTGATGCAGTTTACTCTCAGGTTTTGCTGGCGGTACTCTACCGCCAGAACCTGCATCATGCCTTCGGTCGCAAACTTTGACACCGCGTAGGCGCCCCAGTTGGCGCGGCCCTGACGACCGACACTGGAACTGGTAAAAACCAGTGACGCACAAGGGGATTTCAGCAACAGGGGCAACAGCGCCTGTGTCAGCATAAATGTTGCGTTGACATTCACCTGCATGACCTCTTCCCAGGTTTTTACCGATTGCTGCGCCATAGGGGCGATATCGCCCAGTAGCCCGGCATTGTGCAGAACCCCGTCGAGGTGGGGAACGATTTGCGTCAATTGATTGGCTATCTGAAAAAACCGGACTGAATCGGCTGTTGACAAATCGCAGACGATAAAATGTGCTTCGGCCCCACCTTCATCATGAATCTGCTGTTTCACCGTTTGAAGTTTACTTTCGGTGCGGCCCAGTAAGATAAGATGGGCGCCGTAGCGGGCATAGGTGAGTGCAGCTTCACGACCAATACCGTCTCCGGCGCCGGTAACCAGAATAATTCGTTGCTGGAGCAGATCGTTTTGAGGCTGGTAGTACACGGGAAATTCCTCTTACAGACATACCGGATACCTGAAGTAAGACGAGATGGTATCGTTATCAAGTTATCTGGCTGAAAAGACAGAAGATGACGGATTTATGCCCTAAATAAGCGGCGTTTTCAATGAGACTGCCACCATTTCTTGCCACAGGTGCGGTAAAAAGCAGCGGAAAGAACAGAAACGGAGTGAATAACATCGCCAGATCCTGTTTGATAAGTTAGGTTAAAGGTTTCTCGTACGATGCTGACCAGGCCGTGGGCTGGCATCATCAATATGATATTTAATACTCAGTTAATGAGGGCGGTATTTGTGGAATTACTTTCTCAGTATGGTTTATTCCTGGCTAAAGCGCTCACCATCGTCGTGTCTATTGGTGCGCTGGTGATTTTAGTCGTCGGCATCACACAACGTAAACGTCAGCGCAAAGGTGAATTGCAGGTGGTTAATCTGAGCGAGCAGTACCGCAATATGCAGCGGGACATGCAGATGGCGTACATGAGTGATGTTGAGCGTAAACGGTTATCCAGGGAAGAAAAAAAGAAAGAAAAAGCACTAGCTAAACAAGAAAAACAGCGTGTTAAACGTGGTGAGAAAAATATTCCAAAACCCTGTCTGTATGTGCTGGATTTCAATGGCAGCATAGATGCCGGTGAAGTGCGTTCCCTGCGTGAAGAGATTTCGGCGGTGCTTGCGGTTGCCAAACCACAGGACGAAGTGCTGCTGCGATTGGAAAGCCCTGGAGGAGTGGTTCATGGCTACGGCCTTGCCGCTTCTCAATTGCAAAGGCTGCGTAAGGGCGGCGTCCGCCTGACGGTAGCGGTTGATAAAGTGGCGGCCAGTGGCGGGTACATGATGGCCTGTGTCGCGGATCGTATTGTCGCCGCACCGTTTGCCATTGTGGGATCAATTGGCGTGGTGGCACAGATCCCCAATTTCAACCGTTTGCTGAAAAGCAAAGATATTGATGTTGAGCTGCACACTGCGGGTGAGTTTAAACGCACCTTGACGCTGTTTGGTGAAAATACCGAACAGGGAAGGGAGAAATTCCGCGAAGAATTAAACGTCACGCACGACCTGTTTAAGCAATTTATTCAACAGATGCGTCCATCGCTGGATATTGATTCAGTGGCAACCGGTGAGCATTGGTTTGGTACTCAGGCCAAAGATCTGGGACTGATTGATGCGATTGGAACCAGTGACGAACTGCTGATTGCAGAGATGACCAATCACGAAGTGCTCAACGTACGCTACACGCGCCGTAAACGCCTGTTGGACAGGCTGACCGGCAGTGCAGGCGACACCCTTGAACGGCTGATGCTGCGCTGGTGGCAGCGTGGGAATAAGCCGCTAATGTAATGAAGATAAGTGGCTGAAGAACATACCTATCGCCCGCGATTGTCGTGGGCGATGTCCGTTTAATCGATCAGATAATATTTTTCCGACAGCACATGCGCCAGGTGCTTGAACATGTTAAACACGGCGGTGGTTTTTAATGTAGGTAAGCCGTTTTGATCGAGAAAAAACTCGCCGCGGAATACCAGCACGTCATTTTTCTGCTCAACATCCTCAGCCACCATGCCGTGTAAATAATCGTCGTGATTCTTGATAATGGTGTTGGCTTCGGCCAACAAAGTCCGGCGGTCAATGGGGGATTTTTCTGCAATAATCTGAATTTCATTGGACATTTATTACTTACTCCTGCAATCAAACCTGTTCGGGGCAATAGCGCATTATAACGGCTCAGGCATTGTGCGCGATTGTACTTCTCTGGCGCATTCTATCGCAAATGTACTAAGTTTTAATCACTTGCCTGCCGATATTGAGTTCATCGTCTGGTGGATAAAACGGTTTTTCCATGCTAATTAAGTTGCGTGACGTCATTTATCAGGTAGAGTGTGGGATTTTGCACGGTCACAGACAGAACATGAGGGTTACGGACGATCTTTTGAGCGGCAATGCTCACTCATAATAGACACGTGAACGACGCCGTGATCCACAATTAATCGAGTATCCGCTTTTGTTTCCTTACGGTGGGTGCCCCCAGAAGATATCTGATTTTCAGAAGAATTCAGCAGGTAATAGTACATATGGGTAAAGCTCTCGTTATAGTTGAGTCCCCGGCAAAAGCCAAAACGATCAATAAGTATTTAGGCAATGACTACGTGGTTAAATCCAGCGTCGGTCATGTGCGCGATCTGCCGACCAGTGGATCAGCCAGTAAAAAGGGCGGGGACTCAGCCAAAGACAAAACGAAAAAAGCAGTCAAAAAGGATGAGAAATCCGCGCTGGTGAACCGTATGGGTGTCGATCCCTATCACGGGTGGAAGGCCAATTATGAAATTTTGCCGGGTAAGGAAAAAGTCGTTTCCGAACTGAAGACGCTGGCGGAAAATGCCGATCACATCTATCTTGCAACCGACCTTGACCGCGAAGGGGAGGCCATTGCCTGGCACCTGCGGGAAATCATCGGTGGCGACGATAATCGGTTCAGCCGCGTTGTGTTTAACGAAATCACCAAGAATGCCATCCGGCAGGCGTTTGAGAATCCTGACAAGCTAAATATCGATCGCGTTAATGCCCAACAGGCCCGCCGCTTTATGGATCGGGTTGTCGGCTACATGGTTTCGCCACTTCTGTGGAAAAAGATTGCCCGTGGGCTATCCGCCGGACGGGTGCAATCAGTCGCTGTGCGCCTGGTTGTTGATCGCGAGCGTGAAATAAAAGCCTTTGTGCCGGAAGAGTACTGGGAACTCCATGCGGATTTACTGGCTGGCAGTGATACGCAGTTGCAAATGCAGGTCACTCACTATAACGGAAAACCGTTTAAGCCGGTCAATAAAGCCCAGACACAGGCAGCCGTCAGCCTGTTGGAAAAGGCTAAATATGTCGTAGCGGAGCGGGAAGATAAACCCACCAGCAGCAAGCCGGGAGCGCCGTTTATTACCTCCACGCTGCAACAGGCCGCCAGTACCCGTTTAGGCTTCGGCGTTAAAAAAACCATGATGATGGCACAGCGGTTATACGAAGCGGGCCATATTACCTATATGCGTACCGATTCAACCAATCTGAGTCAGGATGCGTTGACTATGGTTCGTGGTTATATCGGCGATGAATTTGGTAAACGCTATCTGCCTGAGGCCGCGAATCACTACAGCAGTAAAGAAAATTCTCAGGAAGCGCATGAAGCGATTCGGCCTTCCGATGTGAAAGTGCTCGCGGATCATCTTAAAGATATGGAAGCGGATGCGCAGAAGCTGTATCAACTGATTTGGCGGCAGTTCGTGGCCTGCCAGATGACGCCGGCGAAATACGACTCCACTACGCTGATTGTTGAAGCGGTTGGTTATCAACTGCGCGCCAAAGGGCGTACCTTGCGTTTTGACGGCTGGACGAAAGTCATGCCAGCGCTGCGCAAAAATGATGAAGATCGCACACTGCCGACTGTAGCCGTAGGTGAACAACTGGCACTACAGAAGTTGCTGCCGGGGCAGCATTTTACCAAGCCGCCCGCACGCTACAGTGATGCGTCGTTGGTGAAAGAGCTGGAAAAGCGGGGTATTGGCCGTCCTTCCACTTATGCCTCGATTATTTCGACCATTCAGGATCGCGGGTATGTTCGGGTAGAAAACCGCCGCTTTTATGCGGAGAAAATGGGCGAGATTGTGACTGATCGTCTGGAAGAAAACTTCCGTGAACTGATGAGCTATGATTTCACCGCACGCATGGAGAGCAGTCTGGATCAGGTGGCGAATAATCAGGCTCAGTGGAAAGCGGTGCTGGATGAGTTCTTTGCCGAATTCAGTCAGCAACTGGAAACCGCAGAGCAAGATCCTGAAGAAGGCGGTATGCGGCCCAACCAAATGGTTCTGACCAGTATCGACTGCCCGGCCTGCGGGCGCAAAATGGGCATCCGCACCGCCAGTACCGGCGTATTCCTCGGATGTTCCGGTTACGCACTGCCACCGAAAGAGCGTTGCAAAACCACCATCAATTTGATTCCTGAAACAGAAGTGCTTAACGTACTGGAAGGGGATGAGGCGGAAACCAATGCGCTGCGCGCTCGCCGTCGCTGTTCAAAATGCGGTACGGCAATGGACAGCTACCTGATTGATAATCAACGTAAACTGCACGTCTGTGGCAACAACCCGGCCTGCGACGGTTATGAGATTGAAGCCGGTGAGTTCCGCATTAAAGGCTATGATGGTCCCATCGTTGAATGCGAAAAATGCGGTTCGGAAATGCATATGAAGATGGGCCGGTTTGGTAAATATATGGCCTGTACCAACGATACCTGCGGCAATACGCGTAAAATTCTGCGCAATGGCGAGGTTGCGCCACCCAAGGAAGATCCAGTTCCCTTGCCTGAGCTTCCGTGTGAGAAGTCCGATGCGTATTTTGTGTTGCGTGACGGGGCGGCAGGCGTTTTTCTGGCGGCTAATACGTTCCCGAAATCCCGCGAGACACGCGCACCGCTGGTAGAAGAACTGCTTCGGTTTAAAGATCGTCTGCCGGAGAAACTGCGTTATCTGGCTGATGCACCGGTGGTTGATAAAGAGGGCAACAAGACGATGGTGCGCTTTAGCCGCAAGACGAAACAGCAATATGTCTCTTCAGAGAAAGACGGCAAGGCGACCGGATGGTCAGCGTTCTATGTTGATGGCAAATGGGTGGAAGGAAAGAAATAACTACTTTTCATGCCGCTTATTCTGTACTGAGCCAGCCTTTTCAGGCTGGCTTTTTTGATCTGGGTAAGGTGATAGTGACTTTCCCATGAGAATAATTATCCATTGATATACCCTGCATCTAGCAGGATCCGATGGCGTTGGCTTTCGGACGTTGAAAGGCATCAGGTATAGGTTGGCCATTTTCCGGTAGATGATGATTTTTCCTGATCACTCCGTTTATTTCTGTGCACTATTCGATCATGGTTATATAAAAACTATTTTTATGATTTAATGACATTAATTGATGAAAATATGCACCAGACGACTACGGTGCAAAAAACGTTTAGCGGAAAATGGAACATCGTCAGAATCTTGGATACCGTGCGCATAATTCAATTAATAATGGGATAAATTATGAAACTGCAACAGCTTCGTTATATTGTTGAAGTTGTTAATCACAACCTGAATGTGTCTTCTACAGCAGAAGGGTTGTATACCTCTCAACCTGGGATCAGTAAACAGGTCAGAATGTTGGAAGATGAACTGGGCATTCAGATTTTTGCCCGTAGCGGAAAGCATCTGACACAGGTGACGCCTGCCGGGCAGGAAGTCATTCGTATTGCGCGTGAAGTCCTTTCAAAAGTTGATGCCATCAAAGCTGTCGCCGGGGAGCATACCTACCCGGACAAAGGCTCACTGTATGTCGCCACCACCCATACTCAGGCTCGCTACGCATTGCCCCATGTTATCAAAGGATTCATCGAGCGTTATCCACGGGTATCGCTGCATATGCATCAGGGATCGCCAACGCAGATTGCTGAAGCCGTGGCCAAAGGATCGGCTGATTTTGCCATCGCTACCGAAGCCCTGCACCTTTATGATGATTTAATCATGCTGCCGTGTTACCACTGGAATCGTGCCGTGGTGGTTAAACCCGATCACCCGCTGGCGTCGAAAACGGATATCACCATTGAAGAGCTGGCCGCGTATCCGATAGTGACATATACCTTTGGATTTACCGGGCGCTCTGAGTTAGATACCGCCTTTAACCGCGCAGGGCTGACTCCCCGCATTGTGTTTACCGCAACGGATGCCGATGTGATTAAAACGTATGTCAGGTTGGGACTGGGCGTGGGGGTGATTGCCAATATGGCCGTTGATCCGCAGACAGAAACGGATCTGGTGACGATCAATGCGAACGGCATTTTCAGCTACAGCACCACCAAAATTGGTTTCCGCCGCAGCACGTTTCTGAGAAGTTATATGTATGACTTCATTCAACGTTTTGCGCCGCATCTGACGCGTGATGTGGTGGATACCGCAGTTGCTCTGCGTTCCAATGACGAAATTGAAGCTATGTTTAAAGACATTGCGTTACCGGTAAAATAGACTGGCAAAACACCCCCATCCCTGCGTACAAAATGTTTTTGTACGCAGGGATGATAAGGCGCTGATAGTCTATGCGTAGACTTTATCTTTGTATTCGCACAGATCTTCAATCAGGCAGGCGCCACAGCGGGGCTTACGGGCAATGCAGGTGTACCGTCCGTGCAGGATCAGCCAGTGGTGGCAATCAACCTTAAATTCAGCCGGCACCACCTTAAGCAGCTTTTCTTCAACTTGTTCAACGTTTTTGCCTGGCGCAAAGCCCGTGCGGTTACTGACGCGAAAAATATGCGTATCAACGGCAATGGTCGGCCAGCCAAAAGCCGTATTGAGCACAACATTGGCGGTTTTACGTCCCACGCCGGGCAAGGCTTCCAGCGCCGCACGGTCTTCCGGCACCTGACCATTATGCCGTTCGATAAGTATGCGGCAGGTTTTAATCACATTTTCCGCTTTACTGTTAAACAGGCCGATGGTCTTGATGTACGCTTTTATGCCCTCAACGCCGAGAGCGAGCATGGCCTCTGGCGTATTGGCAACGGGGTAGAGCTTTGCGGTGGCTTTATTGACGCTGACATCGGTTGCCTGCGCGGAAAGTAAAACCGCAATCAACAATTCAAACGGTGTGGTGAATTTCAGTTCAGTTGTGGGGTGCGGGTCATTCGTACGCAGCCTGCTTAAAATCTCAATCCTTTTTTGCTTATTCATAACGTTTCCCCAGCCACCCCCGCGGACGTGGATTTTATTTCTGCGGCCACCCTGGCTTTGCGCTGCTTCATTTTTTCATCAATCAGATATTTAGCCGCCAGCATCAGCCCCAGTCCGATAAAGGCGCCGGGAGGAAGCATGGCGAGCAGGAACGGCGAGTCCAGATGAATAACTTCAATACGTAGCGCTTTAGCCCAGTCCCCCAACAGCAAATCCGCACCGTCAAACAGTGTGCCGTTACCCACAAGCTCGCGCAACGAGCCTAATACAAACAGGGCGCTGGTGGCTCCCAGTCCCATTGCCAGTCCATCCAGCGCCGAAAGTCCCATCGGATTTTTAGAGGCAAACGCCTCTGCACGACCGATAACGATACAGTTGGTGGCGATCAGAGGAATAAAAATACCCAGTGACTGGTATAACCCGTAGGCATACGCATTGATCAGCATCTGTACCGTACTGACCACTGCGGCGATCAGCATGACGTAAATTGGAATACGGATTTCAGCAGGGGCCCAGCGCCGTAGCGCCGAAACGGCAACATTGGTGAGGATCAGCACCAACGTCGTTGCCAGTCCTAATCCCAGGGCGTTGGTGGCGGTTGATGAAACCGCCAGCAGGGGACAAAGCCCGAGCAACTGCACCAGTGCGGAATTGTTTTTCCATAATCCCTGGATCAGAAGATGTTTGGCTTCACTCATTGATTCTCTCCACACAGGGGCAGGGAACTAAGCTGGGATGGCAGCGTTTTCAGGTATAGCGCACTGCGTTTTACGCTGTTGATTACCGCACGCGGCGTAATGGTTGCACCGGTAAACTGATCAAACATGCCACCTTCTTTTTTGACCGCCCAGCGAGCATCATTACTATTTTGCACGGTTTGACCGCTAAAGCGCGTAATCCAGTCTGAAATACGGACATCGATTTTATCACCTAATCCTGGCGTTTCATGATGTTCGGTAACCCGAACACCCAGCACGTTACCATTGAAATCCGCACCAATCAGCAAGGAGATAACGCCTGAATAGCCATCCGGCGCGGTACTTTCTACCGCCGCCGCCACCGGTTCGCCGTCGTTGCGAGCAATGAACACCCGGTGTGGGGAAGCAGAACCCAGCGATTTATCGGTGACAATGTAACATTCTTGCTGTATGTCATTATTATACCTGTCGGCAGGAACAACCTGATCCAACAACCTTTTTTGCTGTAGCGCCGTCTGTTGCGCAATGGTCGGCGCCGTCAAGCTGTTGACCACTGCGGTAAGCGCGGTGGTACAGGCTGCGAAAAGCGCCAACGTCACCGCATGGCGGCGCATCGTGGAAAACATGATAACTCCTTAGCGATGGTGGCCGTAAGCGCGAGGCTTGGTGTAATAATCAATCAGCGGCACGGTAATATTTGCCAGCAATACCGCAAAGGCAATCCCGTCAGGATAACCGCCGTAGGTTCTGATCAACCAGACCAATAGCCCCGTCAGAGCGCCGAAAATCAGGCGGCCTTTATTGGTGGTAGAGGCGGTGACCGGGTCGGTGGCGATAAAGAACGCGCCCAGCATAGTGGCGCCGGAGAACAGATGTAGCAGCGGCGGCGCGCATTTTTCTGGTGACAGCATCCAGCCCAGTAAAGCGCACAACATCAGCGTAAGCAGAAAACTGGCGGGGATATGCCAGCGGATAGTTCCCCGTAGCAACAGGAACAGACCGCCGATCAGAAAGCCGATGTTAACCCACTGCCAGCCAACACCGGCAATAGCGCCGGAAAATAAGGGTTGCTGAAGAATATATTCTGGCTGATGGCCTGAGCGTAACGCCGTTTTGAACGTATCCAGCGGAGTTGCCTGACTGACGCCATCAACCGTTAGCATCAGTTGTTGTACCGAATGCCCTGAAGGCGTATGCCCGGTGAAGATGGTCAGCAGCGCGTCGTAGAAACCGACGGGAAGGCTCTGAAGCGGCGTGGGAGGCAGCCAGCTCGTCATCTGAACCGGAAACGAAATCAGCAACACGACATAACCTATCATGGCCGGGTTAAACGGATTTTGCCCCAGCCCGCCATAGAGTTGTTTGGCAATCACAATGGCAAACGCGGTGCCTATGACCACCATCCACCAGGGCGCCAGAGGCGGCAAACTGATACCGAGCAAAATACCGGTCAATAAAGCCGAATTGTCGGCCAGTATGGTGCGAACGTTGAATTTTCTAAGTGACAATGTCACTGATTCGGCAATCAACGCGGTAACCACCGCCAGAAAAACCTGAATCAGTGAGCCATAACCAAAGAAATAATACTGTGCCAACATGCCGGGAATACAGGCAATGATCACCAGCAACATGATGCGCTGAGTGCGCTGCTGATTATGCGTAAAAGGTGAACTCGCAATCTTGAAAGCCATTTATTCCTCTGGAGACGTCGATGAAGCCTGTGCCGCCTTGCGGGCTTTCACTCGCGCAATAGCCGCGGCAACGGCGGCTTTGCGTGGATCAACCGGCGCCTCAGCCGAGCCGTTGCTGGTTTCCGGTGGTGACGCCACCGGGGTTTCGCCGTTCGCTTCGGCCTGCTGTGCCGCCTTGCGGGCTTTCACTCGCGCAATGGCCTCGGCAACGGCGGCTTTGCGTGGATCGACGACAATATCAGGCCTGGCTTCGGCGGATACCGTCTGATTGGCCCGTGCCTGTGCCTTGCGGGCGGCACGGGCGGCAATAACCGCGCTGTTATCCGGTTGCTGGCCTGACGCGATCTCAATAACCGGTTGAGCCGTTGTCTGCTGGCGGCGTACTCTATCCAGCGCGGCTTGTACGGCTTGCCTGTCACTGTCTGTAACACCGGCGGCAGCCTGCTTATGACGCTGTTCCCGCGCCTGCTTTTCACGTTCAAGACGTGCTTGCTTGGCCTCAAAGCGGGCTTTGGCCTGCGCGGCGCGCAGGCCTTCTTCATCTATTACCCGAATTTCCGCCTTTTCCTGCCGGTAATACTGCACCAACGGGATATTACTGGGACAAACATAGGCGCAGGCACCGCATTCAATGCAGTCAAACAGATGATGATCGCGCGCTTTTTCATGTTCTTGTCCACGACTAAACCAGTACAATTGCTGAGGTAGTAACCCCGCCGGACAAGCATCGGCGCATTTGCTACAGCGGATGCAGGATTGCTCCTCAGCGACGGGTTCTATCTCTGCATGTGACGGCGCAAGAATACAGTTGCTGATTTTGACGATGGGGACATCCAGTGAAGGCAGCGTGAAACCCATCAACGGGCCGCCCATAATCACCATTGGCTGTTGTTGATTGATGTGGAACCCGGCGTGTTTCAGTAAATGGCTAACAGGGGTGCCCAATCTGGCCCATACATTGCCTGGCTGACGCAATGCTTCGCCTGTCAGCGTCACTACCCGTTCGGTCAGCGGTTCGCCATCAATAATGGCGCGTTTGATGGCAAAGGCAGTGCCGACATTTTGCATCAGTATGCCAATGGCGGCGGAGTGTTTACCAAAGGGAACTTCTTTGCCGGTTAAAATTTTGGTGAGCTGTTTGGCGCCGCCAGACGGATATTTGGTGGGAATAACGCGTAAATGGATATCCGAACGCGAGTTCAACGCCTGTTGCAGCGCCGCTATGGCTTCTGGCTTATTATCTTCAATACCAATCAGGATACGTTGTGGCTGCAACAGGTAGGCGAGAATATCGATGCCCTGGAGGATTTCATCGGCGTGCTCCTGCATCAATCGGTCATCGGCGGTAATATAGGGTTCACACTCGGCGGCATTGATGATCAGCGTTTCAATACCGCGCAGACCGCCCTGTAGTTTGGCCGCAGTAGGAAAACCAGCGCCGCCTAAGCCTGCAATGCCCGACTGATGCAAGTGAGTAAGCAGGGTATCCACAGACCGAGTGAGATAATCGCTGAGGG
The DNA here is from genome assembly GCF_003666245.1 of Brenneria alni. Taxonomy (GTDB): domain Bacteria; phylum Pseudomonadota; class Gammaproteobacteria; order Enterobacterales; family Enterobacteriaceae; genus Brenneria; species Brenneria alni. The sequence continues at coordinate 90,841 of NZ_MJLZ01000006.1, forward strand.
GATGGCGTTCACACCAACGGTCTTCCCCATCGGGGGCGAGGATCACGCTCAATTCAGGCAAAGCGGAAGGATGTGCCGTCATGTGCTGGCGAATGGCGCTTACCGTGCCTGATGTCGGCGCATGGACGGGTAATGTTCTGCCTTTACCCAGCGTGAGAGGCTGACCACGCAATACCTTATCGCCAGCCTTTACGCACAGTTCGCCTTCCGGCCCGAGATGCTGTTTGAGCGGAATAATAAACTGTTCCGGCAGCGGTATGACGCGTAACGGAATCTGACTGGATTGCGTTTTCATTTCCGGTGGATGAATTCCACCATTAAAATCCCAAATCCTCTCTTTTGTTATAACAGGCGTCCTGCCCGTTTCCCCGCGGGCCGTTGCAGGCGACGTTGAAAATCTTTTTATAACGGTAAACAGCTTAAACATGGTGTTCTACTTGAATAACGCGTACCGGAATGGTGTTGAGATCCCATTTCCAGGTTGCGGGCGTCGGGACGATAGGCCGCAGTTCAATACAATCCGTGGGGCAAGGAGAGACGCACAGATCGCAGCCAGTGCATAAATCACTGACAACGGTATGCACCGCTTTGGTACTGCCGATAATGGCATCGACCGGGCAAGCCTGAATGCATTTTGTACAGCCAATACAGTTGCTTTCGTCAATCCAGGCAACTTTTCGTTCGGGATGCCGCGCAGAACTGTCCTCATCAAGCGGCTGCGGGTCAATATTTAGCTTTTCAGCCAGTTTCAGCATCACCGCTTCGCCACCGGGCACACATTTATTGATGCTTTCTCCATTCAGGGACACGGCTTCGGCATAAGGTCGGCAGCCGGGATAGCCGCACTGGCCGCACTGGCTCTGTGGCAACATGGCTTCAACCTGCTCAACCACAGGATCTTCCTCCACCTGAAAACGGCGTGAGGCATAGCCGAGGACTAAACCGAAAAACAGGGCGAGCGAACTGAGCGCCGCGATGGCGATCCAAATAGCCGTCATCAGAATTTCACCAGTCCGGTAAAGCCCATAAACGCCAGCGACATCAACCCGGCGGTAATGAGGGCGATTGAGGAGCCGCGAAAAGGGGCGGGAACGTCAGAAACGGTAAGGCGCTCGCGGATGGCGGCAAACAGCACCATAACAAAAGAAAAACCGGCTGCTGCCCCGAAACCATAGATGGTTGATTGCAGAAAACCATGCGACATATTGACATTGAGTAACACAACCCCTAATACGGCGCAATTGGTGGTAATCAGCGGCAGGAAAATACCCAGCAAACGGTAAAGCTCCGGGCTGGTTTTACGCACCACCAGTTCGGAAAACTGTACCACTACGGCCAGTACCAGAATGAAAGCCATCGTTCGCAGGTAGACGATATTGAGCGGCACCAGGATAAATTCGTTGATTATCCATGAGAACATGGAGCCAAGCGTCATCACGAAGGTGGTGGCCAACCCCATGCCAATGGCCGTTTCCAATTTTTTGGAAACACCCATAAACGGACACAGCCCCAGGAATTTCACTAAAACGAAATTGTTCACCAGGAGGGCGCTAACAAATAACAGTGCGTATTCGGTCATTACTATGCCTAAAAAACAAAACCTGCATATTATCGGGTATTGTCAGGCTTTCGACAACATACCCAATGTAGGGATATAGATGAAAAACTGGGTAGATCTGATATCCGAACCAATATAAAGAAACGGAAAGGTCATCAGGCGGTGATGGCGGAGGGAGTTCAAAAAGATTGAATATGCATAACTATTTTCGATGTTGCAGCACCGTCGCCGTATTGATTACACCACATAATGCCATACCGATTTGGGAACACATGCTAAATCAATAAGTATTTTAAGCAATGGGTGCAGAAAGCGGCAAGGCGGGCGACCGGAGTCGCCCGTCACAGTATGACCGTATCAACAGCCACAGAGTTTGTAGTACACCTCGTTCCAGCGCAGCGCGTCTTTGAAATCAGGGAGCCGGGTATCATTGTCGATCACCAGTAATTCAATATTCTGCATTTCAGCGTATAGACGCATATAATCCACATCCAATGCCTGGCTGAATACCGTATGATGCGCCCCACCGGCTAAAATCCAGGCTTCAGCCGCCACCTCCAGAGATGGTTGGGCTTGCCAGATGGCGCGTGCGACGGGCAGTCTGGGTAATGGGCGGGGCTGTTCGATGGCATCCACCAGATTAACCAGCATTCTGAAACGATCCCCCATATCGATAACGCTGGCATTGAGGGAGAGACCGGCAGGCGTGGAGAAAATCAGACGGGCAGGATCGGCTTTGCCGCCAATGCCCAGATGCTGTGCATCCACACTGGGTTTCTGTTCTTTCGCAATGCTGGGGCACACTTCCAGCATATGGGAACCCACGACCAAATTGTTACCGCTCTGGAAGTGGTAGGTGTAATCCTCCATAAACGACGTACCACCCTGTAATCCGTCGGCCATGACTTTCATGATGCGCAACAAAGCAGCGGTTTTCCAGTCGCCTTCGCCGCCGAAACCATAGCCTTGCTGCATCAGGCGCTGTACCGCCAGACCGGGCAACTGCTTCAGCCCACACAGATTTTCAAAATCTGTGGTGAAAGCTTTATAGCCGCCTTGTTCCAGAAAACGCCGCATACCCAGTTCAATTTGTGCTGCATCCAGCAGGTTTTGACGGTTGGGGCCATGAAGTTTTACGGCATCCGTTAAGTGATAGCTGGCTTCATACTCTTCAACCAGCGTATTGATATCGCCTTTGGCGACGGCATCAACCTCGCTGGTCAAATCACCCAGCCCCCAGGCGCTGACGGAATAACCGAACTGAATCTGCGCACTGACCTTATCACCCTCCGTCACCGCCACTTCGCGCATGTTGTCGCCAAAACGGGCAATTTTCAGCCGTTTACTTTCCTGAATGGCGGCCGCCACCCTCATCCATTTGGCGATGCGTTCATGGGCATGTCTATCCTGCCAGTGACCAACAATAACCTGATGCGGCAGACGCATTCGTGCGCCAATGAAGCCAAATTCCCGGCCACCGTGCGCGGTCTGGTTCAGGTTCATAAAATCCATATCCATGGTATCCCACGGAATTTCCGCGTTGAACTGCGTATGAAATTGCAATAGCGGCTTGTTAAGAAGACTAAGCCCACCGATCCACATCTTGGCGGGAGAGAAAGTGTGCAGCCAGGTGAGCAGGCCGATACAGCTATCCTGATAGTTGGCGTCACGACACAGCGAGATAATTTCGTCCGGTGTTTTTACCAGTGGTTTAAGTACCAGTTTTACCGGCAGAGCTGCTTGCTGATTCAGACCGGCGACAACGCATTCCGCATTCTCTTTTACCTGACGTAAGGTTTCTGGCCCATAAAGAGGCTGGCTGCCAATAACAAACCAGACTTCAAGCGGTTTAAAATGATCCATGATGACTCCTGTTTATTCCCGGCGGGAAGAGAATGAAAATTGACCGGTGATTAAGCATCAGCGTTGCGCTTCGCGTTGTAAGCCGGTTCGGCCAGACGGCACCACTGTTGATAACGTTGGTAAAGCCGTTGGTAGTGTGCGACGCGTCGGCTATCTGGCAGTAATGTTCGCTCAATACGGCTGGACATATGGTGCTGTGCGGTTGGGATATCGGCATGAACACCCGCGGCGACGGCGGCGAAGATGGCCGCCCCCAGCGCACAGCACTGGTCGGACGCCACAATTTGCAAGGGACGGTTCATCACATCGGTACAGACCTGCATGATGGTGGGGGACTTCCGGGCGATGCCGCCGAGCGCCAGAATGTTCTCAACCGGAACGCCCTGTTGTTCAAAACACTCCATAATGGCGCGGGCGCCAAAGGCCGTGGCGGCAATAAATCCGCCAAACAGGGTGGGAGCATCCGTACCCAGATTGAGATCGGTGATGACGCCTTTTAACCGCTGGTTGGCGAAAGGTGTTCTGCGGCCATTAAACCAGTCAAGTACCACCGGCAGATGATCCAGGGTCGGATTTTCAGCCCAGGCCTGAGTGAGCCGCTCAAGCAATCTGGCCTCTGTAGCCTGCAACTGTGGCTTGAGCTGCGGGTGATCGTTGGCCGCTTGCTGTAGCGGCCAGTTTAACAGTCGGCCAAACCAGGCGTACATATCGCCAAAGGCGGACTGTCCGGCCTCCAGCCCGATATAGCCGGGCACCACGCTGCCATCGACCTGACCGCAGATCCCCTTGATCGCCCGATCGCCAATGCGTGCTTCATCGGCAATCAGGATGTCGCAGGTTGACGTGCCGATCACTTTAACCAGCGTATAGGGCTGCGCCCCTGCGCCAACGGTGCCGACATGGCAGTCAAATGCCCCGCCTGAGATAACCACCGTTTCTGGCAGGCCGAGCCGTTTCGCCCATTCGGGCGTGAGAGTGCCGACGGGCAGATCGGCTGTCCAGGTGTCGGTAAACAGAGGGTAGTGCAGATTTTCGGTCAGACAGGGATCGAGCGCGTGCAAGAACGCTTTTGGCGGCACACCGCCCCAGTCAGGGTGCCAGAGCGATTTATGCCCGGCGCTGCAACGGCCACGTTTGATGTCATGGGGGGCGTGGGTGCCAGAGAGCAGGGCGGGCACCCAGTCGCACAGTTCGACCCAGGACACCGCAGCCTGACGGACGGCGGCATCTTCACGTGATAAGTGGAGTATTTTTGCCCAGAACCATTCAGAGGAGTATACCCCGCCGATATAACGAGTGTAATCGGCAAACTGACCACTGCGGCACAGCGTGGTAATCGCTTCCGATTCCTCTATCGCCGTGTGATCTTTCCACAGCACAAACATGGCATTGGGGTTGTCGGCGAATTCAGGGCGTAATGCCAGAATGTTACCCTGTTGATCAATCGGGGCCGGTGTGGAGCCGGTTGAATCGACACCGATGCCGAAGACCTGTTGACGCTGCCCGGCGGTCAGGCGTTCCACCACGGCACGAATAGCCTGTTCCAGTGATTCAATATAATCCAGAGGATGGTGTCGGAATTGGTTATTCGCCGGTTGGCAATATTTTTCTTCGCGCCAGCGGGGGTAATAAACCACATCTGTTGCTAATTCTTGCCCGGTTTGACAGTCAACGGCTAAGGCGCGTACCGAATCGCTGCCAAAGTCGAGGCCAATCGTAATCGCATCCGCACTCATTTCTTTGCTCCTGCTCATCCTGTCTTTATTGCTGTTTACGATAGACAGGGATACGCGGGGGCGTGAGGAACGGTTAGCTGGATGTATGTATTTTTCTGCCGCCCGTCGTCATTTTGTGAGGTTCGTCAAAAGTTAACGGCTGGTTAAATTCGCTGGATATATGCACAAACCTGTCGTTGTTCCGCTATGTGATAACGCTCTATATTCTTGGCGAAAATAACAGCTAAAACATACAACGTCTGAATGCTGCTGCGTAAAGGACTTGCACTAACTCTGTGTTTTTTCTTTATCCAGACCGGAAATACCCTGCTGGAAACGATTACACTCCCAAGATCCTCTGGCGTGTAAAAAGATAAATATACCGGAGAACATCATGCATAAATTCACTAAGGCGCTGGTAACGATTGGGCTGACTGCGCTTATGTCACAATCGGCTATCGCCGAAACCATGAAACTGGGATTTCTGGTTAAACAGCCAGAAGAACCCTGGTTCCAGACAGAATGGAAATTTGCTGATAAGGCAGGAAAAGATCTCGGTTTTGACGTTATCAAAATCGCCGTCCCCGATGGCGAAAAAACCCTTAATGCGATTGATAGCCTGGCGGCCAGCGGGGCGAAAGGTTTCGTGATTTGTACGCCTGACCCGAAATTAGGGCCTGCTATTGTCGCCAAAGCGCGTGGTTATGATTTGAAAGTGATCGCGGTGGATGACCAGTTTGTTAATGCCAAAGGCCAGCCAATGGACACCGTTCCATTAGTGATGATGGCCGCCACCAAAATTGGCGAGCGTCAGGGGCAGGAGCTGTGGAACGAAATGAACAAACGCGGTTGGAAGGTTGATGAAACTGCGGTTATGGCGATCACGGCAAATGAACTGGATACCGCACGCCGTCGCACCTCCGGTTCGATGGCGGCGTTAAAAGCGGCGGGTTTCCCGGAAAAACAAATCTATCAGGTGCCAACCAAATCCAATGATATCCCAGGGGCATTTGACGCGGCCAACTCTATGCTGGTTCAACATCCTAAAGTGAAGAACTGGCTGATTGTCGGCATGAATGATAACACCGTGCTGGGGGGGGTGCGTGCCACAGAAGGTCAGGGCTTCAAGGCGTCCAATGTGGTTGGCATCGGTATCAACGGCGTGGATGCGATCAGTGAACTGTCGAAAGGACAGGCAACCGGCTTCTACGGTTCGCTGCTGCCAAGCCCGGATATCCACGGCTACAAAAGTATCCAGATGCTCAATGAGTGGATCACTAAAGGCGTGGAGCCGCAAAAATTCACTGAAGTCACCGACGTCGTGCTGATCACCCGTGACAACTTCAAGGTCGAGCTGGAGAAAAAAGGGCTGATGTAATCACGGTGACCAAGAACCGTGTATCCCGGTCTTAACTGAACAGATTTCGGCAGGACATGGATGTCCGCCGTTTCTGCGGTAACGTGTTAACCAAGAGGAAACGGAAATGACGGCACAGTCACCTTATTTGTCGTTTCATGGTATTGGTAAAGAATTTCCCGGTGTTAAAGCGCTGGCGGATATCAGCTTTTCCTGTCAGGCAGGCCAGATCCATGCATTGATGGGGGAAAACGGGGCGGGCAAATCAACGTTGTTAAAAATCCTGAGCGGCAACTATTTGCCTTCTGCCGGAGAAATTCACATTCAGGGTAAGCCGGTGCAGTTCAACAACACGATGGATGCCCTGAATGCCGGTGTAGCCATTATTTATCAGGAATTGCATCTGGTGCCGGAAATGACGGTGGCGGAGAATATTTACCTCGGCCAGTTACCGCATAAGTACGGCATGGTGAATTATTCGCTGCTGCGCTATGAGGCCAAATTGCAGCTTGAGCATCTGGGGCTGGATATCGATCCCGATACACCACTCAAGTACCTTTCTATCGGTCAGTGGCAAATGGTGGAAATCGCCAAAGCACTGGCCCGTAACGCTAAAATTATTGCTTTTGATGAGCCGACCAGTTCGCTATCCGCCCGTGAAATCGAACAACTGTTCCGGGTGATCGCTGAATTACGCCGCGAAGGGCGGATCATTCTGTATGTTTCGCACCGTATGGAAGAAATTTTCGCGTTGAGCGACGCCATCACGGTGTTTAAAGATGGCCGCTATGTGCGCACGTTTGAGGATATGCGACAGGTGAACCATGAATCGCTGGTGCAGGCGATGGTGGGGAGAAACCTAGGTGATATCTACGGGTATTCACCTCGTGCGCATGGCGAGGAACGGCTGACGTTGCAGGAAGTTAAGGCGCCGGGCGTGAAGTCAACGATTTCACTGCATGTACGGCAAGGGGAAATCGTCGGGTTGTTCGGGCTGGTGGGCGCCGGACGTAGCGAACTGATGAAAGGGTTATTCGGCGCGACCAAAATCACCAGCGGACAGGTGCTGTTGGATGGCCAGCCACTGGTGGTGAATTCCCCGATTGATGCGATCCGCCAGGGAGTCATGCTTTGCCCGGAAGATCGCAAGGCGGAGGGGATTATCGCCGTTCATTCGGTGCGCGACAACATTAACATCAGCGCACGGCGCAAGAGCCTGAAGGCCGGCTTTATCATTAATAACCCGTGGGAAGAGGAAAACGCGGCCCGCCGCATTCAGTCGCTAAACATTAAAACCCCTTCAGACGAACAACTGATGATGAATCTTTCCGGCGGTAACCAGCAGAAAACCATTCTGGGCCGCTGGTTATCAGAAGAGATGAAGGTCATCTTGCTGGACGAGCCAACGCGTGGGATTGACGTAGGCGCCAAGCATGAAATTTATCACGTCATTTATGCGCTGGCGAAGCAAGGCATCGCCGTTCTGTTTGCCTCCAGCGATCTGCCGGAAGTGCTTGGCCTGGCTGACCGCATCGTTGTGATGCGTGAAGGCGCGGTATCCGGCGAACTTCTGCACGATGAAGCCACCGAGCAGAAAGTGCTGAGTCTGGCAATGTTACGAACCCCCGATATCGAACCTGCGGTTGCCTAACCGCAAAGGAGCCAAATAATGTCAACAGCTACGTCTGCGACTTCGGTGAAGAAGAAAACCGGTAACGGGATGTCCCGCGTTTGGGATAACTACGGCATGTTGGTGGTGTTTGCCGTACTGTTTCTTGGATGTGCGATTTCTGTGCCGAATTTTGCCAGTTTTATCAATATGAAAGGATTGGGGCTGGCGATATCCATGTCAGGCATGGTGGCCTGCGGCATGTTGTTCTGTCTGGCGTCCGGGGATTTTGACCTGTCTGTCGCGTCTATTATTGCCTGCGCCGGCGTGACCACGGCGGTGGTTATCAATATCAGTGAAAGTTTGTGGATCGGCGTGGGTGCCGGGTTATTGCTGGGCGCGGCATTCGGTTTAGTTAACGGCTTTATTATTGCGCGCCTAAAAATTAACGCCCTGATCACTACGCTGGCCACCATGCAGATCGCCCGCGGCCTGGCTTACATTATATCGGATGGTAAAGCCGTCGGTATTGAAGACGAGCGCTTCTTCGCGCTGGGCTATACCAACTGGCTGGGATTACCCGCGCCTATCTGGATTACCGTGGCGTGTATGATGCTGTTTGGACTGTTGCTGAACAAAACCACCTTTGGGCGCAATACGCTGGCGATAGGGGGAAATGAAGAAGCCGCCCGTCTGGCGGGGGTTCCTGTGGTGCGCACGAAAATCATCATTTTCGCGCTTTCCGGTCTGGTATCCGCCGCTGCGGGCATCATTCTGGCATCACGTATGACCAGCGGCCAGCCGATGACCTCTCTTGGTTATGAACTGATCGTGATTTCGGCCTGTGTGCTGGGCGGAGTTTCATTGAAAGGCGGCATTGGTAAAATTTCCTATGTTGTCGCCGGGGTTCTGATTTTGGGGACGGTTGAAAATGCCATGAACCTACTGAATATTTCACCGTTCTCACAATATGTGGTGCGTGGTTTGATTCTGCTGGCCGCGGTTATCTTTGACCGTTACAAACAGTTGGCGAAGAAGAGCGTATAAGCCAGGTTTATTCGTTTTTTTCTGCGTATTCCGGAGGTTTGATGTATCACCGCGTGGCAGATGAATCCCAGTCTAATCCGTTGCTGCCAGGTTACTCGTTTAACGCCTACCTGGTTGCCGGATTAACGCCGATCCTGACGGACGGGCCGCTAGACTTCTTTATCGATCGTCCCGATGGCATGAAGGGCTATATCATTAATCTCACCATCAAAGGACAGGGACAGGTTTTTGATGGTGATAATGCCTTTTATTGTAATCCGGGCGATTTACTGCTGTTTCCGCCCAAATCAACCCATTTTTACGGGCGTTCGCCTAATAGCGACTGCTGGTATCACCGCTGGGTGTATTTCCGACCGCGTGCGTACTGGGCCGACTGGCTGGAATGGCATAGCAGGAATTGCGGTGTGGGCCGCCTGAGCCTGCCGAACAATTCACTGTTGCTGGAGTTTGATCGGCTGTTTGCCAATATTGAACAAACTCAGCGTTCAGGGCGACGATTCTCGGAGGAGCTGGGGATGAACCTGCTTGAGCGCCTGCTATTGAGGGCGATGGAAGAAGATCCGCAGAGCCCGCAAAAAATTATGGACCCCCGGATTATTGAAGCCTGCCAGTTTATTACCAGCAATCTGGCGGGGGAGTTGCGTATTGATGAGGTTGCCCGGCACGTTTGTCTGTCGCCGTCGCGGCTGGCGCATCTGTTTCGTGAGCAGGTAGGTATCAATATTTTGCGCTGGCGCGAAGATCAGCGGGTGATCCGCGCCAAATTACTGTTACAAACGACGCAGGAGTCCATTGCCAATATTGGCAGGGTGGTCGGTTATGACGATCAGCTTTATTTTTCACGGGTGTTCCGTAAACGAGTGGGCGTCAGCCCAAGTGATTTCCGGCGCCGCAGTAGTGAAATCAACTATCCGTCAGTCAAAAAACCAGACCCGCCGATGTGGGGGGCGAGGGAAGCCAGTATCCCCGGAACTTGATATACTGAGGTCAATATCACCACTAAACGCGGCCAGAGGGGAATCTGTATGAGTGACACCGTTCGTGTTGGGTTACTGGGATACGGTTATGCAAGTAAAACGTTCCACGCACCACTTATCGCCGGGACGTCAGGTATGGAGCTGGTGGCGATCTCCAGCAGTAATACCGATAAAGTTCATGCCGACTGGTCGAAAATGCGGGTAGAACGCGACCCGCAAATGCTGTTCAACGACCCTGATATCGATCTTATTGTCATTCCAACCCCTAATGGAACCCATTTCCCGCTGGCAAAACAGGCGCTGGAAGCGGGTAAGCATGTGGTGGTGGATAAACCTTTCACGGTGACGTTGTCACAGGCATATGAATTAGGCATGGTGGCGGAACATACGGGTAGGCTACTTTCGGTATTCCATAACCGCCGCTGGGACAGCGATTTCCTGACGCTAAAACAGTTACTTCATACTGGCTCGTTAGGCGATGTGGTTTATCTGGAATCCCATTTTGACCGGTTCCGCCCTCAAGTGCGTCAGCGCTGGCGTGAGGATGGCAGTGAAGGAAGTGGTATCTGGTACGATTTAGGGCCGCACTTGCTGGATCAGGTTTTGCAGCTATTTGGTTTACCGGTGGCGATTCAGGTTGATATGGCGCAGCTAAGACCCGGCAGTAAGGCGATAGACTATTTCCACGCCACCTTGATTTACCCTCAACGCCGGGTGGTATTACATGCCAGTATGCTGGTGGCCGCCCCTTCGGCGCGTTACATCGTTCATGGTACACGCGGCAGCTTTGTTAAATACGGCCTTGATGGACAGGAAGATCGGCTAAAAACCGGTGAGCGTCCGCCACAGGCTGACTGGGGACAAGATCGGCATGATGGCGTGTTGACCCTGCATCATGATGGCATTGCGGCCGAGCAGGCCGTGCCAACGATACCCGGTAACTACCCGGCTTATTATGCGGCGATCCGTGATGCACTAACCGGAAAGGGCGATAATCCGGTAACGGTTCATCAGGCCATCCAGGTCATGGAACTGATTGAAGTGGGATTAGCATCCCACCAGCAGAGAAAAGTGATGACGCTGAAAAATGGTTAGATCAGCCGGTCCTTATCGCAGATAGTTGGCGTTTTGTTTAAGCAGGCGATCTTGGGATCACCTGAGTTTGCTGACAAAGTCGCCTGTAAGCCTGAGATACCCGGGCTAGCGTACCGAGGGGCCATTATGGGACACATCCTTGTGTCCCACCCTGCGGGTCAGCATAAATGCTGTTCAAATTTTGCTCCCGGCAAATTTGTCGGCGGCTTACACCGCTACGCCCCCTCAGCACGCTCTCCCTAATAATGAGCTTTGTCAATAGTCTGAGGCGAAGGTGAATACTGTAATGCCGTTCTGATGGTGACTAAATTATTGCGCCGCTCCGCGTTTACGCCGTACCTTCTCTCGCAGTTGTCGTTTTTCCTGTTCACTAATAAACGCGATGGTTAATCCGTTTTCTTGCGCCTGCCGGGTTTCTTTGGCGGTTAACCCGGCTAATGGCGCCGCAACCTGATACTCATGCCCGATTTCGATGCCCTGTACGGCAGGATCGTCAGTGTTAATCGTGGCGGGAATACCATAACGCAGAAAATGTTGCAGCGGGTGCTTATCCAGCGACTCGACCGTACTGGTCTGGATATTGGACGTCAGGCAGGATTCAATACCGATACCGTTTTCCGCCATGTATGTCATCAACCCAGTATCGATAATTGCCGTCACACCGTGACCAATCCGCTCCGCTTTCAGTTGATTGATGGCCTGCCAGATACTCTCTGGTCCGGCAGCTTCCCCTGCATGTACGGTAATGTGCCAGCCTGCGTCACGGGCTTGTCTGAAGTGTGATGAAAAAAGCTCGCAGGGATACCCCAGCTCATCACCAGCCAGATCAAGGGCAACGATGTGATCGCGGTGGGCCAGCAGGCCATCCAGCTCCTGTTGGCAGGCATCAGTACCAAAGGTGCGGCTTAGGATGCCAATCAGACGGATATCAATGTCATGATCGCGGCTACCAGCAGTCACGCCATCAATCACGGCTTCCACCACACCGGCAATCGGCAGATGATGGTTCATCGCCATATAGTAGGGGGAGAAACGAAGCTCTGCATAATCCAGCCCGGCGTTGACGGCATCTTCAACATTTTCATAAGCAATGCGGCGGCAGGCATCCAATGACCCCAGAACGGCAACGCCCCAATCCAGTTTTTGCAAAAAACTCAGCAAATCCGGCTCATTTTCAGTGATTTGAACGTGAGGGCGCAGTGATGTCAGATCATTGGCGGGCAACGCAATATTGAACTGGAGACCCAGTTCCAGAATGCTCTGCGCCCGGATATTGCCATCCAGGTGGCGGTGAATATCCGTAAGGGGGAGTAGCAAGTCAATCATGATGTACTCTTTGCAAATAGTCGATCGGTAAACCGGGTCACAGCCCGTAAGTGCGGTGAAGTATAAAAAAAATGGCGGCTAATGACCGTTTTTTGCTAAAAAAAGTGAAATAGATTTTCAGATACAGGACAAAACGTTGCCGTTTTGATCAGTTTTCAGTAAGAGACAGGGTGTCTCTCAATAACTCACTCAACCTCACGTAAGTGGGGCTGTGCAGTTAGCTTAGGGATAACACGGATATAAATCAGTTCACTTAACAACTCCACCAATGTCTGGGTAACGATAATGGCGGGTAGTACCGGGATCGCACCGGGTATAGCCAACGCCAGAGGTAAAACAACCAGAGAATTTCGTGTCCCGGCACTGAAGGCGACGGCGCGGCCGCCAGCGGTATCCAGGCGGAAAATCTTGCCCGTTACCCACCCCAGGGCAGGCGCGACGATCGCGAACACCATATAGAACGGAATGGCTATCAGCACGGTAGACCACGTGGTTTTAAGCTGAGGAATGACGGAAATCACTACCACGAATAACACCAGCGCGGTGGCGGGAACGGGCAAAAAACCAAGCTTATCGGCAATGGTGTTTAATGACTGAGAACGGGATGCCCCCCATTGAACCAACCCGGCAAGCAGCAAGGGAATGACAATCAGCCAGATAAACGCGTGAAAAAACGGCGCCATATGGATGCGTTCAGCCGCATCCCGGCTGAGAAACAGGCCTAGATAAAACGGCAGTGCCAGCATTTGCACCACAAGCAGCACCGGTGTGGCGGCCAGTAGCTGCGGGGCATCGGCACGACCGAGATGAGAGAATGTCACTACGTAGTCAATGCATGGGGCGAGTAAGACCAGCAGTATGCCAAGCCGGATAAGCGGGTCGGGAGGTAAAAAAGGAATAAGACAGGCCAAGAACAGCGGGATAACGATAAAATTGGCAATCAGCAGGGCGGCAAGAAACCGTACCTGAGTAAAACTACGCTTCAGCGACGTTAATGGCACCTGTAAGAAAGTGACAAAGAGCATCAATGCCAGCGCAGGATTGATCGCCACGTCCAGTTTTTCTGTTTTGGGGAGTAACAGGGCAATCAACACCGCCGCTATCACCGAGATAAAGTAGATGGCGGTCTGATGTTCTTCCATGAATATTTTGAATTTTTGCATACAACATCTCTCAGCAGGAAAGACAGACTCAGACCGGAGAAAAATGCCTGTGGCGGCGATACCGCTACCACAGGCTTTTCTTTATCTGTTGATGTTCGGTGCTACTGCGCGGGCGGAGCGGCGGGTTCCTGCCCATTGGGGAGCAGCTCTTCATTGCTTTCGTCGGGGATAGTGATAAACGGCGCAATGAAATCTGCCAATGGCATTTTGTTGCCGTTGAAATCAACCTGACCGTCGGCATACTGCAATGAACTGGTGATGGCATTGTCTTTAGTGACGGTAATCTGGTTCATTTGACCGATACCTGCCATCATCTGTACCTGCTGCAGCGCCATTTTATCGGCCTGTGCTCTCTCTGCATCGTTTGCTGGCGGTTGCCCGGCCTGAACCATCAGTTCTGCCAGCATAACTAAGGGTACATTCAATTTAGCATCAAGTTTTTTGACAGACTGGAGGATGATTTTTTCTTCATCTGAAGCGGATGGATCGGCTGCTTTTGCACTGTTCTGAAGAGGATCGGACAAATCCACGGCCAGCGTGAAAGTGCTTTCGCCTTTGTTGTTTTTCCAACTGAGCGGAGAGAGGGTGATGTTCGGATTACCCTTCAACAAGTCAGGTAAATATTGCAGGAAAACCATTGCCAGTTCTTGCTGATAGGAATCCGGATTCATATTTTGTGGGTCTTGCAAAATCTGTTGCACTTTTTTCTGGTAGTTGGTTACAAAGCGTTTAGTGCCTTCAGCATCAATTTGCGAGAACGCGATAGCCATATTCCCTGAGCCGAGATTACGATCGCTGATAGCCAATGACAACGCCAGCGTCACATTGCCAGCCAGGTTCTTATCATCTTCCGTTAGGGCGCTTTGCAGTGAAAAATTGCTCACTGTAACCGGTTCTTCACCTTCTACGGTAAACGTCAGGGACTTAATCGTCAGATTGCCGTCGCCTAAGTTGATATCAAATTTTCCTTTATGATGATTGCTGTTCAGGACGACGTCTTTTACTTCAACTTTTTCCCTTTCTCCCCAGGGATTTTTCTTTTCCATCAGCAGGTTATTCATGGTTATGGATAGCTTGTTGCTGCGCAGATCGCGGGGAGTGACCCATTGCAGATCGGCACCGTTGAAAGACATTTTTCGATCGCTATCCTGATGCTCAATTGGAAGCAGCGTCACATTGAAATGGATGTCGCCACTGTAAGGCACGTGCGCTTCGGTGATGATAAACGGTTTATTTTGGGTAAGGTCGAACAGCGGTTTAACCGGCGGGGTATTCGCCAGTTCACCGTGTACGGACGCTATTGTGGGAACCAGATTAAACTTTTTGAGCTGCGCCAAAGGGAAGGGGCCGTGGGAAAACGTTTCATTGAAGACAATTTCTTCACCGGGGGCGAGGATTTGTTGCCCTTTTGCGGAGCCATCGGCTTGCATAACGTAGGCAAATTTACTGCTAAAAACGCCACCCTGATAGTCACGGTACACTAATTTCAGACCGGCGTTTGGGTAAGCCATTTTTAATTGCGTATTGATGTTGTCGGTAACCTCATCAATATTCTGAGCCAATTGTTTACCGGTGTACCAGGAAGCGCCGCTCCAGACTGCTCCCAAAGCGATGATGACGCTGACGGCAACTAATGACTTCTTCATTTTTATTCATCCTTATTTAAAAACGCGCCCAGCTTCTTCCGGGCGAGAGAGTATGTACCGGTGGTTATTACCGATTAAACACGCGGGCGATACGCCCTTGTCCTTGCACCATTACTGGTGATTCATTGGCGGAAATAAAGCAGGATTCGCCCGCTTTAAGCCCGAGCTGCTCATGGTCTTTTTGCAATAACGCATTGCCATCAATGCAGAAAATGATGGCTGCGCTGTGCTGGCTGATCGATTTTGGTTCATCGTTCAGGGTATGCACAGAAAAGGCAAAATCATCAACAGGAATAGGAAAGCGTAGCTCATTTCCATGCCTGTTGGGGGTTGTCAATAAATGGGCCGCAGGTTTGGCTTCAAATTTCACGTTGGCCAATAGCTCTGGAATATCAATGTGCTTAGGTGTTAAGCCTGCCCGCAGCACGTTGTCCGAATTCGCCATGACTTCCAGTGCGACTCCGTTTAAATAAGCGTGAGGGGTTTGTGCATATAAAAACATGGCTTCACCGGGATTGAGCGTAATCACATTAAGCAAAAGCGGAGAGAACAGACCGCTGTCGTGGGGGTAAAACTGCGTAATGTCCCGAATGGTTGCCCAGGGTTCACCGTGCTGACTGTTCAGCGCGGCCTTTAATACGCCCAGCGCATGGCTTTTTTGAATGCCGTCGATACTCAGCAGGTTAGCAAACAGCATGGAGAGATTTTTACTGTCTGGCTGCTGTAAAAAAACAGTGATAGAGGGGTGAGCGTTGGCGACTGGTTGTAATAGCGCGACAATTTCAGATAATTCCCGAAAGCCATTCATCGCCTGAAAGGAGGTCAGTGCGTAGACCAATTCAGGCTTGTGATTCGCATCTTTATAGTTTCGTTCAGCGGCATTCAGCGCGATACCTGCGGTATTTTCTTTCGCAAAGCCTTGTTCTGCTGAAGATTTATTTGGGTGTACCTGAATGGAAAGCGGCTGGTCTGCGCACAACACTTTAAATAAAAAGGGTAATTCCCCGAATTGCTGCGCTACGGTTGCTCCCAGGTGCAAGGCTGGATCCTCAGCAATCACTTCCCGCAGATTACGATCGTTGCCTTTTGCATCAATGATATGAGAGCTGCTTTTCGGATGGGCGCCCATCCATAATTCAGCCATTGGTAAATCGTTAGGATTATCAATGCCATATAGCTCAGTTAATGCGTGTTTGCTACCCCAGGAGTAGTGCTGGACACGATTGAGCATTTTTTGCATGTTGGTTTCCTGACGTTAAGTTCATTTTGATTAAAATAGCTAATAAACCCATGTGTTATGAATACACCGTACCTGCTCACACCATGGTAATGTTTTATGTGTCACTATTCCAGACAGTGTAAGGCTATTCATCATTCAGAAGGCTAAGGAGAAAAAGGCAATGACAACGACGCGTATTGAAAAAGACTCAATGGGGCCGATTGACGTTCCTGCTGAACGCTTATGGGGGGCACAGACGCAGCGCTCACTGGAGCATTTTCGTATTTCCGAAGAAAAAATGCCGCGAGCATTGATTTATGCTTTGGCACAGACGAAACGTGCCGCGGCCAGCGTTAATATGGATCTGAAATTGCTCTCCGATGATCGTGGAAATGCCATCATACAGGCTGCTGATGAAGTACTGGCTGGCAAGCATGTCGGAGAATTCCCGTTAGCCATCTGGCAAACCGGATCAGGCACGCAAAGCAATATGAATATGAATGAAGTGCTGGCAAACCGCGCCAGTGAATTATTGGGCGGGGAGCGGGGCAATAGCCGTCTGGTTCATCCCAATGATGATGTGAATAAAAGCCAGAGTTCCAACGATGTTTTTCCTACGGCAATGCATGTTGCGGCCGTTGTAGCCATTAATGAACACCTTATTCCTGAGTTAACGGAACTGCATCAAACGCTGGCGGCGAAAGCCGAACAGTTCAAGGATATCGTGAAAATTGGCCGTACCCATTTGCAGGATGCAACGCCATTAACGCTGGGACAGGAAATTTCTGGTTGGGCGGCCATGCTGCAACATAATTTGAAGCATATTAAAAACAGTGTGCCCCATCTCTGTGAATTGGCGTTGGGCGGAACGGCGGTAGGCACCGGATTAAACACACATCCTGAATATGCCGTCCGGGTCGCCGCCGAACTGGCGCAACTGACCGGGCAGCCGTTTGTGACGGCGCCGAATAAGTTTGAGTCGTTAGGCACCTGTGACGCATTGGTTCATGGGCATGGCGCTCTGAAAGGGTTGGCCGCGTCATTGATGAAGATAGCTAATGATGTTCGCTGGCTGGCTTCTGGCCCGCGCTGCGGTATTGGTGAACTGAGCATTCCTGAAAATGAACCCGGTAGTTCGATTATGCCCGGCAAAGTTAACCCAACGCAGTGCGAAGCCATGACCATGCTGTGTTGCCAGGTTATGGGGAATGATGTCGCCGTCAATATAGGGGGGGCTTCGGGTAACTTCGAACTGAACGTTTACCGCCCTATGGTGATTCATAATTTCCTGCAATCAGTCCGTCTGCTGGCTGATGGAATGAAGAGCTTTAATGAACATTGCGCCGTGGGTATTGAGCCGAATCGTGAGCGCATCGATCAACTGCTGAATGAATCGCTGATGCTGGTTACCGCGCTTAACACTCACATTGGTTATGATAAAGCGGCTGAAATTGCTAAAAAGGCGCATAAAGAAGGCTTAACCTTAAAAGCATCCGCCCTGAAGTTGGGGTATCTCACTGACGCGCAGTTTGACGAGTGGGTACGGCCACAGGATATGGTCGGTAGCCTGAAAAGCTGATTAGCGTATTACTTTACCTGCCGGCGAGTGATTGCCGGCAGGATTTATTACAGGTCGTCGGTATACAGATGCAAACGAGGTATCAACAAACGCAGCGGAATTGCCTGCGGTTTATGCTTATGTTTTATGTTGCCTGCATCATAATTATTCAACTCGCCAATAATGGGAACTTCACCGCCGCGCTCTTGCCGACACAGTACTAACAGCGGAGACGGGCAGGGGTGTTGCACTTGCTTTTGTTGTTGCGGATACCATACTCTGGCGATCGGCTGGACTTTAACCGGGCGTTTTATTTTCAATACCGCGTGTTCCGGCAATCGCCGGACTTCTTCCATTTCCTGCGTCACTAATTCAATCCATTGTTCTTTGCTATACGGTGCTGAACTTCTGCCTGCTTGCAGGCTTTTTCTCAGTTTTTCCAGTAATTCAGCGCGACTCATGTTTTTGATGATATGTTTATTTGCCCATCCAAAGCGTACGGAAGCGGGGTTAGTGATAAGTGTCAGCGATCGGTAGGCGCTTAATGTAATAAGCCCTTGCAGATGAGTATGTACAAACTCAAAGCGTTGTTCGGGTTCTAGCCCTGATTCGACGGTCACTATCTGCTCCAGCGTTTTCTTCAGCTCATTAATGTCGGTTATGCATTGTTGCGCCTGCTGATACTGCTGGTGGTCGACAGAAAAACACAGCGCTCCGGGTAGCCGTATTGCGGCTTTACTGCTGATTGTTTCTGGATAGTGGTGAATAAACAAACGTTGGAAATGTGTTAATCCTAGTTCACGCGCCTCCTTGCCTACATGCTGGTGAACGGCAATCTGTTCTATGACGTCGTGCTCGGTGCCTTTTTCAATATGGGGTAAAGAATAAACGCGGCCTGACAGCAATCTAAATTCTGAAAATAGGGTTTGCATTAAGGCCAGCTTTTCTTCCAACAAAGTAAAGCAATTGTGCATTCGATGAATAAGCGAATAACGATCCATAACATCACACTAATTTAGTTACAACATACTATTATTTATATTACTTATTCCCAATATCAGCAACAGTAATTTATTTTGTCAGACAGGAGAGAAAGGCAATCAGGAGAGTTGTTTTAAGCGAAAGCTAACCGCCAATGCAATAAATAGCAACGTCGCCAGAAATACGGTGATGCCCGCCCAGCCGTATGTGTACCAGAATACGCCGCCCAATGTTCCCGCCAAACTGGAACCCAGGTAATAAGAAAATAGATACATTGAAGAGGCCTGGCCTTTTGCCCGACGCGCACGCTGACCAATCCAACCGCTGGCAACGGCGTGAGCGGCAAAAAAACCGGCGGCAAACAGCATCATACCGATAAAAATACACACCAACGGACTCAGCGCGGTGACGCCTAACCCCAGCAACATCAATCCAATGGAAATACTCAGCACCGGCCCCCGGCCATAGCGGGAGGTCAACACGCCCGCTTTAGGTGAACTGTAACTACCGGTCAGGTAAACCACCGATAGCAGGCCGACGATCGCCTGACTGAGCAAGTAAGGTGTGGTCAACAATCGATAGCCGATATAGTTAAAGAGCGTAACGAACGCGCCCATCAGCAAAAAACCCTGTAAAAACAGTAACGGTAACCCGGCATCATGCCAGTGCACTTTGGCATTTAGCAATAAGGTCTTGGGCCGCAAAGAGCCTGGCCGAAAATGACGCGATTCAGGTAAAATTTTCCAGAAGGTTAGCGCAGCAATTAACGCCAAAACACCAATCGCCCCAACAGCAACCCGCCACGGGAAATAGTCACTCAATACGCCGCAGACCAGACGTCCGCTCATGCCGCCAATGGAGTTACCGCTGATATAAAGGCCCATAGAGAAAGCCAGCACACTGGGGTGGATCTCTTCACTCAGGTAACTCATGGCGACAGCCGCAACGCCACTGAGTGATAAGCCAATCATGGCACGCATAATCAGCACGCCGTGCCAACTGGTCATAAAGGCGCAAATGAGTGTGCAAATGGCAGCCAGCATCAGCGACACTACCATCACATTCTTGCGGCCGACGGTATCAGACAACGGGCCGGTAAACAGCAATCCAATAGCCAACATGACCGTTGATACCGAAAGCGACAAGCTGCTGGCCGCCGGGGAAATGGCAAAATCCCGAGAAAGAAGCGGTAATAGAGGCTGTACACAGTAGAGCAGGGCGAAAGTGGCTAATCCGGCAGAAAACAAAGCCAGTGTGACTCGCATAAACTGAGGTGTGCCACGTTTAATATAAGGTGATTTGCGATTAGCGTTCGGTTTCGATGGAAGCGTTTCTCCGTTGTTAATAGTGGAAACAGGCATGGGGTTCGACGCCGGAGATGACGGGGTACTCAAAATAATTCCAAGTTTAGGCGAGGGAAAGATGAGGCGATCATAGAAGAGCAATGTTAGAACGGCAAGCCGATCTTGGTATTATGCGTAACAACCCGTCACCAGACACGCTGGAGTACCAACTGTTGGCACATGCGGCACGATGCGGTTCGAAGTCTGGCTGGTTACGATCCGACATCGGCCTCTAAAGACAGCGGCCCAAGCGTTGATTTCGCTAATGATCAACCGACAATATCTTCAATATGTGCGTTAAATCACATAACGAATCAAATATTTGACGGCTTTAATGAAAAGCTCCACCATACCCTCAGTTTTTTTATTTTGCAGCGTGAAAATAAAATATTACCCCAAGCAGTGCTAGCAATGCAGAGTAGGAGCCAGGTTTGTGATTGCCGACGGTCAACCAGGACATATCGATCAAATTAAACAAATGAATGCCGGTACTGTATACCGACTGATCGACAAATATGGCCCGATATCACGTATTGAACTGTCCAAACGGGCACAGTTGGCGCCGGCCAGTATCACCAAGATTGTACGTGAACTGATAGAAGCCCATCTGGTACAGGAAACGGAATATCAGGATATCGGCAGCAGGGGGCGTCCGGCCATCGGGCTGATCCTTGATACGCAGGCATGGCATTACCTTTCGGCACGTATCAGTCACAATATTATGACGCTGGCGCTGCGCGATCTAAGCAGTACTTTGGTCGTTGAAGATAGCGTTCCTCTTCCCGCAGAACATCCACAGCCTTTACTCCAGCGAATTCTGAATGAAATCGATCAGTTCTTTATTAGGTATCAAAAACGGCTGGAACGACTGACAGCCATCGCCATCACCGCTCCGGGCATGATCGACGCCACAACCGGCATAATTCACCGGATGCCGTTTTATAATGTGGAAGAGATGGCGATAGGGCCAGCACTGGAGCAGCGAACCGGGTTACCCGTTTTTGTACAACATGATATCTGTGCCTGGACGATGGCAGAGGCGTTGTACGGCGCATCCCGCGGCTGTCAGAACGTCATTCAGGTGGTTATTGATCATAATGTAGGTGCCGGAGTCATTACCGGAGGACGTATTCTACATGCGGGAAGTCGTAATCTGGTCGAAATAGGGCATACTCAGGTCGACCCGTATGGTAAACGTTGTTATTGCGGTAATCATGGCTGCCTTGAAACGGTTGCCGGCACGGAAAGTATGCTGGATTTGGCGCAGCAACGCATGAATACGTCAATGAGCTCAATGCTGCATGGTTCCCCACTGACGGTAGACAGCCTCTGTGATGCAGCGCTGAAAGGCGATCAGTTGGCAAAAGATATTATTAACGATGTCGGTAATAATGTGGGTCGTATCGTCGCCATCATGGTTAATTTATTTAATCCCGATAAAATTTTAGTCGGTTCTCCGCTTAATAAAGCGGCCAGTATTTTATACCCGGCCATGATGGGGTGTATTCATCAGCAGTCTTTTCCTCCTTATAGTCATAATATTCAGGTAGAAGCAACCCTGTTTTATAACCAGGGCACTATGCCCGGCGCTGCATTGGTTAAAGATGCGTTATACAACGGGTCTTTATTGGTGAAGCTGTTACAGGGTTAAACGCCGACTTTCTATTCCTTTGTGTATTTTCATTTTCTGCTGTAGAAGTCCTGAGAAGCAAAACATTGAGCTAACGCAAGCTGCCTGGATGGCGCATCGCCTAGAATTTCACTATTGGAAAGCATTTTTGCAGTGCTTGTTATTTTCAGGTGGCCCGGAGTTGTCTCATGTTGAAACGCATTTTTGTCACAGGTACAGACACTGCAGTTGGTAAAACGGTTGTATCCAGAGCGTTATTGCAAAAGCTGGCAGTGACGGGAAAACCGGTGGCAGGCTATAAACCGATAGCAAAGGGATGTGTGGAAACGGAGGAGGGGTTGAGAAATAAAGATGCGTTGCTTTTGCAGGCTGCCTCTTCCCTTTATTTACCCTATGATTCGGTTAATCCTATTGCGCTGCGTGAAGATGAAATAAGCGCCAGCGAACAGCCGATTAATTACAGCGCCATGACTCAGGGTTTGCATCACTTATGTGAAATAGCAGACGCTGTGGTGATTGAGGGTAGCGGCGGCTGGCGCACATTGATGAATGATCTGCGACCTTATTCTGAATGGGTTGTTCAGGAACAGTTGCCGGTTGTTTTAGTGGTTGGTATTAAACTGGGTTGTATCAGCCATGCGTTATTAACCGCGCAGGCCATTATTAATGATGGATTACCACTAGTAGGCTGGGTCGCAAACCGTATTAATCCTGGTCTGGCGAATTATGCTGAAATTATTACAGCGCTGCGTAAAAAAATCCCCGCACCACAATTAGGAGAACTGCCTTATTTACCCCGCGCTGAACAGCGTGATTTATCTTCCTATATCGATCTTTCGGCTGTGAGTTATTAGTCCTGTTGGTATGTTATTTCTAGCGTAATTTATCCGACCATCCGATATAGTTTTTTAATTCAAAAGGATTGCCAGGGAAACCTGTTCGTTCCCCTGTGAATCCTTGAAAACGAAGTATGCCCATTACTGTGCACTGGTCGTTGACTGACCATCAGCATGTCGGGTATAAACGATTTTATGCGAGTCATTTTCACAATGACCGACCACCTGACCACCGGCCTGATCCACCTGATCGTTAGGAACAATATCAAGCGTGAAACCTGATTCCGGCACGCCGTTATTGATGATCTTCTGTGAAATATCCTCCTTAACGCTCTCACAAGACGCTTGCGCTGCCAGAGGAGCAATCACAAACAAAGCCGCACCAAAAATAATTGCCTTTTTCATCCCATCACCCTTTTATCTGAATAAATTCATGCCCACTGCCTGGTATTATATCCGTCAGGCAATAAGGCTTACTTTACAAGCGTAGACTAAAAATCAGGGTGTAACCGCACGACCGGTGCGGCGATCAAGACAACGCTCGGTATTGGCTTCCCAATAGGCATTAACATTATAGCTGGCGTTACACTTCTCCTGTCCGTCAATCGCCTTTTCAACTTTATCGAATTCTTTCTCAGTACGAGAGTTAACTTTATTACGCAACGAGCGGGTTGAATTCCACTGTTCACTGCTTTGTCGAACCGCTTCTGTCGATAAGGCGCTATTGCCAGAGTCAATCACGACATGTTGCGTTTCTGCCATTACAGTGGGCTGCCAGACAGCAGAGACCATTATTATGGACAGCGGGATCATGACCCGAATCAGAGATACAAAGGAATATTGGTTCATGTTTCACCTTGACATAAATAGGAGACATCGGATTCAGGTCAGAGTGTATCATTGTTCATATCAACGGCACTATAACCGCAAATGGGAAGAACAAGATGTTGTGTTGCGGCGCGAGAGAGACTCCGCGCCATGCAGGGTTAGCCTTCGCGGTTCACATTCAGCCCGGCAAAAGACTGGCTGACCGGCATCATTTCCAGTGAGTTAATGTTAACGTGGGCAGGCAGCGTCGCCACCCAGAATACGGCTTCAGCAACATCCTCAGCCGTAAGCGGTTTGGTATTATCATAGGTTTGGGTAACTTTATCTTCGTTGCCTTTAAAGCGTATGGCGGAAAATTCCGTTCCACCGACCAGGCCCGGCTCAATATTAGTTACACGTACCTGAGTACCGAACAAATCCGCCCGCAGACCAAGGCTGAACTGACGGACAAAGGCTTTAGTCGCGCCATATACGTTGCCGCCGGCATAAGGCCAGTTCCCGGCAGTAGAACCGATATTGATAACATGCCCGACATTACGTTTGACCATATCCGGCAACAGGGCGCGAGTCATAAAGACCAGCCCTTTGTTATTGGTATCGATCATATTTTCCCAGTCATTCACATAGGCTTTATGCGCAGGCTCCAGACCTAAGGCCAGCCCGGCATTGTTTACCAGAACATCAATTTTGCGCCAGGCGGCGGGCAGTGACGTCATTGCCTGATCGATAGATTTCTGGTTGCGGACATCAAGCCGTAACGTATGCAAGGATGCTCCCAACTCTTCTTTCAACACATCCAGGCGTTCCTGACGGCGACCACACGCGATGACTTTATGACCCTCTTTGATAAATTTACGGGTAATAGACTCACCAAATCCAGCCGTTGCACCGGTAACAAAAATTATCATAATGTTATTTTCCTCTGACTGTGTTTCATTATTTGTTTCCAGATCGGGTACAGTTTATACCTGATACCAGTATGGATAAAACAGGAGGAGCGCAATCGCAGGGTTCAGGCCCTGTATCAGCATACAAATGAAGGTAAAGGAATTTTTAATTAAATCCCATAGCATCTTGTCTTAGAATCAGTTTTTATTCATCCGAAAAAGGAAAAACCAACCATATGGACGCAATGACACACCAACTATCTAATGGCATCGCGCTTACACTACGCAAACCCGTTTCGACTGAAAATATGCCGGTTATTATTTTGTGCCACGGATTCTGCGGCATACAAGAGATTTTATTACCGCCATTTGCCGAGTTCTTCACCCATTCAGGGTTCTGCACCGTTACATTTGATTACCGGGGTTTTGGTGCAAGCGCAGGAGAGCGTGGCCGCCTTGTCCCTGCCATGCAGATTGAAGATATTCTCGCCGTTGTTGAATGGATTAAAAATCAGCCGGGTGTTGATGCTGATCGTATCGGCCTGTGGGGAACATCATTTGGAGGCTGTCATGTATTCGGCGCTGCGGCTGAAAACCCTGATATCAAATGTATCGTCAGCCAGTTGGCTTTTGCCGATGGCGAGGCGATAGTCACGGGAAAAATGTCAGATGAAGAAAAAACAGCTTTCATGGCCACGTTGAATAAAATGGCGGAGAAACAAAAATCGACAGGTAAGGAGATGTTCGTTGGCATAACTCGCGTATTAAGTGATACGGAATCAAAAGCATTTTTCGAAGAGAATAAAACCCGCTATCCCTCAATGGATATTAAAATTCCTTTTCTTACAGTAAGAGAAACCCTGCAATACAAGCCCCAGGAGAAAGCCGCCCGTGTAAGTTGCCCGACCCTGGTTGTTCTGGCTGGAAAAGATACTGTCAATCCTCCAGATCAAGGGCGGGCATTATATGATGCAGTGAAAGCGAATGAAAAACAGCTATATGTGGAAGATGGCGCCCGACACTATGACATGTACAGCGGGGAATATTTCGACCGTGTAGTCAGCGTTCAGACTGACTGGTTCAGGACTCATCTGTAATTTTTCATCCAGGTTAATACTGCCACTGGAAAGTGGCAGTTCGGGAGCATTTAATCATCCTGATTATCGGCTTCTACGGCGTCATATAGCCGTTCGAGAATATCAGGAAAAGCTGACTGTACTCGGTTCCAGCTTGGCACAAAGGGCTTGTCTCCCGGACTTTCACTGTATACCTGGCCAGAAAGCGTAATCACATCAGAAAACAGTTCGACGGCTGATTCCTCCGTGTGCCGATCGAAATGCAGACCGTTCATACGGGCATCATGCTCGAATGCGTCAATCATATCCAGAGCCGTGCGGTAATAAGTTGCCCGCAGAACACGGAATGAATCCGTGGTGATATTCACACCCAATATCGCCAGTTTACGATACAACGCTTTGGTGATATCGGTCGCCATCCGCTGCAAGCCCGCGTTAGGATCCTCTTCCGACATCGGCTGGTGTTTATGGTCATAGTTGTCAGCGATATCAACCTGACAGATGCGGCTGGTTGCCGTACCCCGGTGTATCTCCGACAGCACGCCAATTTCCAATCCCCAGTCGCTGGGGATACGCAGGTTATTCAAAATATGGGTGCGCATAGCGAACTCGCCCGACAACGGATAACGATAGCTGCGCATGTATTCCAGATAGTCAGAATTGCCATAAACCTTTTGCAACGATTTGAGTAACGGGAAAACCAGCAGGCGACCAACCCGTCCGTTGAACTTTCCATCGGCTACCCGCGCATAATAGCCTTTGCAGAAATCATAATGAAAATGTGGATTCGCCACAGGATAGAGCAAGCGGGCCAGCATACTGCGATCATAGGTGACAATGTCACAATCATGCAACGCCACGCAGGAAGTGCGGCGCGATGCCAGAGTATAACCGACACAAAACCATACGTTACGGCCTTTACCTGGTTCCGTTGGCGCCAGTGACCTATCGGCCAGTTCATCACTTAGCGCCTTGAGCCGTGGGCCGTCATTCCACAAAATACGGTGGCGCTGCGGCAAGCGGGAAAAAAACTCGCGGGCATATTGGAACTGTTCCCGATCGGCTCGATCCAAACCAATGACAATCTCGCCAAGATAAGGCACCTGAGACAGCAGATCGACAATATTATCTAAAGCAGGCCCTTCCAGTTCTGAATAAAGAGAAGGGAGGATGAGTCCCATACTGTTTTGCCCGGAAAACACCTGTAGTTCATATTCCAGTTCTTCTACACTTCTCTGGGTCAGATTGTGAAAGTTAGTAATTATTCCATCCTGATAAAATTCACTCATTGTGTTCTCCCATACAATTATGCTTTATTATTGATCACCAAGAAAATAGTCGAGGCCCTCAGCCCAGCCAACAGGCCCCATGAACTGCGTGCGATATAACCCACCGCTATATTCTGGTAAACCAACAAGTTGATTTCCCTTGCCTTTAATTACTACCGCGTTATCCATTGTGCACAGTAAAGAAACATCATTCGGTCCGTCGCCAAGACCAATTGTCACCACAGGGTGATCGTTTATGTGTGAATATTGTTTTTTTATCCAGTGCGCTGCCACTCCCTTGCTGACGCCGATACCCATAACATGATAAAACCGTCCGCCCTGGGTCAGTGATAATCCATGACTTGCCAGCGCCTGACGAAAACGTACCAGCGAATCGGTGTCGCCCAGCCACTGAATTGGCTCAGAGGCTTCACGGTGACGGGCAAGTTCCGCGCTCTGCTCCGATAATCCAGTTAATCCGGCAATCTCTGCGGGTTCCATGTCGGCAAAGCCTCTAAAGCTGAAAGCATGCGTCTCCCGTAATCGACTAAGTTGAGTGCAGATGGAAGGGTAGTCTGCATTAAAAATCTTACGAGGGAAGTCCGGGTGCGAGTTCCAGTCTGTCGGCAGCGCAATCAGTGCGCCGTTTTCAGCAATATAGGGAAGGTGGCTGAGACCAAGATCACATTGCAGTTGCTCAACTTCAGCCGCCGTTTTACTGGTAGTGATGATGACGGGGATCTTGAGCTGGGCCAGTCGTTCCAGCCACGGACGCGCAGGTTCCCAACTGTAGGTATCGTGATCGAGCAGCGAACCATCGAGGTCACTGAAAATAATCAGATTGGAACTCAATTCTGACATTGGCTCTCCATAAATTATCGGGGATATACAGATAATAACGATGGGTGTGTACAACGTTGCGTTGAGTCGCTGTCTGCTACTGTTTTTGCTATCAGACTGATAATGAATATGAAATGTGATTTACATCACTATCTTTAACTGTATGCAAAAATTGTCTGTTACGCAAATTTATGCATCAGCATTGATACGTTTTCCGGTTTTTCCATTGAATACGGAATATTCAACAGGAACTTTTTATCAAAAATCGGCCACTAAATTATTATTTATGATTAACTGACTGCATATCAATGAGAATCCCAAATAGTCTACTCAACACTGTTCGGCACGATATAGTTTATGCTGAAACGCTGAAAAAAGAAGCCTTATCGCCTATCCAAAAAG
Source organism: Brenneria alni (assembly GCF_003666245.1). Lineage (GTDB taxonomy): Bacteria > Pseudomonadota > Gammaproteobacteria > Enterobacterales > Enterobacteriaceae > Brenneria > Brenneria alni. The sequence goes on from NZ_MJLZ01000006.1 coordinate 119,065, forward strand.
GAGCTGAAAGGCTTTCCCGGTTCTCTAAGCACGAGAAAGAAAGTTCTTCGTCAGACATGAAAAATCATGCCGATTCTGGGGGGAATTCACATGGGAAAAAGGACGGGGGAGGCAGTACGTCCCGTCCACGTTATCTGGCGGCGAAATATACTTTGGGCATAGCCGCATCGGCCTATATCTACGAGAAAGTCAGCAATGATTTTTTCCTTTCCACCACTTCATTGCATGATGGAAAAGGAGGGTTTGTCAGTAACGACAGACTTAATAAAGCTGCCCGCGCCGCAGAAATATATTTTCAACGTTACCAAAATAGCCCATCGGAAATACAACAGCAGAAAAAAAGTAATCTTGATATTATGAAACGATGTGGCAATAACCAGTTCTTCACCATGACAGACTATCGGGCTGCCACTAAAACGCATCTTATACACAGAGCGAATACTGAAAGAGCAAATCAGTCGTTAACCAAAAGCATAAACTGTTTAAAAGGGAAATGGGTAAAGGCAGAGTATGTTGCTAAATATAATCCGCCACATGTTCCGAAAGATCCAGATATCACAAAGAGTCATATATATGACGAGAAAAATAAATACTCTTTATCGGGCGTTCCTAATGAAAAGACCGGTGCTAGCGGATACGTTTCAAAATCGATTACCCATCCATTCGTACTCAATAACTACTCACACTTTAAAAAAACTTCTGAAGAAAATGGCCTGACGCTGAGGCAACTTATGGATAAGCTGGAAGCGCAGCTACAAAAGGATAAAAAGCTCGGCAAGGAAGTGCAGTTTGTTGCCGGACAGACCATCCTGAACGCTAGACAAGTTTATGCTCATGACGAACTATGGGGGCATTCCGAAAAAATCATTATGAAGACACTGGCTGAACATGGGATGTTATCGCTAGCAGAGACTTACAAAATAGATGAGAGTTTGATGTTTGAAGATCCTGCAAAAAACATATTTAAAAGAAATACAGGAACCATAGGGCCGAAGCTACATAAAATTGAAACGCATTATAAATCATTTTTGCTGAGAAACGATCCCGTTGCACTGAAAGACTTTAAGATAATGGCCAACTCAAAAAACATGGAAAATCTGGCTCTTGCTCATTTTAAACTTAACGAGAACGGAGATGGTTTTGAAGACAGTTCAGGACTGGGCGATTCTTTTACCAGTGTTAACGCCACAGCTTGTATAAACCATGCGAGATTGATGAGTGGTGAAGAACGATTGTCTAAATATGATGTGGAGGTTCTTATCTGTTGCCTTAATGCTGTTTATGATGATGCATCAGGTATTCGACACACACTTCATGAAGTTGCCAGGGGATGCTTTGCTGGGGCAGGTTACACCGTAGAGGATGCTGATAAATTTTACGCAGACGTGTGCAGAAATGCCAGCATGGAATTTTATGGTGGTAAGACTCTTGCTTGAGGATCTTTCGAGATGCTGTGCTGTAAATCGTCGGGCGGGTGACACACAGTTTGTTGCTTATCATCAAAACATAAATTCAATTTAACATAATATACATTATGCGAACCAAGATAAGGATGGGCGGGAACTGGCGTTCCCGGTGCTGTCATGGTGTTAGTTTGTTTGTTAGTTCATTAGTTTGTTTGTTCTGCGGTACTGAATCAAACATCACTTCTTCAGTACCCCGTGTTAAATCGTGCCGGATAATTTGGAAATCAAGCGGCTCTTCCTCTTCATTAAGG
>NZ_MJLZ01000007.1 GCF_003666245.1 Brenneria alni
GCTCCCCTGTGCTACCGCTCGACTTGCATGTGTTAGGCCTGCCGCCAGCGTTCAATCTGAGCCATGATCAAACTCTTCAATTTAAGATTTGTTTGATTCGCTAACTTAATAGCTGTGCTCAAAGAATTATCAACTGTTTATTCGTAATGAATTTACTGTCAGTCACTCTTCAAGACTTTTTATATCGCTTGCCGATACCGTCTTGTGAGTGCCCACACAGATTGTCTGATTATATTGTTAAAGAGCAGTGCCACATTACGCTGTGGCGCGGGCCGCATAGTTTATGCATTTCCGCTGTGAAGTCAAGTGATTAATGCCTGACTTCCTGCTGCCCTCACAACCGCGCAAGCGCCGTTGCCGGGTCAGTGGTGGCGCATTATAGGGACTTCTGCGCAGGCCGCAATAGGTATTTTGCATAAAAATCATCAAACGCCTACTATTTACCCACCAGCGCCTTAAAGTGGTAGTTTTTCCAGCGAAAGGAAGCCGTAACGCTGTAATACTGGCCATAACATGGCAACTTTAGGTGTAATCGTCAGGCAATAAACCAGATTCTTTTCCGTTGAGACAGGCGCTCGTTCAAAATTAGCGACCAACCATGCCGTTCTTCTGGCGATAGCCGCTCCCGAATCCACCAACCGGGTACCCTCCGGCAATGCCAGATGCAGCTCCCGCGCCAACAAAGGAAAATGGGTACACCCCAAAACCACCGTGTCAGGCGGTTCCGGTAGCCGTAACCACGGCCTCAAGATTTTCTGCAGGTCTTCGATAGCGATGGTTTCCCCCTGAAGCTTTGCCTCAGCCAGTTCAACCAATTCGGAAGAACCCAGCGACAATATCCGGCAATCATTGGCGAAACGGGCGATGAGCTCATGCGTATAGGGACGCTGCACGGTCGCACGGGTAGCCAATAGTCCAACAACGCCATTACGCGTCAGCTTGGCGGCAGGTTTAACCGCAGGAACCACGCCCACCACAGGGAAATTAAAGCGCTCACGCAAGGCTGGGAGGGAAATGGTACTGGCGGTATTACAGGCAATTACTACCAGCGCCAGTTGGTGACGCTGCTGAATTGCAGTAACAATTTCAACGACACGTTCGATAATAAACTGCTGAGGTTTTTCACCATAAGGGAATGCCTCGTTATCGAATGCATATATATAGTGGAGATCCGGCAGTAATTGCCGGATCTCATCATAAACAGACAACCCGCCTACGCCTGAGTCAAACACCAGTATGGTAGAACGGGCTGGCAGGTCAGAAGGTATAGCTTCCGGTGAGATAGTATTCTCGCCCTGCCGTACGGTAGCCATATGCCGTCTCATAATCTTTATCAAACAAGTTGGCAATTCTACCATGAACCGTTAGCTGGGGGGTGATGGGATATGAGGCGGAAAGATCGGCTGTACTGTAGCTCGGTAAGCGGCGAGTGTTCTGCGCATTGTCGAAGCGTTTTCCTACATACTGATAGCTAAGATCGAAATCAATATCGTACAGCGTCCAATCGAGTTGATATTTAGCCTGCTGTTTAGCCCGACGAGCCAATACTTTGTCATCTTCATCACTGCGGGCATCAAGATAGCCTAAAGTAATTTGATGATGCAAACTGCCGGTATCAAATGACCCAATCCACTCAAGACCTTTCATTGTCGCGGCTTTAACATTGTAATACGTTCCTGTATTCGTCGCGAAGGCATATTCATAATTGATCAGATTATCAATCTGATTGATGTATGCCGACAAACGCCAATTCAGCGATACTATCCGTCCCTCAAGTCCAGCTTCCCACTGTTTTGACTCTTCTGGTTTCAGATTTTTATTCGAATCGATGTCAAAGCGTTTCTGTCCGTATAATTGGCCTAATGTTGGCGCCTGAAACCCCGTACCGTAGGAAAGCGTAGCGCGATAATCAGGTGCAAATGCCCAGCCAGCTGCTACCTGCCACGTTCCATGATTTCCAAACTGTTCGTTATCATCTCCACGGGCAGAACCTTCTAATGTCACCGATCCATATTGCTGCTGTGCGGTGACATAAGCGCCGGTATTATCTTGTTTATAGTTATTCGATTCCCGGGCTCCGGTGTTAAAACTCACACCACCAGACGTCAGCTTTTGCTGCTTCCAATCAATACCCGCATTCACCGTACCCTGGGCAATGGCAAACGTATTTCCCCATTGCAGATTACGCTGTTCCATATCGTCCAGTGAATGATCCGCGCCATAGCGCCCTTGGGTGCTGATATAATTCAGCATACTGTATTTTTGGTAGCTGGCGATCAATTGAGAGGCGTAAGCTCCCTGCGAGAAACGTAAGCCAGTGCTGTAGGTATGATTATAAATTTGTTGCTTATCGCTACCGCCATAGCCTCCCGTGTCGTAATCATTATTCGAGCCATAACCGTAGCCGCGTAAGAACCCAGAGAAGCGCTCATCAAATTTATGTTCAACACCCGCCCAAAACGATTTATTCCGCCAACCGTCTTTATCCCCATCACCGCTATACGCGGAATTGGGCTGGACATTGAAACCTTTAGTACCCTGATAGGCACCAGCCAACGTGACTTTTGTATTATCGGCTATCGTATGGCGGATACCGCCACCGTATTCCTGATAATGATTTGAACCTGCGCCAGCACGCAGGTTGGCGCTATCGTTGTCAGTTTGCGTAATGATGTTAATCACACCGCCAATTGCATCCGCACCATACACGGCAGAACGAGGCCCGCGAATAAATTCAATGCGCTGTACAAGGGAAATAGGTATCTGGTTGAAATCGACATCACCTGTAATACCCGGTTTTGCAACTGGGACACCATCAATCAGAATCAGACTGTGGCGTGCTTCTGAACCGCGAATAAACATTGACGCACTTTGCCCCAGCCCGCCATTTTGCGCGATATCCACACCCGGCAACCGGCGCATGACTTCTAATACATTTTTAGCCTGCCAGCGGTCGATGTCTTCACGGGTAATGACATCCATCGAAGCCAGTACGGAGGAAGCGGGTTGTGGAAACCGGCTGGCGGTAACGACCAGTTCATCGGAGTTCTCTTGTGATGAAGGATTATTGTCTTGCGCCCAGGCAGGAAAAGCCGTGACAGAGAGCACTGTCAGCAGCGTTGTTTTTTTAAGCATCAATAGAGCATCCAAACAATATAGAGGATGCCGCATTACCATGATAAATAGCACGCGATGATCATGGTCACTGCGACGTATACCGGCAGGTCTTCGGGCTTGGGGTCGTTGTTATGTTAATTCTCTAAATATCGTTGGTAACAACGATGATGAGTAACAACAAGGAGCGATGACTTCCCATCCTCAAAAGACAGTGTCTGCATACATGCTATCGCCTGGACTACCCTTACCGCTGCGCGTCAGCTCCAGATTTACACTGGATTCCCTTTTAACTCATACTACGAGGCCGGGCGGCTATGCTACGATCGCCTTATGCAGATGTCTAGACTTCCATTCCATTACAAAGCGATCGGGCGACAAAACTGGACATCCCGACCGGATTCCCTACAATTCCCGGCCAATAAAGTCCTTTTAGATGCCGTTCAGACGAGAAAACCATGACGCCAGAAATCCTGCCTATTGATCAGTACGATGACCAGATCGCACAAAAAACTGAACGTCTGTGCAGGATGATGGCGCCCTTTCATGCGCCGACACCGGCTATCTTCCGCTCGTCCGTCCGTCATTATCGGATGCGTGCTGAGTTTCGCATCTGGCACGATGGGGACGATATCTACCACATTATGTTCGATCAGCAGACCAAGCAGCGTATTCGGGTCGACTGTTTCCCCGCGGCCAGTGAGCTGATAAACCAACTGATGCCGGTATTGATTGCATCTTTGCGGCACAATCCTATCCTGCGCCGCAAACTGTTCCAGATTGACTACCTTTCAACATTAAGTGGTGAAATGGCGGTTTCCCTGCTGTATCACCGGGCGCTGGATGACGAATGGCGACAACATGCCGAAACGTTACGGGACGAGTTGCGTGCACAGGGGTTCCAACTACAGCTTATTGGGCGTGCGACAAAAACCAAGATTTGTCTCGATCGGGATTATGTTGATGAATGTGTGCACGTTGCAGGGCGCGATATGATTTATCGCCAGGTCGAAAACAGCTTTACTCAACCCAATGCGACCATGAACATTCATATGCTGGAATGGGCGCTGGATGCCACGAAAGGCTCCACCGGGGATTTACTGGAACTGTACTGCGGCAACGGCAACTTCTCATTGGCGCTGTCGCGCAATTTTGATCGCGTTCTGGCGACCGAAATCGCCAAACCTTCTGTCGCAGCCGCACAATACAACATTTCCGCCAATCATATTGATAACGTACAGATTATCCGGATGGCAGCCGAAGAGTTCACCCAGGCCATGAATGGCGTGCGGCAGTTTACGCGTTTGCAAGGCATCGATCTGACAAGCTATCGCTGTGAAACCATTTTCGTCGATCCTCCGCGCAGCGGGCTGGACACGGAAACGGTCAAAATGGTGCAGGGTTATCCGCGTATTCTCTATATTTCCTGCAACCCGGAAACGCTGTGCCAGAATCTGGAGACGTTAGTGGAAACCCATCAGATCAGTCAATTGGCACTGTTTGACCAGTTTCCCTATACCCGTCATATGGAGTGCGGCGTGCTGTTGGAGAAACGCCAATAATCATGTTGTCATGCCCGCCTGTCGCTTCATGCCCCGGGGGGATCGCTCTCTTCAGAGGATTTGCGGCCCCTCAGCTTAAAACCAATCCAGAATACCAATACCACGCACAAAATTGAGGGAACAAAATTTGAGCCGATGGCAGGGTACTCAACACGAACAATGGCGCTGTAAAGCAGTAATCCTAACAGAAAACAGGCTGATGCCAGCACAGGAATTCCCTCCTGCATACTGTGGTTCATATAACGCTGATGCAGGCAATATACCGATAAAACCAACGCAATCAGGGGAAATATCGAAAACGGGACGATGGCGCTGAACAACGCCGCAAATGAGCCGTTAACCGACAAACCGGCGACCAGCGCCAGGATCAGCGTACCTTTTTCCCGATGATGAGGTTGTTCTGTCATGGCTTTTCCTTTTTCATGCCTGTTTATATCTAAAATTTACGACCTACCGGATCCGCTGTCCTGCTCTTTGCGATACCAGTAATAGGCGCCTTTAGAAATAATGCGTAATTGCAATACCAACCGCTCTTCCAACTGCTTCCGTTGTTCCAGACCGACATCCAGCGCTTCCGCTCCGGCACTGAAAACAATGGTGACCATCGCTTCCGACTGCGCTTCCGCAAAACTACGCGGGATATGGTTTTCGACTTCCAGATAATCAGCCAGTTCGGCGATAAAATGCTGTATCTCACGCGCGACCGCCGCACGAAACGCAGCGGACGTTCCTGAACGCTCACGCAATAATAATCTGAAAGCATTGGGGTTATTGCCGATGAACTCCATAAAGGTCGAGACGGATGTTTTTATCACGCTGCCGCTTTTGGCAATCCGCTGGCGTGCCTGACGCATTAACTGACGCAGCATTAGCCCGCTTTCATCCACCATTGTCAGCCCCAGTTCATCCACGTCACGAAAATGGCGGTAGAAAGAGGTCGGCGCGATACCGGCTTCACGCGCAACTTCACGTAAGCTCAGGCTGGCAAAACTGCGTTCAGCGCTTAACTGGCTGAACGCCGCCTCAATAAGGGAACGACGAGTCCGTTCTTTTTGTTGTGCTCTGACACCCATTATCCTGACCAAATCATCTGCCCTCCTTTCCAGAAAGGCACTATAGCAAACTTTATTGCCAACATACTGGGACAAAATTTGCCATATTAAAAATGCGATAATAGGTTTCTATAATAAATACAAGCATGATTGGGTTCTTCCCTGGTGGATGTTACAATCATGTTATTAATTTGCATAAAATGGGTTAACCTACAATGACCACACCAAAACAGTTCGATTATGATGCCATCGTTATTGGTTCCGGCCCCGGCGGTGAAGGCGCCGCTATGGGATTAGCCAAGCAGGGTGCAAAAATAGCGGTTATTGAGCGGCATTATAATGTTGGCGGCGGTTGTACCCATTGGGGAACCATTCCATCCAAGGCGCTTCGCCATGCCGTTAGCCGTATTATTGAATTTAATCAAAATCCGCTATACAGCGATAATGCTCGTATTATCAGCTCCTCATTTTCTGACATTCTGCGCCACGCAGACAGCGTTATCGGCCAGCAAACCCAAATGCGCCAGGGGTTTTATGAACGTAATCAGTGCGATCTATTCTCTGGCGAGGCCCGGTTTATTGATGAGCATACCCTTGCCATTCATTACCCGGACAATACCCACGACACGCTGACTGCGGCCAATATCATCATTGCCACGGGTTCTCGCCCTTACCACCCGGCAGAGGTCGATTTCAACCACGCCCGGATTTACGACAGCGATTCCATCCTGCAACTCGACCACGAGCCCCGGCATGTCATTATTTACGGGGCGGGGGTGATTGGCTGTGAGTATGCGTCCATTTTCCGCGGTCTCAACGTTAAAGTTGATCTCATCAATACTCGCGATCGTCTGCTGGCCTTTCTCGATCAAGAGATGTCGGACGCGCTGTCTTACCACTTTTGGAACAATGGCGTGGTAATCCGCCATAACGAGGAGTTTGAAAGCATTGAGGGATTGGAAGATGGCGTCATCGTTAACCTCAAGTCAGGTAAAAAGATGAAAGCTGATTGCTTGCTATACGCTAACGGACGTACCGGTAACACGGAAACGCTCGGTCTGGAACATATCGGCCTGAGCACCGACAGCCGCGGGCAACTCAAAGTCAACAGCATGTATCAGACCGGGCTGGCGCATATTTACGCCGTCGGCGACGTCATCGGCTACCCCAGTCTGGCCTCCGCCGCTTACGATCAGGGCCGTCTCGCTGCACAGGCCATCATCAAAGGTGATGCCAACGCCCATTTGATCGAGGATATTCCCACCGGGATTTACACCATTCCTGAAATCAGTTCCGTGGGAAAAACCGAGCAGCAACTCACCGCAATGAAAGTACCCTATGAGGTGGGCCGTGCGCAGTTTAAGCACCTGGCGCGCGCGCAGATTGTCGGGATGAACGTGGGAAGCCTGAAGATCTTATTCCACCGTGAAACGAAACAGATATTGGGGATCCACTGTTTCGGTGAACGTGCGGCTGAAATTATTCATATCGGGCAAGCGATTATGGAACAGAAGGGTGAAGGTAATACTATCGAATACTTCGTTAATACTACCTTCAACTACCCAACAATGGCGGAAGCCTATCGGGTTGCAGCGCTAAATGGATTAAACCGCTTGTTTTGACGCGGTTTCCATATGGCTTTGCATATGCTCACGGATGGTATCGGCCAGTTGCTCATAGCGTCCGCGCAGCGGTGAGCCGGGGCGGTAAACCAGAGCAATGGTGCGCTTCGGCTCCGGTTTGTAACAGGGCAGGTAGCAGACGCCATCGCGTTCGCGTTCATGAGGCACCGCCAGCGATGGCAACAGGGTGATACCGCTGCCCGCCGCCACCATATTACGCAGCGTTTCCAGGCTGGTGGCACGGAAATGCGTGTCTTCATCCGCCCCGGCCTGAAAACAGAATCCCATCGCTTGATCGCGCAGGCAATGGCCGTCCTCCAGCATTAGCAGTTTCTCACCAGCCAGATCAGCCATTGCGACCCGTTCCCGATTCGCCCAGGGGTGATCCTGATAAATTGCCAGCTTCATCGGTTCATCAAACAAGGGCACTTCGATAAAGGCTTCAGACTCTTTCACTAGCGCTAATATGGCGCAATCCAGCTTGCCGCTGTCCAGTTGAGCCAAAAGCTGATGGGTTTGTGCTTCATGCAAATACATTTCGAGCTTGGGAAATGTGCGGTGCAACATCGGGATAATTTGTGGCAGCAGGTAAGGCCCGACTGTCGGGATCAGGCCGATATGCAACGGCCCTGACATGGTTTCTCCCTGCTGGCTGGCCATCTCTTTCAATACCTTAACTTCACGTAATACGGTGCGCGCCTGTTCAACCAGCAATAAACCAGCCTGGGTAAACAGGACTTTTCTACTGGTTCGCTCCAGCAGCATTACGCCTAATTCATCTTCCAGCTTACGGATTTGCCCACTGAGTGTTGGTTGGCTAACGTGGCAAGAATCTGCGGCCCGCCGAAAATGACGATGTTCTGCTAACGCCACCAGATACTCTAAATCCCGAATATTCATTAATTATTCTCCTTATCATGATAGCAAAAAACGATAGATAGAATACAATTGATAGATTAACCCTATCAATAGTTAACCTGAATAATACATCCCATCAAAGCGTATCTATTTATTTCCACCTAAATAAAACAATATTTTTACTATTAATAGGTCGAGTCCATGTTTATCAGCCAGCTCCGCCAACCATCTGCCACGCTATAACGAGTTACCAGGCGTATTCAAGCAATTTGGCATTGATAGCATTTTGTGTATTTTTGTTAACGATACAGGTTGTGCTGAATGACTGGAAAACAGTTAAGTTCGCAGTCAACATCGTACCCATCCACGATAGGAGCAGAAACTTTACTCATGGCATGAATATACTGGTGAAAAAATCTTGGTTTGAATGCAGAGAAAATAGGAACCGGCTTTACCCGGCAACAGCAGTGAGCATGACTAACTCTGTGGTAGTTTGTCGATGGTCTGAACCCTGCTTGCACAGGGTTGAGGTTGCTGACAAAGTAGCCTGTAAGCCTGAGATACACGGGCCTACCGTACCGAGGGGCGCTCCGGCGGCTTACGCCGCTACGACCCCTCAGCACGCTCTCCCTAATAATGAGCTTTGTCGATGGTCTGAACCCTGCTTGCGCAGGGTTTTCATTAGCCCCGGTCAGCCAATAGCAGGGCGCACGCCCAGAGTATGACAAATTGCGTAGCTCAGTTCAGCACGGTTGAGGGTGTAGAAGTGGAAGTCTTTTACCCCTTCACGGCTCAGGATTTTTACCATATCCATAGCAATGGATGCGCCAACCATTTTGCGGGTTTCGGGATCATTATCCAGACCATCAAACATTGCCGTCATCCAGTTCGGCACACGCACGTTAGTCATGGTAGCAAAGCGCTGTAATTGCCTGAAATTGGAAACCGGCAGAATACCGGGCACAATCTCAACATCAATACCGGTAGAAACACAGCGATCGCGGAAACGCAAATAGCTTTCAACGTCAAAAAAGAACTGGGTGATCGCCCGGTTAGCCCCGGCGTCAATTTTATGCTTCAGGTTGATCAGGTCAGCCTGAGCGCTTTTTGCCTCGGGATGCACTTCCGGATAAGCGGCAACGGAAATATCAAAGTCGCCCACTTCTTTTAGCAGGGAGACTAAATCGGCGGCATACATTTCGGGTTTACCGTCACCCTCGGGTAAATCGCCGCGCAACGCGACGATGTGCCGAATACCGCTCTGCCAGTAATCCTGGGCGATTTCACGTAGCTGCTCGCGTGAGGCATCAATACAGGTGAGATGAGGTGCGGCTTCCAATCCCGTCCGTTCTTTAATCGCCTTAATAATGCTATGGGTACGGTCGCGTTCACCAGAATTCGCGCCGTAGGTAACAGAAACGAACTTCGGCTTGAGGCTGCTCAGACGGTCGATGGAATTCCAGAGAGTGGTCTCCATTTCACTGGTGCGCGGTGGGAAAAATTCAAATGAAACATTAATCTGTCCCTGCAATTCCGCCAGACTTTGATTCAGTGCTTCCCGCTGGTTTGCGTGAAAAAAACTCATCCTGCCACCCCATTACCTATTGTCATTGTTATCATTTTCAAACGTCTATACGTTTAGACGTCCGTATAGAAAATGACGTAATCCGCTTAAAGAGTCAATCTTTTTAAACAGGTGATGAAGTGATGATTCCTCATGTAACATGAGGAATTTTCACGTTACCCCCGCCAGCTCAACAATATTACACATGCGGAGAAACGCACTGTTCATGGAAAGATATTCCCGTTCCATACCCGTCATTTTCCAGTTGCAGCAGTGTTGGTTTCCCTCCCTGACGTAAATCTCCGACTTACGTCAGGGATTCTGTTTTACCTTATTGTCGCGCCAATGACGTTAAGTCAGACATTAAAAGAGACTACGCTTATAGACGACGGAGAAACGCTCATCGCCCAAATACCATCACTCACCTTGTTAATCGAATTGAATACTGCGGGTATTACGCAATGAGGCGCGGCGAATGTGTTATGTGAGCGTGCGCTTTCTCCTTTTAATATTGTTCCGTTAGAAAACTCAACTGGCTTATCAAATTCAATAAGGATGGTGTGCTCTTTGAACATATCGGTATTGATGATATTAAGATTGATGACATTGTCCTTCATTGAAGCAAACCCATATATTGCATTAACTGTTTTATTGTTTTCACTGGAAAGCACCTCCGTGTCGACCTGACACACTAATAAATCCGCTTCTCTATGCACCTTATACATATCAAATACATGATAATTGGGTGTTAAAATAGTGCGCTCGCCATCGGTGAGAAAGAGTGAATTCAGCACATTTACTGTTTGAGCCACACAGGCCATTTTAACTTTATCGCTATGCCTGTGGAAAATATCGAGCGTCAAAGCAGTCGTTATGGCATCTCGCATGGTGCATTGTTGCCATAATACCCGTCCATCATCACATGAAAAAGTATGCCAATTCCCCCATTCACCAATAATTAAATCACAGTCTATTTTATATTGAAAAGGCCCCTCTGTTTCAGCGATATTATTAATTCCTTCTTGTATTAAATCATGTTGTTCAATGACAACATCTTCGATCTCCAGAGCGCCTGATAAAACCTTAAACCATTGCTTCTCATTAAAATCAACGATATTGTCAGTCGGATCAGAAATATTCCAATTATAAAAATGCAAATCGTAACCATCTATTTTAGGCTGCCTGAATCTTGAAATAGAAGAAAAAAATTCCTTCGTCCATAAAACACGCTCTTTTTCTTTATTGCCATCGGGGCCTACAGCTATAAATTTTAACGGATAATGTTCACTCTGAGGTGACAGCATATTACTAAATGTCGGGAATGCCGTGGCATATTTTCTGTATTCAGCAATATATTCAGCCGCCGTATAGGTTCCGCCCCCGGCCCAGCTTTCGTTTCCTATTCCCCAGTATTCAACATGGAAAGGCTCAGGGCTACCGTTTGCTTCCCTTTCTTTAGCAAGCGTAGTGAATTCCTTCCGGTTGCAGTATTCTGCCCATTCAACCATTTCAGCAGGCGAACCGGTCAACATATTAATATTTATCCACGGTTTTGAACCGACGAGATGACATAACGTGATAAACTCATGGGTGCCAAACTGGTTGTAATCCAAGATATTGGAACCAAATACCTCATTGTAATCCACCGGACGTTCAGACCGGTTGCCGATTCCGTGACGCCAGTGGTAATGATCGGCATGGCATCCCCCCGGCCACCTTAGCACCGGTGGCGAAATCCGGGCTAACGCATCCACAATATCCTTCCTGATCCCATGATAATTAGGGATTTTCGAATCTTCACCAACCCAGATACCATTGTAAATATTAGTGCCAAGGTTTTCTATAAACTGAGAATGCAGTTCCGCATTAACCGTTACCTTTTCTTTATTCTGTAAAACACGAATTTTTGTCATTTACCTTCTCCCGCGTTTCTCCTGCGTTTCAGGGCTTCAATAATTTTCGGATATTCTTTATCTAACTTATAGAAAAATGATACTTATGATTAGTAGTATGTAAATTATAGCAATAATGCTTTACGTGCTTTTTTAATAAATAAACGACTATCAATTACCCATAAAAACAAAAACCCAGGCATCATCAGAATATATCGTACTATACACTGATGATGCCTGGGTTTTGCCCAAAGTTCAGTAACAATCCCAAATCGGATTACATGATGCATAAACTTCAGAATACGAACAAGTTAATACGGTGTTTAAATTATTTTTTTGTGATAAACATCATGAATTTCCGTTTAAAAATAAATCATCACAGCTTTATTTTCTATAAATATAGCAATATCGTTAATATTGATTACCTGCTTTTTAATATTCTCCGCTGGAATATACGCCGGGGTAACGAAACCTCCCGGCGTCTTTTTGTCCCCGGCATTAAAGCAGTTGCGCCAGACGGTTTAAATCCGACTGGATAGCCCCGGCGGTTACATCCCGCCCGGCTCCCGGCCCACGGATCACCAACGGATTATCCCGATACCAGCGGCTTTCTATTGCAAACACATTATCGCACGGCAACAAGGATGCCAGCGGATGATCGGGCCTTACCGCCTCAACACCGACACGGGCTTTACCGTTACTGTCAAAACGGGCGACATGCCGCAAAACCAGCCCCATCTCCTGAGCGGCCTCCAGCCTTTGCAACATCTGCTCGTTCAGCGGTTCGCCATTCTCAAAGAACTGATCGACGGAACCTTTTTCACAACCCGCCGGAACCAGCGACTCAACGCGAACCTGACTCGGTTCAATTTCATAGCCAGCCTCACGAGCCAGAATCACCAGCTTACGCATCACATCCTGCCCAGACAGGTCAACGCGCGGATCAGGCTCCGTCAGCCCTTGCTGACAGGCCTGATCAACCAGATCAGTGAACGGCACTGAACCATCAAATTGCAGAAACAGCCACGACAGCGTGCCGGAGAAAATGCCACTGATGGACAGAATACTGTCGCCACTTTCGCGCAAGTCTCTGACGGCAAAGTTCACAGGTAAACCCGCGCCGACGGTGGCGTTATATAACCAGTGGCGGCCCGTCTTGGCGAAAGCATCCCGGATCTGGCGATAATTATTGCCGCCGGAAGCGCCTGCCAGCTTATTGGCGCTGATCACATGAAAACCGTAGCTGGCGAAATCAAGGTACAGATCGGCAACCGACTCACTGGCGGTCACATCCAGCACCACTAAATCATCAAATGGATGCGCCCGCATCCACAGGAACAGATCTTCGCCATCACGTTCCAGTGCTTCACGCTCGAAAAAGGCTAACACCCTACTGGCATCCAGACCGTCGTAATTCAACAGACTACGAGTACTGTCCACCACACCGGCAAGCACAAATTCAAACCCGGTGCGGGCAGAAATATTCGTTTGCTCACGGGCAAACAGTTCCAGCCAGCGGGAACCGATATTCCCTTTGCCAAACAACACCAGACCAATGCGTTTTTCCGCACGAAACAACGAGTGATGTAGCCCACGGATCAGGTGTTCTGTTGGCCCGACGCGCAATACCGCCACCAGACTGATGCCATCTTCAGACTGCCAGATAAATTCCGTCGGCTGATCTTTCAACTGTTGGTAAAAACGGTGGCTATGCAACGGATTCTTGCAGACGCCAGCGCCCACCATCGCTACCAGCACTAACCCCTCGCGCATGGTTAATCGTACAGGCAAATCGGCCTGGTTCAGTAATTGCCAGGCGCTGTCGACCACCTCTGAGGTGTAACACAGTTGCAGCAGATTGCGATCGTGATGGCTCCCCGTTGCCAGCGGTTTTATTTGCGAACGATTCAGTAACTGCTCAACTTCTTTTTGTATCAGTGGGAAGTCGTGTTCCGTAGGCACCTGAACTTCAATCAGACAAACGTCATCATGACTGGTGACAATTTTGGCTCCCGTACCGGACGCCAACACGCGCTCAATACGGGTAGAACCTAGCTCCGGCTGATAACTGCAACGCAGTTGCAGATCGATATCACTGCCGGATACCGGTTGTAACGTGCGAGTATGCAGTACCGGCGCAGCCAATCGCGCCAGTTCACTCGCTTCATCCAGCCGTAGCAGAGGCAGCAGGCAGGCATCCTTAACTTTACGCGGGTCGGCGCTGTAAACCCCGGCGACATCACTCCAGATGGTCACGCGCTCAACGCCCGCCAATGCACCAATCTGCGTAGCGGAATAGTCGCTGCCATTACGCCCCAGCAACACCGTTTCATCCGCTTCGTTACGACAGATAAACCCGGTGACTACCAGACGCTGCCCGGTATGCTGCGCCAGACACTGTTGCAGCAAAGGCCAGGAACGGCCTTCATCCACCTGGGGCTGCGCTGTCCGCTCCGCACGCAGAAAATCTCTCGCATCCAGCCAGGAGGCTTGCATATCCAATTGATTAAGCAAGGCGGACATCAAGCGAGCCGACCAGATCTCCCCGTGCCCAACCACTTCGGCATACACGGCATCATCGACTTTGCCATCCAGAAGTGCGGCTAAACGCTCCAAATCGCGGATAAACTGGCTCGTCAGGCGTTCAGCCGCTTCAGGGGGGAGTAACCCGGCAATCAGGTCGCTCTGGTAGCGCCGCAACGCCTGCTGAACCTGATGAGCAGAGAGGCGATCGATTTGACTCAATTGTAACCAGCTGATTAGCTGGTTAGTGGTGCCACCGGCGGCAGAAACCACCATCAAATCGCCGGGGTGACTGTACTCGGCCATAATACCGGCAACGCGCTGGTAACATTTCACATCAGCCAGGCTACTCCCGCCAAACTTATGCAATTGCCGGCCAGTTACCGTTCCCACTACTCCTGATGCACTCATTGTTACCCCTTCGCTGCGGCCTGAAATGCACGATCCAGATCGGCAACAAGATCATCACCGTCTTCAATACCGGTTGAAATACGCAATAATGTTTCAGAAATCCCGGCAGCGGCACGCGCTTCCGGCGCCATACCGGCATGTGTCATTGTCGCCGCATGGGAAATCAGGCTTTCCACCCCACCCAGCGACTCCGCCAGAGTAAAGAGTTCCAGCGATGCCAGGAAACGGCGCAGGGTATCTTCATCCCCATCCAGCTCAAAACTGAGCATAGCGCCAAACCCGGATTGCTGACGACGTGCAATTTCATGGCCGGGATTGTGCGGCAACGAAGGATGATATAATTTTTTCACCAGCGGCTGTTGCTGTAAATACTCAACCAACTGTAGCGCATTTTTCTGCGCCGCCGCTATACGCGGAGACAATGTGCGCAGGCCGCGCAGCAGCAAATAGCTGTCAAACGCGGCGCCGGTTACGCCGATATTGTTTGCCCACCAGGCAAGCTCGGTTGCCGTTTCCGGATCGCGGGCAATCACTGCCCCCGCCACCACGTCGGAATGACCGTTCAGATACTTGGTACAGGAGTGAACCACCAAATCCGCGCCCAGTGCCAGCGGTTGCTGCAATGCCGGACTCAGGAAGGTGTTATCCACCAGACTGGTTGCACCCGCAGCACGCGCCGCCTGGCAAATGGCGGCGATATCCACCACGCGCAGCAGCGGATTGCTGGGGCTTTCTACCAGCACCAGTTTAGGCTTCTCTTCCAGTGCCGCATTGAGCGCCGCTTCATCTCCCTGATCGACAAACCTGACGCGAAAGGCACCACGTTTATGTAAGCTGTCGAACAGGCGATAACTGCCGCCATAGCAATCATGAGGCGCCACAAGCAGATCGCCGGGGCGCAGAAAAACCGTGCAGACCAGCATAATGGCGGACATGCCGCTGCTGGTCAGTACGGCATTCGCACCACCTTCCAATTCAGCCAGCGCACGCTGAACGACATCGCGGGTGGGATTACCCCGGCGGGAATAGTCGTGCTCTCTTGGCTGGTTAAATCCGGTAAAGTTATAAGTGCTGGAAAGATGAATAGGAGGAACTACGCAGCCGTACTGCTCGTCATTGTTTAACCCGCTGCGAACTGCGATCGTTGCCTGTTTACGCGTCATCGGCTCTTTTCCTGGCTGGAGGCTGAGATAGGAACTAAAGAGTAAACTCAGTTTACTTGGACGTCAATACATCTAGACTTCTAAACTTCTTTGCGTATAGATTGAGCATAAGCATAATAACCGCTAGAATTGTGATATTTCATGACAGATGCTATATCCAACAGATTTCAGGACGCAGGAAGCCAATACACCTGCAACCCGGAAGACGACGGGTATATCTTCATTACGACTAATCTTTAAGGTATCCCATGGCTGAGTGGAACGGCGAGTATGTCAGCCCCTACGCTGAACACGGTAAAAAAAGCGAGCAGGTTAAGAAAATCACTGTATCTATTCCGCTGAAAGTATTGAAGATACTGACAGATGAGCGGACGCGGCGTCAGGTTAACAACCTGCGTCACGCAACCAATAGCGAACTGCTGTGTGAGGCATTTTTACATGCATTCACCGGTCAGCCATTGCCAAACGATGAGGATCTGCGTAAAGAACGTAGTGATGAAATTCCAGAAGAAGCCAAAATCATCATGCGGGAAATGGGGATCAACCCGGATACCTGGGAATACTGAGAATCTGGCTGAGGAACCTGTACCAGGCCAGCATGGACGGATTAACGGATGAGCCGCTTTTCACCACAATGCAATGGTTATGATCAAACAAAGGCACCCAGAGGTGCCTTTGTTGTCTTACAGCTAACCGGTAAAACTTATTTTTTGCTGCCCGGTACGCTGAAACGCTTGTTGAAGCGATCGACACGACCACCCGTTGCAACATCACGTTGCTTACCGGTGTAGAACGGGTGGCATTCGCCACAAACGTCCAGGTTCAGATCGTGACCCACGGTAGAATGGGTTTTGATAACGTTACCGCAAGAGCACGTTGCCGTAACTTCTGCATAATTCGGGTGAATACCTTTTTTCATGGGAAACCTCTGTTAAGGCCGTGTCGCTATCCAGCCCTGTTCCGCCAGACACCACACGAAAGTTGAGTAATAAGAAGTTGAGTCAATCAACCATTATACAACGCAGTATAATGGCGGCGAATCATACAGAATCTACCCACCCGATGCAATCGCATCCACACATTATCATGCGCAGCATGTACACTAGCTGCCTTGCATTATTTCACTCCCGTATTACGCGTCGCACGAACCGCTCTACGGGCAGCGGATCACAGCCGGAGAAGTCATGTCTGTCGCTCAGGTCGCACTCCCCGTGCCATTAGCACGGACATTCGATTATATACTCCCCGCGGGCGTTAAGCCTCCGGTGGGCGTACGCGTCAGCGTACCTTTCGGAAACCGTAAGGCTATCGGCATTATCACCGCACTCAGCGAGTCCAGCGAGCTTCCATTGGCGCAGCTAAAACCGCTGCACGCCATACTCGACGAGCAGCCGTTGTTCCCGCCCAGCCTGTGGCGCATTTTACTGTGGGCGACGGATTACTATCACTACCCGATCGGGGAAGTATTGTTCCATGCCCTCCCCATCTTATTGCGTCAGGGAAAACCCGCGCACCGTGCGCCGCTGTGGCAATGGTTCGCCACCGAACAGGGTAAAGCGACGCCGCTGGATACGCTGAAACGTGCACCGAAACAGCAGCAGGCAATGGCGGCATTATTTCAGGCGCCGCTTTATCGCCATCAGGTCAGCGAAACCGACTTAACGGAAACGGCGTTGCAGGCCCTGCGCAAAAAGGGACTGTGTGATTTAAAGGCCGCAGGGCAAGCAGTACGCGACTGGCGTAAGAATTTCAGCATTTCGGGCGATCGCCTGCGTTTAAACACCGAGCAGGCCACCGCCGTGGGAGCGATTCGCAGTGAGGATAAACATTTCTCGGCCTGGCTGCTGGCGGGCATTACCGGTTCAGGGAAAACAGAAGTTTATCTCAGCGTACTGGAAAACGTACTGGCCGAGGGGAAACAGGCATTGGTTCTGGTGCCGGAGATTGGCCTGACGCCACAGACCATTGCCCGCTTTCGTGAACGCTTCAATGCGCCGGTCGACGTGTTGCATTCCGGCCTGAACGACAGCGAACGGCTTGCCGTCTGGTTGAGCGCCCGCTCGGGTGAGACGGCCATCGTCATTGGTACCCGTTCAGCCCTATTTACCCCGTTTGCCCGGCTGGGCCTGATCGTGATCGATGAGGAGCACGACAGCTCTTACAAACAGCAGGAAGGCTGGCGTTACCATGCGCGGGATCTGGCCGTATTCCGCGCCAGAGAAGAAAATATTCCGATAGTCATGGGCACAGCCACCCCCGCGCTGGAAACGCTCTACAACGTACAAATCGGGAAGTACCGGCAGTTGAAACTCAGTAAACGGCCAGGAAATGCACGGCTGGCCAGTCAGCACGTTCTTGATTTAAAGGGCCAGCCGCTTACTGCCGGGCTGTCACAACCATTAATCACCCGGATCCGGCATCATCTGGCGCAGGATAATCAGGTGATTTTATTTCTGAACCGGCGCGGCTTCGCTCCGGTGGTAATGTGTCATGAATGCGGCTGGATTGCCGAGTGCCCGCGCTGCGATCACTATTACACCCTGCATCAGCAGCAACATATACTGAGCTGCCATCATTGCGATAGCCACCGCCCGGTGCCGGATCAGTGCCCACAATGCGGCTCCACCAATCTGGTTCCGGTCGGCATGGGGACAGAACGACTGGAACAGGTATTAGCGCCGCTGTTTCCGGAAATACCGATTACCCGCATTGATCGCGATACCACCAGCCGCAAGGGGGCGCTAGAACACCAGTTGTCACAGGTGAGACAAGGCGGCGCCCGCATCCTTATCGGCACGCAAATGCTGGCCAAAGGCCATCACTTTCCCAATGTGACCCTGGTGGCGCTGCTGGATGTTGACAGTTCGCTGTTTTCTGCCGATTTTCGCGCTGCCGAGCGTTTCGCCCAACTCTATACGCAGGTTTCAGGGCGGGCCGGACGAGCCGGAAAAGCGGGGGATGTGGTGTTGCAGACGCATCACCCGGAACATCCTTTGCTGCAAGTTCTGCTGCAACAGGGCTATGACGCCTTTGCCAGCCAAACGCTAAAAGAGAGACAAAGTGTTTTTCTGCCGCCGTTCACTAACCACATTTTGTTTCGCGCCGCCGATCATGACAATCAGCAGGCGGCATTGTTCCTGCAACAGTTGAGGAACCTGCTGGAAAGCAGCCCGCTACGTGATGAAGGGCTCTGGCTGCTTGGCCCGGTGCCGGCATTACAACCCAAGCGAGCAGGCCGTTTCCGCTGGCAGTTGCTGCTGCAACATCCCTCACGGGCATTGTTACAACGCCTGGTAAAAGCATCAATACCATTAATCAACACGTTGCCACAGTCGCGCAAAGTGAAGTGGGTGCTGGATGTCGACCCAACGGACAGCTAGCGCTTCCAACGGTGTTGTTATTGCGAACTGCATCGAGAAACTGACATCTATCACAGTTTCTATGCAAATTAAGCAATAAAAATTGCGCTCAATCTGTTAAGACTGTCCGCGAAAGCGATATTCTGAAAAGAATAGCAACGCCAAAACAATTGAATAACCCCAGCCGGCAAGGTAAACAGGCAACCCTGGCGGATAGCGCCAGTTTACACTGACGCAAGGAGAGAAGCGTTGGAGCAAAAGAAAGAAGTCAGCACAGCAACGATGAAAGATGTGGCAGATAAAGCTGGCGTCTCAACAGCAACCGTATCCAGGGCGCTGATGAATCCAGAAAAAGTATCTACAACAACACGAAAAAAAGTAGAACAAGCAGTTATTGCCGTGGGATATTCTCCCCATTCGTTGGCCCGCAACCTTAAACGTAATGAATCACGTACCATCCTGACCATTGTGCCGGACATCTGCGATCCTTATTTTTCTGAAATATTCAGAGGCATTGAAGAAACCGCGGCTGAACACGGGTATCTGGTACTGATTGGTGACTGCGCCCACCAGCGCCAGAAAGAGAAAACCTTTGTCGATTTAATTATTACCAAACAGATTGACGGTATGCTGCTCCTGGGATCTGACCTGCCGTTCGAAGCAGGGAAAGAAGAGCAGCGGAATCTGCCGCCAATGGTGATGGCCAATGAGTTTTCGCCGGAATTAGCATTGCCGACCGTACATATTGATAACCTGACGGCCTCTTTTGAAGCCGTACACTATTTGCATCAGTTAGGTCATCAGCGTATCGCCTGCATTGCAGGCCCCGAGCATATGTACCTAAGCCAATACCGCTTGCAGGGTTATATTCAGGCATTGCGCCGCTGCGGAATAATCATCGATAACCAATACATTATCCGAGGCGATTTTAGTTATCAAACCGGGGTAAACGGCTTGATTGCGCTGATGAAACACCCCCAGCCCCCCAGCGCCATTTTTTGCCATAACGACATTATCGCGCTGGGCGTACTTTCACAGGCGAAAAAAATGCGACTGGATATACCGCGTGATATCTCGGTAGTCGGTTTTGATGATATCGAACACGCTCAATATTGCTCGCCGCCATTAACGACAGTGGCGCAACCACGTTATCAGATCGGACGCGAAGCGATGCTGCTATTATTGGAGCAGCTACACGGGCACACTGTACACAGTGGTTCCCGACTGCTGGCCAGTGAACTGGTCATTCGTGAAAGCACTGCGGCACTGAATTTTTCCCGTAACAGGCTTTAAGACTTCTGGTGCTGGTCAAATATTTTAGGGTTCAGTAACATGGCCCCTAATCACTTTATTCAATTCACAGCGAAACGACAGTGGCACAAAGAGACTATGTCAGCCGGGGGCGCTCGACTACGCGCCGGAAAAAGACAACCACCCGGAGAAAAAGCAACGCGTCAGGAACGTCTAAAACCATGATAGCGCTGGCTGTCGCCGTTTTGGTCACCTTTGCCGGCGGGTTGTATTTCATCGCCCATAACAAACCAGAAGAGTCGCCCGTATTGCCACGTCAAAGTATGGGTAAAGGGAGTGGGTTGCCTCCCAAGCCGGAAGAACGCTGGCAATACATCAAAGAGCTGGAAAACCGTCAGCTTGGCGTTCCTTCACCAACCGAACCCTCTGCCGGAGGGGATATTCAGTCGCCGGTACAGTTGACCGATGAACAGCGCCAACTGCTGGAGCAGATGCAGTCTGATATGCGTCGCCAGCCCACACAGCTCTCTGAGGTTCCTTATAACGATCAGACTCAGGTGCCGCGCTCACAGGTAATCATCAAACCGCCAGCGCAAACACCGGCGACAACGCCACCGCCAATAACGGCGACACCCGCGCCGGTAGCGCCAATACAAAAACCGGACGCAGTGAAACAGCCTGAGGCGTCTAAGCCAGAAAAAACACAACGCTGGATTGTGCAATGCGGGTCATTCAAAAGCATGGAACCTGCCGAGTCGGTAAGAGCGCAATTGGCTTTTGCCGGTATTGAAAGCCGGATCGCCTCTAACGGGGGGTGGAACCGGATTATGCTGGGCCCTTATAATAACCGTGCGGCTGCCGACAAAATGCTACAGCGTCTTAAAGAGATTGGGGCGTCCAGTTGTATCCCGCTTGCCAGTGGGGGTTGAAAAATCCCACCCCCTCCCCCATTTATAAAATCAATATGCCCCGCTGACAGCGGGGGTCTTTTTATTCGGTAACGGGGACTTACTTGTGACAACAATTGTAAGTGTACGCCGCAACGGCCACGTGGTCATCGGCGGTGATGGTCAGGCCACGCTGGGAAATACCGTTATGAAAGGCAACGTGCGTAAAGTACGCCGCCTCTATAATGATCGCGTTATAGCAGGTTTTGCCGGTGGTACAGCAGATGCTTTTACCCTATTCGAGCTTTTTGAGCGCAAGCTGGAAATGCATCAGGGGCATCTGGTGAAAGCGGCGGTAGAACTGGCGAAGGATTGGCGTACAGACCGTATGCTGCGTCGGCTGGAAGCTTTACTCGCCGTCGCTGATGAAAATGCATCACTGATTATTACCGGCAGCGGCGATGTCGTTCAGCCGGAGAATGATTTGATCGCCATCGGTTCCGGCGGCCCCTATGCACAAGCTGCGGCTCGTGCGTTGCTGGAAAATACGGAGTTAGGCGCGCGGGATATTGTCGAGAAATCGTTAGGTATTGCCGGCGATATCTGTATCTATACCAATCAGTTCCACACGATTGAAGAATTAGCCTCAAAGGCGTAAGGATCAACTATGTCTGAAATGACCCCGCGCGAGATAGTCAGCGAACTTGATAGCTATATCATCGGCCAGCACAAAGCCAAGCGTGCCGTAGCCATTGCGCTGCGTAACCGCTGGCGGCGTATGCAATTGGAAGAAGCACTGCGCCACGAAGTCACACCCAAAAATATTCTGATGATTGGCCCAACCGGCGTGGGTAAAACTGAAATCGCCCGCCGTCTGGCCAAGCTGGCCAATGCGCCATTTATCAAGGTTGAAGCCACCAAATTCACCGAAGTCGGCTATGTCGGTAAGGAAGTCGACTCGATCATCCGTGATTTAACGGATTCAGCAATAAAAATGGTGCGTCAGCAATCCATTGAAAAGAACCGTCACCGCGCCGAAGAGTTGGCGGAAGATCGTATTCTGGACGTTCTGATCCCCCCGGCTAAAAACAACTGGGGACAGTCTGAAGAGGCTAATGAACCATCAGCGGCGCGCCAGGCGTTTCGCAAGAAATTGCGTGAAGGCCAACTGGACGATAAAGAAATTGAAATCGATCTGACCGCAGCACCGGTCGGCGTCGAAATTATGGCGCCGCCGGGCATGGAAGAGATGACCAACCAGTTGCAATCCATGTTTCAGAATCTGGCAGGTCAGAAACAGAAAACGCGTAAAGTGAAAATCAAGGAAGCCTTTAAGCTGCTGATAGAAGAAGAAGCCGCTAAATTGGTTAACCCCGAAGAGCTGAAGCAACAGGCGATCGAAGCTGTCGAGCAGCACGGTATCGTGTTTATCGATGAGATCGACAAAATCTGTAAGCGGGGTGAAACCTCAGGCCCGGACGTGTCCCGTGAAGGCGTACAGCGTGATCTGCTGCCGCTGGTGGAAGGCTGCACCGTTTCCACCAAGCACGGGATGGTCAAAACTGACCACATCCTGTTTATCGCCTCAGGCGCATTCCAGGTTTCCAGTCCGTCGGATCTGATCCCTGAATTGCAGGGGCGTTTGCCCATTCGGGTTGAATTACAAGCGCTGACCACTGAAGATTTTGAGCGTATTCTGACAGAGCCAAGCGCATCATTAACTGCGCAATACAAAGCATTAATGGCAACAGAAGGCGTCAGCATTGAATTCTCTACCGACGGTATCCGTCGAATTGCGGAAGCCGCATGGCAGGTTAACGAGCGTACTGAGAATATCGGCGCCCGTCGTTTGCATACCGTATTGGAGCGTTTGATTGAAGATATTTCCTACGATGCCAGCGAAATGAATGGCCAAAATGTTACCATTGACGCAGATTACGTACGTAGTCACCTGGATGAATTAGTAGCAGATGAAGATCTGAGCCGGTTTATCTTATAATCCGTTTTCACGGATCGTCCTGTTAACTGTCAAATGGGAGGCTCTAGCCTCCCATTTGTGTTTATAGCATTGTCGTTACAGAGATTTTTTTATAAACAGATGTATTCATATATACCTACTCGATTTCAAGGTGCAGGAAGTCAATGCACTTGCAACTTGAAAAATGACGGGTATATGCATCATCAATAAAAATTGAAGCACACCATGACCTTATCAACCCATAGCAGCAAGACCAAAGCCTGGCTGGACAGTTTGCGTCCAAAAACATTGCCATTAGCTTTCGCTTCTATCGTCACCGGCTCGGCGATTGCAAGCTGGCATGGCAGTTTTAAACCGGGAATCGCACTGCTGGCTTTGCTTACGGCCGGATTACTGCAAATTCTTTCTAATCTGGCGAATGACTATGGAGATGCAATAAAAGGCAGCGACACCGAAGAACGTATCGGCCCGTTGCGTGGCATCCAGACGGGCGCCATTACCCTGACGCAGCTAAAAAATGCACTGATAGTCACCATTGCCCTGACCATTATCTCAGGTGTCTCGCTGGTGATTGCCGCCTGTGAAAAACCAACCGATATCATCGGCTTCCTGGCTCTGGGGTTGGTGGCAATTCTGGCCGCCATCACCTATACCGTCGGCAACAGGCCTTATGGCTATATCGGGCTGGGCGACATCTCAGTGTTGATCTTTTTCGGCTGGTTGAGCGTTGCCGGTTCCTATTACCTGCAAACCGGTCAGTTCGACAGCATCGTCATGCTGCCGGCCACAGCCTGCGGTCTGCTGGCAACAGCCGTGTTGAACATCAATAATCTACGCGATATCGACAATGACCGCATCAGCGGGAAAAATACGCTGGCGGTGCGTCTGGGCGCGCAAAAAGCCCGCTGCTATCACATGGTGCTGCTGCTGCTTGCACCGGTTTGCCTCGCCCTGTTTGCCATACTCTATCTGCATAGCCTGGCTGGCTGGCTGTTCATCCTGACACTGCCTTTGCTGCTCAAACAGGCTATTTACGTTTTGCGTGAAACCAGCGCATTTAGTATGCGTCCGATGCTGGAAAAAACCGTCAAGGGAGCGTTGCTGACCAATATTCTGTTTGCCGTGGGCGTTATACTGAGCTGATCGGTGACGTAAAGGTAAGCAGCAGTTTACTGATGCGTATCAAGTTAACATTTGATGATTTTGCCAACATCCGTCAGAAAGGGATATACTCATTACCCCAGCGGCAACCTGACGTCAATCCTATGAAATACGATACTTCCGAACTGTGCGATATTTATCACGAAGAGGTGAATGTTGTTGAACCTCTGTTCTCTAATTTTGGCGGGCGTACTTCATTTGGTGGGAAAATCACCACGGTGAAATGTTTTGAGGATAACGGCCTGCTTTACGACCTGTTGGAAGAAAACGGCGCCGGGCGAGTACTCCTGATTGACGGCGGCGGTTCGGTGCGCCGTGCGCTAATCAACGCCGAACTGGCAAGGTTGGCAACCCAGAACGAATGGGAAGGTATTGTCATCTATGGTGCGGTGCGTCAGGTAGACGATCTGGCTGAACTGGATATCGGTATTCAAGCGATGGCGGCGATCCCGGTCGGTGCGGCCAGCGAAGGGATTGGCGAAAGCGATATCCGCGTTAATTTTGGCGGCGTCACGTTCTTCTCCGGCGATCATCTTTACGCAGATAACACCGGGATCATTCTGGCGGAAGATCCGCTGGATATTGAATAATCCCGGTTCTGCTATAAAACGTATTCCGTTGCGAAAAGGGCGAAAAAACGCCCTTTTCTGAAAATATCAGACTTCTTCCATCTTCCCTAACAACGCCCGCAGGCGTTCCTGCCATACCGCCTGCTCTTCTTTCAACTGTTCGTTCTCACGCACCAGCGCTTCACGGGAACCCGCCGCCGCCTGAACGTCTTGCGACAAGGCGTTGTTCTTCTCTTTCAGCTCTTCAATTTCCATTTGTAACAATGTAATCGTATCAATCGCTTGCTGAACTTTCGCTTCCAGCTTTTCAAACACTTCAAATGACATTCTTCAAACCCCTTTTAATCGCAAGGCATAAATTCAGTGACAGAATTGTATGTAGCCAATGTACCCCTGTCTAGCAGACATCCCACACAACGCTAAGTGTGACATCTTTTCTTTACTACCACTATCAGCCCAAACTGAAAAAGAGGGTTAATAGCCTATCGTCTTATTTTTTATGTTAATAGATTTAACCTAACATTTAACATAAGGCGTGTGTTACTGACCATCCAGGCAATTAATTAAGCGAATTCGCTCATTTCTTTGACGAACAACACACATTTTGATTTCGATATTTCTCGTTTTCGAACATTAACGATAAATTCACACCATAAATACATTTAAAGCAGAGGACGCCATATTTCGGCGTCCTTTCAAGACCCACCACTCTGTACTCTAGCCAGCAGGAAAATAATTATGAGCCAATCAAAAAGTCCTACCCTAAAAGGCCAGTGTATTGCCGAATTTCTGGGCACCGGTCTGATGATATTCTTCGGCATCGGCTGCGTCGCCGCGCTCAAAGTAGCAGGGGCCAGCTTCGGGCAATGGGAAATCAGCATTATCTGGGGTTTGGGAGTGGCAATGGCCATTTACCTGACCTCCGCAATTTCCGGTGCTCACCTCAACCCGGCGGTCACTATCGCCCTGTGGCTGTTTGCCTGCTTTAATGGCCGCAAAGTCGTCCCCTACATTCTGGCCCAGCTAGCGGGAGCTTTCTGCGCCGCAGCGCTGGTCTACACTCTGTATTACAACCTGTTCGTGGATTTTGAACAGACGCATCACATCGTGCGCGGCAGTGCGGAAAGCCTGAATCTCGCTGGCACCTTCTCCACTTACCCCCATCCACAGGTTTCCGTCATGCAGGCCTTTCTGATTGAAACCGTAATTACCTCTATCCTGATGGGGTTGATTCTGGCCCTGACTGACGATGGCAACGGTATCCCGCGCGGGCCGTTGGCCCCTTTACTGATCGGTATTTTAATCGCCGTTATTGGCGCCTCGATGGGGCCGCTCACCGGATTTGCGCTGAACCCGGCTCGTGATTTCGGTCCCAAGCTGTTTGCTTTTCTGGCCGGCTGGGGTGACATCGCCTTTACTGGCGGGCGCGAAATCCCTTATTTCCTGGTGCCGATTTTCGGCCCCATCGTAGGCGCCTGCCTGGGAGCACTTGCCTATCGTACTTTGATTGGCCGTAATCTGCCTTGTGATGTTTGCGAAACCAACAACGAAACCACAATTGGCACCGAGAGCCGTTAGATTTAACGCCTCAGTGATACCTTTTACGGATAACAATGACAGGATTGAATTTATGAACCCGGAAAAAAAATATATTGTCGCTCTTGATCAGGGAACCACCAGCTCCCGGGCGGTGGTACTGGATCACGATGCCAACATCGTCAGCGTCTCACAGCGTGAGTTCAGCCAAATCTATCCGAAAGCGGGTTGGGTAGAACACGATCCGATGGAAATCTGGGCCTCACAAAGCTCCACACTGGTGGAAGTTCTGGCCAAAGCCGATATCAATGCGGATGAAGTCGCGGGTATCGGTATCACCAACCAGCGTGAAACCACTATCGTGTGGGAAAAAGAGACCGGCAAACCAATTTACAACGCTATTGTCTGGCAGTGCCGCCGGACGGCGGAGATCTGCGAAAAGCTGAAGAAAGACGGTCTGGAAGAGTATATCCGCAATACCACCGGGCTGGTGGTTGATCCCTATTTCTCCGGCACCAAAGTGAAATGGATTCTGGACAACGTTGAAGGCTCACGTGAACGAGCGCAGCGTGGCGAGCTACTGTTTGGCACGGTTGATACCTGGCTGATTTGGAAAATGACGCAGGGACGCGTTCACGTAACGGATTACACCAACGCATCCCGCACCATGTTGTTCAACATCCACACCCTTGAATGGGATGAGCGCATGTTACAGGCGCTGGATATTCCACGACCGATGCTGCCGGAAGTCCATGCCTCTTCAGAAGTTTATGGACAAACCAATATCGGTGGTAAAGGAGGGACGCGTATTCCGATTGCCGGTATCGCAGGCGATCAGCAGGCTGCGCTGTATGGGCAGCTTTGTGTTCACCCCGGTATGGCGAAAAACACTTACGGCACCGGTTGCTTCCTGTTGATGAACACCGGCACCGAAGCCGTGCTGTCAAAACACGGCCTGTTAACCACTATTGCCTGTGGGCCGCGTGGCGAGGTCAACTATGCGCTGGAAGGTTCCGTTTTCGTTGGCGGCGCCTCCATTCAGTGGCTGCGTGATGAACTGAAGCTGATTGGCGAATCAATGGATTCGGAATATTTCGCCACCAAAGTAAAAGACACCAACGGCGTCTATGTCGTTCCCGCCTTTACCGGACTTGGCGCTCCCTACTGGGATCCGTATGCCCGTGGCGCCATCTTCGGCCTGACCCGTGGTGTGAATGCGAATCACATTATCCGCGCTACGCTGGAATCAATCGCTTATCAGACTCGTGACGTACTGGATGCCATGCAGGCAGACGCGGGCACCCGCCTGAAAGCCCTGCGGGTAGACGGCGGCGCAGTTGCCAACAACTTCCTGATGCAATTTCAGTCCGATATTCTCGGTACGCGTGTTGAACGCCCGGAAGTCCGTGAAGTGACCGCGCTGGGCGCTGCTTTCCTGGCTGGCCTGGCAACCGGATTCTGGAATGATCTGGATGAAGTGAAAAGCAAAGCCACGATTGAGCGTGAATTCCGCCCTGGTATCGAAACGGTTGAACGTAACTACCGTTACAGCGGCTGGCAAAAAGCCGTCGCACGTGCCCGTGACTGGGAAGAACACGACGAATAATCCTCCGTGGGCGCGCCTGTCGCGCCCATTTTCCGTCTATTGGTCAGTGACCAGAAGTAAATATCATTTACGTCGGTTCCATGTCGGACATTCCGGGCCGCAAGCACTACGGAGAGAATGCACCAGCCTGATCTGTCTGCTTTTTGTCATTTACACCTCTCGCCTGCTGGTGTGATAAAATCCCGCCCACAAAATCCCTTCCCCGATCAACAACAGACAGGTATCCATGAAACGTGAATTAGCCATCGAATTCTCGCGAGTCACTGAAGCAGCCGCGCTGGCGGGTTATAAATGGTTAGGCCGTGGCGACAAAAACGCCGCTGACAACGCGGCGGTACAGGCAATGCGTATTATGCTTAATCAGGTCAATATCAATGGTCAGATTGTCATCGGTGAAGGCGAAATTGATGAAGCGCCGATGCTCTTTATCGGCGAGCAGGTCGGCACCGGTCTGGGTGATACGGTAGACATTGCCGTCGATCCGATCGAAGGCACGCGCATGACCGCAATGGGGCAAGCTAATGCGCTGGCGGTGCTGGCCGTTGGCGAAAAAGGGGCTTTTCTGCACGCGCCTGACATGTATATGGAAAAACTGATTGTCGGCCCTGCGGCAAAAGGCGTCATTGACCTGCAACGTCCGCTGGCGGAAAACTTGCGCAATATCGCACGGAAGATGAATAAACCGCTCAGTCAGCTAACGGTCATTACGCTGGCTAAACCGCGCCATGACAACTGTATTGCCGAAATGCAGACGCTGGGCGTAAAAGTTTTCGCCATTCCGGACGGCGACGTCGCCGCCTCGATTCTGACCTGTATGCCTGACAGCGAGGTTGACGTGCTCTATGGCATCGGCGGTGCGCCGGAAGGCGTTATCTCTGCGGCGGTCATCAGAGCGCTCGACGGCGATATGCAAGGTCGGCTGTTGGCCCGCCATCAGGTTAAAGGCGACAGTGAAGAGAACCGCTGTATCGGTAAAGATGAGCTGACACGGTGCCAGCAAATGGGTATTGAAGCCGGGAAAGTGTTGCATCTCAGTGATATGGCGCGCAATGACAACGTGATCTTCTCGGCCACCGGCATCACCAAAGGCGATCTGCTGGACGGGATCTCACGCAGAGGGAATATCGCCACCACCGAAACCCTGCTGATTCGCGGGAAATCACGCACCATTCGCCGCATCAAGTCTACGCATTACCTCGATCGTAAAGATCAGGCATTACATGATTTTCTGCTTTAACGTGATAGTTAAACCATAGGTTTAACTGACTGATTGTTTCACAGTTGTTAATAAATAGCGTATCTTAGTGGCGGCCAATTGATGGCCGCAGCGATGTAACACAGATACCGCAATAGAAACAGGAGCACATAACAATGGCCGAATGGGTGACAGGTAAAGTTATTCAGGTGGAAAACTGGACAGAGAGCCTGTTCAGCATTCGGATTCATGCTCCCACCGCGCCCTTCACTGCCGGACAGTATGCCAAACTGGCTCTGGATGTGGAGGGTGAGCGCGTTCAACGTGCCTATTCTTATGTCAACGCCCCCAGCAACCATAATCTTGAGTTCTATCTGGTTAACGTTCCTGAAGGGAAATTAAGCCCCCGTTTACACGCTTTGCAACCTGATGCCGAAATTATGGTGACCAAAGAGGCCGCTGGTTTTTTCGTACTGGATGAGATCCCACCCTGCGAAACCCTGTGGATGCTGGCTACAGGCACAGCGATTGGCCCTTATCTTTCCATCCTACAGGAAGGCAATGATTTGGCGCGTTTTAAAAACATCGTGCTGGTTCATGCCGCCCGTTTTGCTCGTGACTTAAGCTATCTGCCGCTGATGCAGCAATTGCAACAACACTACAATGGTCAATTGCATATTCAAACGGTCGTCAGCCGTGAGGAAGAGGTTGGTTCGTTGACAGGCCGTATCCCTGCCCTGATCGCCAATGGCGCGCTTGAATCCGCCGTGGGTTTACCAATGGATGCGCAGACCAGCCACGTCATGCTGTGCGGTAATCCGCAGATGGTGCGCGATACCCAGCAAATACTGAAAGAAGAACGGCAAATGACCAAGCACCTGCGCCGCAGGCCTGGGCATATCACCAGTGAACACTACTGGTGATAAATATTCAGGGGCGGAATTTAATCGGTTCCGCTTCCGGCCCAAAACGATTGTCCCCAGAGGTGCCGACAAAAATACCGCAGTCGAGAAACACCATCACGAAGATTAATGTTGGAATAAAACGGCCAATGCCCCACTGCCAAATGGCAGGCAGCATATGCCAGTTACCGGCAGCAAGAACCCATGCCACAACCAGCAAGAGCGCCCACCAGCCGCTTTTATTACGATCGTGCAGACGCTTTACCAATATCGCTGACATTGGCCACAGCAACGCCACAACACCAAAAGCCGTGGATTGCATATCCAGCCAGTTTTGCCCGGCCAACGTGAACAGCGCCGCCATCAGCACCAGCCAGATGCCGATCCACATCCAGAAATCACGGCGGCCAATCCGGCCTTTAAACGAAAAACACCATTGCTGTAACGTCATTAAGTACAGGCCCCTGAATTGCCGTTTGGTTTGGGCTGAGTTTACCCTAACAGCCCGGTGCACCAGCAATCTTTACGTGAATTTTGACAATCACTCATGAATGCCGCTTTAATCAGACATATCATCGTTATCCGCCGCTATTGGCTCAATTTAACATTCACCCGATAAAATCTACCCATGATAAGAAAAACCCTCGCGTTCCTGTTTATCCTGCCAGCACTGGCGCTGTATCCCCCCGGCGCATGGTCTGATCCGATTTTTCCACCGAAGACGCCGTTCGCCGCGCCTTATCTGCTGGCGGGCGCGCCGACCTTTGACCAGACGATTGTGCAGTTTCGCACCCGTTATAACCTGAGTAACCCGGCACTGCCGATTGGGGAATTCCGGGTAGTTGATACCGGCCACAACTCTACTCTGCTGACCCGCGCCGCCAGCAAAATCAACGATAGCCTGTATGCTTCAACGGCGCTGGAGAAAGGAACGGGTAAAATCAAAACGCTGCAAATTACCTGGCTTCCACAGCCGGAAGATAAGGAAACAGAAGTCCGGCGCACGCAGGCCATCAGTTATATGGCGGCACTATTACGGGCTTTCGCGCCTTCGTTGACGGAAGAACAAAGCACCAAAAAAATCACCGCACTCCTGGATGCAGGTAAAGGACAGCATTTTTATCAGCAAACAGAAGGGGCGTTGCGCTATGTTGTGGCAGATAACCGCGAAAAAGGGCTAACTTTTGCCGTTGAACCGATTAAGCTAACGCTATCTGAACCATGATCCGCACGGTAATTAATGACGAAAAACAAAGTCACGGTAATATTTCATCTCTATACTGTTAGGCAGTAAAATTTCGATTCATTCGCTATTCCGCCTGGAGGGAAAAAAATGCGACATCCATTAGTCATGGGTAACTGGAAACTGAACGGTAGCACCGACATGGTCATCGAGCTGATTGCTGGCTTGCGTCATGAATTGAGCACGGTTGACGGCTGTGGCGTCGCCATCGCCCCGCCGGCAATCTATCTGGATCAGGCTAATCATCAACTGGCTGGCAGCCGTATCGCGCTGGGTGCGCAAAACGTAGATGTGAATCTTTCCGGCGCCTATACCGGTGAAACCTCTGCCGCCATGTTGAAAGATATCGGTGCGAAATACATTATCATCGGTCACTCGGAACGCCGTACTTATCACAAAGAAAGCGATGAATTCATTGCTAAAAAATTCGGTGTACTGAAAGAAGCAGGCCTGATCCCGGTACTGTGCATCGGTGAAAGCGAAGCGGAAAATGAAGCTGGCCAGACTGAAGCCGTATGCGCGCGCCAACTGGACGCGGTGCTGAATACGCTGGGCGCCAAAGTGTTTGAAAACGCCGTGATCGCCTACGAACCAATCTGGGCTATCGGCACCGGCAAGTCTGCAACGCCTGCTCAGGCTCAGGCCGTTCACAAATTCATCCGCGATCATATCGCTAAACAGGATGCCGCCGTCGCTGAACAAGTGACTATTCAATACGGCGGTTCTGTTAATGCTTCTAACGCGGCAGAACTGTTTACTCAGCCGGATATTGATGGCGCACTGGTAGGTGGCGCATCGTTGAAAGCAGACGCTTTCGCAGTCATTGTGAAAGCCGCGGCGGAAGCCAAAAAAGGCTGAGACACTATCCCCTCGAACAACTGAGGCAAGAGTAAAAAAGGATTGAGGTTGATGACAAACCCGATGGCGGTGAGACCGAGATACCCGGGCTTATCGCACCGAGCGGCCATTATGGGACAGCATAAATGCTGTTCAAATTTGCTCCTGGCAAATTTGTCGGCGGCTTGCGCCGCTAAGACCCCATCGGCGCGCTGTCCCTAATATCAGACTTTGTCAACAGTGTGAAAAGGATTCCTGCGAAAGCGGGAATCCTTTTTTTATCAACATTCACCGTCAGGATTATTCCCCCGTGATTGCAGGAATTTGCTGAGTAATACAGTGAATATTACCGCCGCCCAGCAGGATCTCACGGGCAGGCACACCACTGATCAGATAGTCTGGAAACATCTGCTGTAACAAATCACGGGCAACGCTATCCGTGCGGACATCCAGCAGCGGGAAAATGATCTGCTGGTTGCTGATTAAGAAGTTCACATACGACCCCGCCAGACGCGCCCCGGCATTACGCTCAACCGCACTCCCCTCGTCCACGCCCTGTGCCTCTTCCGGCGTGGCGTACAACGGGCCGGGAGCAGGCAGCTTCCAGATTTTAAGCTGGCGGCCTTGCGCATCGCGGGCGGCGGATAACACCCGATAAGCCGACATTGAGCGCACATATTGCGGATCGTTTTCATCATCCGTCCAGTGCAGCGCCACTTCACCGGGGCGGATAAAACAACACATATTGTCGATATGGCCGTCGGTTTCGTCGTTATAAACCCCCTCCGCCAGCCAGATAATCGTTGAGATACCCAGATAATCACGCATTAACTGTTCGATCTGTGATCTGCTCAGATGCGGATTACGGTTGGGGTTAAGCAGACACTCCTCCGTGGTCAGCAGCGTCCCTTCGCCATCGGTATGAATCGAGCCGCCTTCCAGAATCAGCGGCGCTGCATAGCGTTCATTTCGATGGTAAGCCAATACCTGCGCCGCAACTTTTTCATCCTGACGCCAGTCCTGATACAACCCGCCCAGCTCCCCTCCCCAGGCGTTGAACTGCCAGTCAACGCCACGACGCTCCCCAGCCTGATTCAACACCATCGTTGGACCGGTATCACGCATCCAGGCATCGTCGCTTTCCATTTCAACCAGCGTGATCGTCGTTGGCATTACACGCCTGGCGTCATCCATATAACGGGGCGGTACGCCCATGATCACCGGCGTTTTCCGTGCAATGGTTTCGGCTATCCGCGCAAAGGTTTTCTGAACCGGGATAGCCGCTTCACGCCAGTTATCCGAGCGGTAAGGCCAAAGCATCCACAAGGCTTCCTGTGGCGCCCATTCAGCAGGCATAACGAAGCCATCCTGATGCGGGGTAGTTAATTGGGACATCAATTATCTCCGGGTCTTGCCGTCAGAACTGGCGATCGCGCCATACATTTCCGGACGACGATCACGGAACAAGCCCCAGGATGCACGCTGTGCAGCAATGGCCTGTAAATCAAACTCATGAACCAGTACGGCTTCATCGGTTTTATTCGCCTGAGCGACCAGCGCACCCGTTTGATCGGCAATAAAAGAGGAGCCGTAGAAGGTCATTTCCAAACCGTCGATAAATTTACTGGTTTCAGTGCCAATACGGTTGGATGCAATCACCGGCACCAGATTGGCGGCGGCGTGACCTTGCTGAACGCGGGTCCAGTGCGGCTGGCTGTCGATATCAGGATAAGCCGGTTCTGAACCAATCGCGGTCGGGTAAAAAATCAGCTCTGCCCCCTGCAATGCCAGGCTGCGGGCTGTTTCCGGGAACCACTGATCCCAGCAGATACCCACGCCGATTTTCGCGTAGCGTGTCTGCCAGACTTTAAAACCGGTATCGCCCGGTATAAAGAACTGCTTTTCCTGATACGCCGGGCCATTGGGAATATGGGTTTTACGGTAAAGATCAAGCACCGAGCCATCGGCATCGATCATCACCAGCGAATTGTAGTAAGCATTATTGGCGCGTTCAAAAAAGCTTAACGGCAGAACGACTTCCAGTTCAGCCGCCAGTGCAGAGAAATGTTTAATCAGCGGGCTGGTTTCCAGCTCCTGCGCCAAAGCGTAGTGTTCCGGGCTCTGATCAATACAGAAATATGGCGCGGCAAACAGCTCCTGAATCAGGATAACCTGCGCCCCTTTTTCATGCGCTTGCCGCACCAGCTTCTCGGCATTCTCAATGTTTCTGGGCAGATCCCAGGAACACGCCATTTGTGTTGCGGCAACGGTAACTTTTGTCATGCGAAATCCTCAGTAATATCTTCCATACCCGCCATACTTCAAGCTGCATATGTGTTGGCTGCACTCCGCGAACTTGCCGCAAAAAGTTTAGGTCAACAAATCGCCCAATGCCTGACAGATAACGCCTGAAACCGGCATTCACCGAAAATGGCGCAACTATTATGCCAGTTAATCGGCTAGCGGTAATAATAACAAATCCCGCCATGAATGCGGGATTACTGAGTGTACTTCGGTTTCTGCGTTTTACCGACGAAGAACGATATTCATATCGACAGGGTTAACGTTTAGCACGCTAATCATCATGCGCCCCCTGCCAGTGAAAACAGGGGGCGGTGGAATCAGAACAGTTTTCTGGCCGTTTCCAGCCAGTCGCCCTTGAAGGGACGTTTCATGTTCTCAATGGCATCGATAATGTCATGATGTACCAGTTTTTCATTCTGGATACCGACACAACGCCCACCGTAGCCTTGCAACAGCAGTTCTATCGAATAAGCGCCCATGCGGGAAGCCAGAATACGGTCATACGCCACCGGAGAACCGCCGCGCTGAATATGCCCCAGCACCGTGGCACGCGTATCACGCCCGGTTTCTTGCTGGATATATTTTGCCAACTCGTTGATATCACAGATGTGTTCGGTAATCGCCACAATGGCGTGTTTCTTACCTTTATCAATGCCGGCTTTGATCTCACTCACCAGATCTTCCGGGCTGAATGGCACTTCCGGCAGAACAATAAACTCACAGCCGCCAGCAATCGCCGCCGCCAGCGTCAAATCACCGCAATGGCGCCCCATCACTTCAACGATGGAAATGCGCTGATGTGATGAAGAGGTATCACGCAGGCGGTCAATGGCTTCCAGCACCGTTTCCAGCGCGGTGAAGTAACCAATGGTGTAGTCTGTGCCCGCCACATCGTTGTCGATGGTGCCGGGCAGGCCAATACAGGGAAAGCCCATTTCAGTCAGGCGTTTAGCCCCCATGTAAGAACCATCACCGCCGATAACCACCAGCGCATCAAGCCCCTTGTCTTTCATATTCTGAATGGCGACTTCACGAACCGCCTCGTCACGGAATTCTGGAAAACGCGCGGAACCGAGGAAAGTCCCGCCGCGGTTGATCATGTCTGATACGCTATAGCGATCCAACTGCACCATCCGATTCTCGTATAACCCCAGATAGCCGTCATAAATACCGAAAATTTCCAACCCTTCCGTCAGTGCACAGCGCACCACACCACGAATTGCTGCATTCATGCCGGGCGCATCGCCACCGCTCGTCAACACTCCGATTTTTCTAATCATGACTACCTCTGGATTTGTAGATGTAATTTCGCAGGATTCTTCTATCGCCTATTGGCCGCCGCCTGTTGTATCGATAGTCACCCTCTAATTTTTAATAGAGGCATAGTATAACAAATACCCGTAGCTGAATTGATTCAGGTCAGGCTAATTGGCGCAATAATTCTTCATAACCATCACATTTTAAGCGCCAATCGACCAATAATAATGCCGGACAACCGCCGGAAACGCATTAATCCAATCGGCCCCGTTGCGCTTGCGGCACCGTCGAAATCGGATCCTGATGGATAATAATATCAGAACCGGGAAATCTCCTGAGCAACGCTTGCTCTATGCCATCGGCAATCTGATGTGACTGCACCAGAGGCAGCGCGTCATCCATCTCCAGATGAAGCTGGATAAACCGGGTAGGCCCGGAGCGACGGGTACGTAAATCGTGCGCCCCGCTGATGCCCGGCCAGCCTGATACAATATTGACAATAACGTTACGCTCTTCATCTGGCAATGCACGATCCAGTAAAGACTGCACGGCTTCATATCCCATACGTAACGCACTGTACAGAATATAAGCGCCGATGCCCAACGCAAACAGCGCATCCGCACGCGTAACGCCTTGCCAGCTTAATACCAACGCAAGCAGAATCGCGCCATTCATCAGCAGGTCAGACTGGTAGTGCAGCATATCCGCCCGCACGGCCTGGCTATACGTTCGTTTAACCACCCAGCGCTGAAATGACACCAGCAGCAAGGTTGACAGTAAAGCAATAACAGTCACCCCGATCCCCACCTCAGGCGCATGTAGCGTCTTGGGAGCCACCGTATGCTGTAAACCCGTTAAAATAAGGAACAAGGCGGAACCGGAAACGAACATACTCTGCGCCAACGCAGCCAG
This sequence comes from Brenneria alni, assembly GCF_003666245.1. Lineage (GTDB taxonomy): Bacteria > Pseudomonadota > Gammaproteobacteria > Enterobacterales > Enterobacteriaceae > Brenneria > Brenneria alni. Next base: position 36,759 of record NZ_MJLZ01000007.1, read on the forward strand.
CGATTCCGCCTTTCCGTGGCCGAAGGTATGTTCAGGATCGGCAGGTTGAAGCGAGTAGCGTATCACAAGAAGATTCACCAGCGATGCGGCGATATCGACCAGAGAATCCACCAGTGACGCCAGCAGACTGACCGATCCGGTATACCACCAGGCAAACATTTTCATGATAAACAGCAGCAACGCTACGGTTGTCGCCCCAAGCGCCGCCATAGTAACCAAACGCGCATACTGTGGACTCATAACAGTCTCACTTAAGACAAGAGCAATCAGTCAATCAGTCAATCAGTCAATCAGCGTATTGTTTAAAATTTGCGAATAACGCCGGAAGATAAAAATACACCATCCCAGCGCAATCAACGCCAACACCGCGCCAACAAAGCCAATTTCGGTCAGATTCAAGTGCGTAATAACCTGATTGCCGAGTAACGCGCCGCCGCCGATGCCAATATTATAAATACCGGAAAACAGCGCCATGGCAACATCAGTTGCATCAGGGGCCAACGTCAGGACTTTGACTTGCATACTCAGCCCTATCGCCATAATTGCTGTACCCCAGACACAGCATACCAGCAACAGGCTGACGTTACTGAAGGATAGCGGCAATAACAACAGCAGACACAGAAGCAGCAGCGCAATGGCGGAGATCAAAAAACCCGAGGGATATTTGTTGCTATACCGGCTGAACAATATGCTGCCGATGATCCCGGCACCGCCAAATAACAGCAGGAGCGCGGTAATAAAGCTATCGCTCATCAACGCCACTTTTTGTACAAAGGGTTCGATATAGCTGTAAGCCGTAAAATGCGCGGTGACCACTACAACCGTTAAGCCGTAAATGCAGAGCAAGGCTGGCCGTTTAAACAGCTCAGGCACACTTTTTAACGATCCGGCGTGACTGCTGGGTAGTACAGGCAACAGTTTCATCATGACCAACATAATCACGCCCGCAACCACACCAATAATCGAAAAAGTGACACGCCATCCCAGATACTGACCAATAACCCGCCCCAAAGGCAGGCCCAGCACCATAGCCAGCGCGGTTCCGGTAGCCAGCAAACTTAACGCCTGCGCCTTTTTATCTTTGGGCGCCAGACGTACCACTAAAGACGCCGTTATCGACCAGAAAACCGCATGGGACAACGCCACGCCAATACGGGCGATCACCAGCACCCAATAACTCCACGCCAGACCGGACAACAGGTTACTGGCCGCGAACAGAATAAAAATTCTAATCAGCAGGCGTTTACGCTCCATATCACTGGAAAGCAACATGCAAGGGAGCGACATAACCCCGACTACCCAGGCATAGATAGTAATGATCAGCCCCACCTGCGCGGCACTCATCGAAAAGCTGGCAGAGATGTCAGACAACAGGGCAACAGGAACAAATTCAGCGGTGTTGAAAATAAATGCTGCCAGAGAAAGGCTGACAACGCGCAACCACGCAGTCGATCGGGGAGAACGGGTCATTGTATTGATATCAAAAGTTAAAATAAGAGAATGCGCAAATCGGCTCGGTGAGGAAACTGCGCGAAGCGTCAATACTAGCGGAAAAGTATGACACTGAAGTGTAAAGTCGAAATCAATCGTCGGTTTTTCTAACTATCCGAACAATACCCCAAACGCGATATACCCGCGCCTGGGGTAGCACTGCTGTCTGACTATTTCAGCTTCAAAGTCTGAATAATGCTTTCCGCCTCGCTTTGGGCCTGCTGCTGGTTATCTGCCGGCAACGTAATTTGCAGCGTCAGCAGATGATCGTCCACCTTACCCAACACCACGGATGAATAAGCTTGCTGACCGCTGCTGCTAATGATGCTGTCGAGCTGTTGCAGTTTTTGCCCGTCCACGTCAATGGTTTTGTTGGTCACAACCTGGAGGTTGGCATCACGCGTACGCTGCTGATCTTCCAGACGCTGCGCCAACACCGACAGCGCTTCAGTAGTGTTGTCGCCCAGAATGACAATGACCGCCTTTTGCCCGCTGGCGTTGGCGTAAACATGCATATTATTGGCCTGCGTACCCAGCTTACCGCTTTGGTCAGTCATATCGGCCGGCAGGGTAAAGGCCACCTTGCCGGACATCAGTTCAATATTCTGACCGGCTGACGCTTCCGCCGCCGGTTTGTCCTGCGCGGGTGCTGTCGCGGCGTCTTCCGTTTTGCCGTCACAGGCAGCAAGCAAAATCACCAACATACTCATTCCGAGGTATTTCACTACATTCGGCATAGGGTTTCCTTTCTCTTTTGTTGGAACAGATGAAAACATTATCGCACGCTATCCGGTCGGTAAAACAAGCCGTTTGTTGTCACAAACCATAAAGGTGCCGCCTTATTCTGACGGTGATACCAGCGCCTGGCGACGATAAAGCGTACCGGGCCGCTGTTCACTCAGACGTTTCAGCGCCATATTCAACATAACGCCATATATCGGCAAGAAGAAAATCAGGCTGATCAAGAGTTTGAAAGTGTAGTCCACTAACGCGATTTCAACCCAATTTGCGGCCATAAAGGGATCGGTACTGCGGTAAAAAGCAATAAAGAAAAAGGCCAGCGTATCACTGAAATTACCCAATACGGTGGACACCGCCGGGGCTACCCACCAGGCGTTATGCTGACGCAGCCGGTTGAAGACGTGAACATCCAGAATCTGCCCCAGCACATACGCCATAAAGCTGGCGATGGCGATACGGGCCACCACGATATTGATCTGCTCCAGCGAGTTTAATGACTGCCACGATCCCTGATAGAACAGGGCTGAAACCAAATAGGAAATCAGCAGGGCAGGCACCATCACGGTCAGAATGATACGGCGTGCCAGCGGTGCGCCGAAAATCCGCACGGTGAGGTCGGTCGCCAGAAAAATAAACGGAAAAGTAAATGCCCCCCAGGTGGTATGAAAACCGAAAATCGACACCGGGAGCTGCACCAGATAATTACTGGAAGTAATAATCAGGATATGAAATAACGAAAGCCAGATCAGCGCCATAAGCCGCTGCCGGGGAGTAAAGCGATACATAAATGTGACCTTTTTGGTTATTGGGGTGAGGGAACCCAAGAAACATACTGCCTGATACCATAACTGATTCTGCAACGCGGCAGCATAATACACATTGGCTACGGCAAAGCAATGGTTGTTTTTTACGCAAACGTTGTCGTGACTTGCACCAAGAAATCCCCAGCGTAAACTAAGGCGGTTTTTCCCCTTGTCATTATTACAGAGAACCTTCATGACCGACCCCTTTGCCAATCCCGATAAAACGCTTGATGCACAGGGACTGCGCTGCCCCGAACCCGTGATGATGGTGCGCAAAGCGGTACGCCAGATGGCAGCCGGACAAACATTACTGGTTATTGCCGACGATCCCGCCACAATCCGGGATATTCCCGGTTTCTGCCGTTATATGGAACATGATCTGCTGGCGCAGGTAACCGGGCAGTTACCCTATCGTTATTTACTGCGCAAAGGGGGATAACACTGACGCCCCGCCGAGCAGAGCGTCAGAGAGTTATTAACCCTGCTTTTTGAGCAGCCTGAGCGCATTGGCTGTGACCAACGCGGTGGCGCCAGAGTCCGCCAGCACCGCCAGCCACAAGCCGGTGATCCCCATGATGCTGGTGATCAGAAACAGCGCTTTCAGCCCCAGGGCGATAGTCATGTTCTGGCGAATATTACGGTGCGTCGCCCGCGACAGCCGGATCATCATCGCCAACTCATCCAGACGGCTATGGGTTAACGCGGCGTCAGCCGTTTCCAGCGCGACGTCAGTACCGCTGCCCACGGCAATACCTATCGTCGCCGCTTTCATAGCCGGGGCGTCATTAATGCCGTCACCCACCATAGCCGTCGGGCGTTGCCGATTAAGTTCACTGACCGCCATGACTTTATCCACAGGCAGCAAACCGGCCCGGTAATCAATACCCAGTTCGCTTGCAATCGCGGCGGCGGCTCTGGGATTATCCCCCGTTAACATTACGCAGCGGATATTCAGCGCCTGTAGTCCACTCAGCGCGGATTTAGCATCGTTACGCAGTGTATCCCGCAGCGCCAGCAAACCGAGCACGCAGCTATCTTCCTGCACAACCACCACCGTTTTGCCTTCATTTTCCAATGCATCGATGCGTTGTTGCCAGTCCGCACTCAGCGAACCCGCCGCCAGCCTGGTCGGAGAACTGACCTGGAGGTGTTTACCCGCAATCATGCCCTCTACGCCGATACCCGCTAACGCCCGCCGGTTGTCCGCAATGGGCAGAAACGCGCTCTCTGCCAGCGCCCGTTGCACGATAGCTTTGGCCAGCGGATGGTGTGAGCCTGACTCTACCGCTGCGGTACGTGCCAGCAGCGCGATTTCACTGATGCCCGGAGCAGGGAAAATATCGGTAACCTGCGGTTTGCCTTCGGTTAATGTGCCGGTTTTATCAAAGGCGACAGTGCCAATGCCGCCAAGCGACTCCAGCGCCGCACCGCCCTTAATCAGCGCCCCCTGACGAGCTGCCGCCGCAAGGCCTGACGTGATCGCCGCTGGCGTGGAAATCACCAGCGCACAGGGACAGCCAATCAGTAACAGCGTCAACCCGCGGTAAATCCATTCCTGCCAGGGTTGCGCCAGTAACAAGGGAGGGATCAGAATAACCAGCAAAGACAGCAGCATAATCGCCGGCGTGTAATAACGGCTGAAATGATCGAGGAAACGTTCTATCGGCGCCCGGCGTTCCTCCGCTTCTTCTATCAATCGCAGAATACGGTCAATGGCGCTATTGCCCGATTGTGAAACCACGCGCAACTGCACCATTTGGTCGACGCACAGGCTACCTGCGGCAATCTTATCACCCGGCGCCCGTTCAACCGGAACGGACTCCCCGGTTAACGCGCTTTCATCGAAACTGGCTTCAGCCATCAGTAATTCAGCATCGGCTGGCAGTCGGCCACCGGGGGCGACTTCAATAACATCGCCGGGAGACAGGCTGGCAACGGGTACACGAACGCGCCGTTCATTTCTGATCACCGTGGCCTCTTCGGGGATCAACGCCATTAGCGCGGTCACGCCTCGCCGTGCGCGGTTAGCCGCATAGGATTCCAACTGCTCGCCCAGCATAAACAGCAGCAGAATGACCGTGGCTTCCGTTGTGGCGCCAATCAGCAATGCGCCGATAGAAGCCACGCTCATTAGCGTTTCAATCGCAAAAGGCGTACCAGAACGAATAAGCTGTATGGATTTTTTCAGGATCGGAATAAGCCCGACCACGGTGGTGGCAATAAAGGCAATTTGTCCGCCGGACTCACTAACCAGTGATAGTCCCCAGCTTGTCGCCGTCAGCAACGCAAACAGCATTAAAAAGCCGTATTCATGAATAAAATGACGTGAATCAGGAGAAAGAGGCGTTTGTGGAGCAATGTCCTGCAACGTAAAGCCGATTTGCTGAACGGCGCGTTGTACCTGGGGGCGAACATCATTACGGGCGTCGACCACCAATTTTTCGGTGGCGAACAGCACATTGGCTTGTTCTATCCCGGTGAGGTTTTTTACTGCATTTTCAATTTTACGGGCGCAGCCGGGGCAATCCATCCCGCTGATTTTCCAGCTAAACCGCTTATGCTGCGCGGGTCGGTCGCTGTCGTCGCCGTCAGGGTCGTCTGAATCGGCATTGTCACCGCTTTCCGCGATGCTGTGATCCGAACCGCGTCCGGTGTTGGCGACAGAACCCGCAGCGTGTTTTACCGAACAGCAACTTTTTTCACCATGTGATGGTTGACGGGCGTGTTCATGGCAGCAGGCTGATTTTTCAGCGCCGTGATGCTGATGAGAATGCATATCTTCCTCCTATGTTGATGATAGTAATTCTCATCAGCAACTTTACACCGCCATATGAGGCTAATCCAGCGTTTCGCCTACTTTGTGTGCACTAAAAATAGAGCGAGCGAACGATTAAGAAATGTCCGCCGAAATAGCATGCCGCCACAATGGCCTGATGGGCGCGAAAATTAATGCGGTAGTGGTGAATAAGCCAGGCCGCATGGGCGATAAACAGCAACAAACTGCCTGCCAACAGCGAGAAATTATAATCCGTTCCGAGGGCAAAATAACGCTCGCCGGCAACCCAGACCATCAGGGTGGTCATAATGATAAACGCGCATACCGGCCAGCGCTGAACACCCAGACGGCTCCAGATAATCACCATCAGTATTACGGCCAGAATGATAAGCACCAGCACCAGTGGCCAGAAGAACGTGAGCGCCATCTGGCCGGTGAAAAAACTTATCGTATAGAGCAAATGAGAGAGAAAGTAGGCGCCGAACGCATAGAGGAGCCGTTGTGTCGGCAATAATAACAAGGTATCCGCAACCAGCGAGGCCAGCAACCCGATGACAATCAGATAACCCGGCGCACTCAGTATCGGCGTTTGCCAGGCCAGCGCCAGCAGTAATAACAAGGTAACGGGTTTGAACAGCCAGCGCTGCCATACCGGACCACGGTAGCTGGCGTCAACATACAACCAGCCGGAAAAGAGCACGGCAATAAACGACCAAAGCATAGATTGTCCTTTTCTGAATTAAACCTGCCGGATAAAAGAAACCCGGAATAAGTGTTATCTCTCACCTGAGTGGATAAATCCGTCACGGCGTCCACCGTCTTATTATTCAGTGTAGGAGTATAAACAACATTGGGTGAGACAGATGCGTATACCGGTGCTTCATGTTATGTTATCAGCCCGTTTGATCTGCTGATTGGCGCATGTGAAACATCCTGAAGGAGAGTGTTGTTGAATGAGCAATGAACCCGCACTTTATCGTATTCAGTTTATGAATAACGGTAAAAACTATCAGCTTTATGTGCGTGAGTTGGTGCCAAGCAATCTATTTGGTTTTATTGAAATTGCTGACTTCGTATTCGATAGCCAATCAACGCTACTGGTTGACCCCTCCACTGAAAAGCTGAAAACTGAATTTTCAGGCGTCAGCCGTAGCTTTATTCCTTTACAAGCCGTGATCCGTATTGATGCGGTAACTGAAAAGGGCAGCGCCCGAATTTCCGAGCTGGGCGATAATGTCACGCATTTTCCTTACCTTCCAGGCAAAAAAAACTGACGAATGAGTGAAATCCCGCTGTTGCTGATACTGGCTTTCGCGCTGATCCTTACGCTGGCATGGCGCCAGTACCAACGTCAGCGCCATCAGGAAGCGTTGAATGACGCCACGCCGCTGCGCACGATATTGGCGGAAGTGAAAACCAAACGTGAATTTCCGCGTACTCGCAGCCGTTCCCGCGAACATGAAGTGGTGATGATGGAAAATATGCGTTTTGAGGCGATATTTCATCCCCTACATGGCGGAAATGATATTACGCTGCGGCTTGGCAAGACGGAATATCATCGGCTTGATAAAGGTATGCGGGGTATGTTGCAAGTTAAGGGAACCCGTTTTGTCGGCTTTGCTCCCCATCAAGAATAACGCTTATTTTCCGGGCTGTTCAGGCTGTTTTTTCTGCCAGGCCAGCAGTTCAAACACGCCAAACAGAAAAATGCGCGCCTGAAGCGCCTGGCTCAGTGATGAGTTTTCTTTTGGCTGGCTCGACTTTAGCAGCAGCAGTTGAAAACCGTGCATCAGGATCATAAACACCATCGCCACTGTCATAAAAATATTCAGTGGCTTGGGGAAAGGGTGAATCAGGTTAAATAGCAGAAATCCCCACACGCCCAGCATCAATAATCGACCCAGATTAATCCATATCACGGTGTTCCCCCTGTTTTCTCCTGGCGGACATATAAACGATACGCCACCTGACCGGCCATTTTTTCGCGGTGCAGTCGCCAGTTGCCCGGAATAGCCAACTGCGTATTCTCCGCCTCGGTTTCCACGTAGATCCACGCCTCTGGCGCTAACCATCCTTGCTGTTCCAGCAGTGATAACGAGTTGTTCAACAAATCCTTGCGGAACGGCGGATCGACAAACACCACGTCAAACGGTTCGCCTGCCTGAGCCAGCCAGCGCAAAGTATCAGTATTAACGACCTGCGCATTTTCTGCCCGGAGCAAAGTCAGATTTTGCGTTAATTGTTGAGCCACGGCGCGTTCCATTTCCAGCAGTGTGGCATAAGCGGCATAACGTGATAACGCTTCCAGCCCCAGTGCGCCACTGCCAGCAAAACAGTCCAGACACCGCGACTGCTGGATAACCGGCGCCAGCCAGTTGAACAATGTTTCACGAACCCGATCGGTGGTGGGCCGTAAACCGGGACTATCGGGAACAGGGAGTTTTCTGCCGCGCCACTGACCACCGATGATTCGGATCTGTCCGGCGGCTGACGATGCGTTTTTTTTAGCCATAGCTCACGTATTGATTGTCGTACTGGGGCAACCAGCCGACACAGTCAGGGAAATATAGGCGCTATTCTAACGGCGGTAAGGGGTTGAGGGAATGTTAAGATAACGTTGTTTAAGCCACGCAATGCAAAAGTGCAGGTGACGGCGCAAATTACCGGTTTGACATACTTCGTTACCGAGATTGTCGGCCATTGTCCCTCCTGGCTGCATGTTGATGTCGGCGGGAAAGTGTTAAACTCGTCGTTTGTAGGCAAAATAGTTTGGTTTTAATTATTTATTCGCTGTAGCAAGCGGCGTGGAGCGCGATTGCAACATGACAAAAGAAAAGAAGCGCGGTTTTTTTTCCTGGCTGGGATTAGGCCGACAGGACGAAGAACAGCAAGAGCAACCGCAAGATAAATCTGAAATTACGGATACTGATACCCATCTGGTCGCCGAACATGAACCAGAATCCAGTGAATCCCCCATACTGGAAAACGACGTGATGACCGGGCAGGAACGGGCGCAACAGCCTCACGCCGACGCGGAAGCACCGTTGACGGATACAACGCCGTTGGTTGAGGATAACGCCGGGGAAACTGAGCCGGTCATTGAAGCTGAACCAGAAGACCTCCAGCCCGATAACACGGCTCCGGCAATGTACGAACAGGAGCGTCCGACTAAAGAAGGTTTCTTTGCCCGCCTGAAACGCAGTCTGGTTAAAACCCGCCAGAATCTTGGTTCAGGATTTATCGGATTGTTTCGCGGTAAGAAAATCGACGACGATCTGTTTGAAGAACTGGAAGAACAGTTACTGATTGCCGATGTCGGCGTTGAAACCACGCGTAAGATCATTACCAGCCTGATAGAGCACGCCAACCGCAAACAACTGAAAGATGCGGATACGCTTTTTGTTAAGCTGAAAGAAGAAATGGCGACCATCCTTGCCAAAGTTGATGAACCGCTGAATATCGAAGGCAAAATGCCTTACGTGATCCTGATGGTCGGGGTTAACGGCGTCGGTAAAACCACGACGATTGGCAAAATGGCGCGGCAGTTTCAGGCGCAGGGTAAATCGGTGATGCTGGCGGCGGGAGACACCTTTCGCGCCGCTGCGGTTGAACAGCTCCAGGTCTGGGGCCAGCGCAACAATGTGGCGGTGGTGGCGCAGCATACCGGCGCCGACTCGGCTTCAGTGATTTTCGATGCCATTCAGGCCGCGAAAGCTCGTGGAGTGGATGTTCTGATTGCAGACACCGCTGGTCGTTTGCAGAACAAAGCCCATCTGATGGAAGAGTTGAAAAAGATTGTGCGCGTGATGAAAAAGCTGGATGGAGAAGCGCCGCATGAAGTGATGCTGACGCTGGACGCCAGTACCGGACAGAACGCGGTGAGTCAGACCAAGCTGTTCAACGAGGCCGTCGGATTAACGGGGATCTCGCTGACCAAACTCGATGGCACCGCCAAAGGCGGGGTGATTTTCGCTATCGCCGACCAGTTTGGTATTCCTATCCGCTATATTGGAGTAGGTGAAGGTATCGAAGATTTGCGGCCATTCAAGGCTGACGATTTTATTGAGGCACTTTTTGCCCGAGAGGATTAAAACGGATGATTCGCTTTGAACAGGTCAGTAAAGCTTATCTCGGTGGACGCCAGGCCTTGCTGGGGGTGGATTTTCATCTGCGCCCGGCGGAAATGGCCTTTCTGACTGGCCATTCAGGCGCGGGGAAAAGCACCCTGCTGAAACTGATTTGCGGTATTGAACGCCCCAGTGCGGGTCAGATTCTGTTCAGCGGACACAACATCAGCCGCTTAACAAAGCGTGAAGTGCCCTTTCTGCGCCGTCAGATCGGGATGATCTTTCAGGATCATCATCTGCTGATGGAGCGTACCGTTTATGACAATGTGGCGATGCCGCTCGTCATTGCCGGCGCCAGCAGCGAAGACATCCGCCGTCGGGTGTCCGCCGCGCTCGATAAGGTGGGTTTGTTGGATAAAGCCAGAAACTACCCTATCCAGCTTTCAGGCGGGGAGCAGCAGCGTGTCGGTATTGCGCGGGCAGTGGTCAATAAGCCCGCCGTTTTACTGGCGGACGAACCGACAGGTAATCTGGATGATGTGCTGTCCGAAGGCATTTTGCGTCTGTTTGAAGAGTTCAACCGGGTGGGGGTAACCGTATTGATGGCAACCCATGACACCGGGTTGATATCCCGGCGGAATTATCGGGTAATGACGCTATCCGAAGGTCGCATGATTGGGGGAAACCATCATGGCGAATAACAGCCGTAATGTGAAAAAGCCCGGCATGAAAGCCAAGTCGTTGCGTGGCGGTTGGCGGGAACAGTGGCGCTACGCCTGGATGAACACACTGGCCGATATGTTGCGTCAGCCGCTGGCGACGCTGTTAACCGTGATGGTGATTGCCATTTCTCTGGCGTTGCCGAGTATTTGTTATCTGATATGGAAAAATGTCAGTCAGGCTGCAACGCAATGGTATCCCACGCCGCAGTTAACCGTATATCTGGATAAATCCCTGGATGATAACGCCGCACAAGCGGTAATCGCCCAACTTCAGTCAGAAGACGGGGTCGAGAAGGTTAATTATCTGTCGCGTAATGAGGCAATGAGCGAGTTCCGTAACTGGTCTGGCTTTGGCGGTGCGCTGGATATGCTTGAAGAAAACCCGTTGCCGGCGGTGGCCATTATTACCCCCAAGATGAATTTCCAGAGTGCAGATACCCTCACGACGCTGCGCGACCGGGTGGCGGCGACACAAGGCGTGGATGAAGTGCGCATGGACGACAGCTGGTTTGCGCGGCTGGTGGCATTAACCAATCTGGTTGGGCAGATTTCCGCGACAATTGGCATATTAATGGTGATCGCCGTCTTTTTAGTGATCGGCAACAGTGTTCGCCTGAGTATCTTCAGCCGTCGTGAAACCATTAATGTCATGAAACTGATTGGCGCAACCGATGGCTTTATCCTGCGGCCATTCCTGAACGGCGGCGCTGTAATGGGATTTGGCGGCGCCGTGCTGTCGTTAATCCTGTCGCAAGCATTGGTGTGGAAGCTGGGTGCTGTCGTCACTCAGGTTGCATCAGTGTTTGGAACCACTTTTACAGTAAAAGGACTAAGTTGGGATGAGTCCCTGCTGTTGTTGCTTATCGCGGCGATGATTGGCTGGTTGGCCGCATGGCTGGCTACAGCCCAACATTTACGCCGTTTTACACCACAGTAATCTTTTTTTGCTATAATCTTCCCTTGTCATTCAGGCTATGAGCACAGGGGAAAACCCCTTGGCCGCAGCGCTTTTTTCGCTGCTGTCGGCGCATGATTTTCACTGATATTCGTCTTGATATGTTAAATAAGATGGATAAAAATATGAGGAACTTGCGAGCGGAATCACAGTCTGAATATACAGATGCTGCGCCATGATTGTTGCAAAACAGCAGCGTAAAGCAGTATTAATATCGCGGTTTGTCGGAGACAATCGCCTGAGCGGTTCTCTCGTGAGAAGCACCGCATAAATAAGTAATGAGAGGGGTTGAATGACTAAAGATATGCAAACTTTCACCTTAGTTCCCCAGGGCAGTCTGGAAGGTTACATTAGAGCCGCCAATGCCTATCCGATGCTGACGGCGGAGGAAGAGCGGGCTCTGGCTGAACGGCTGCATTATCAGGGCGATCTGGAAGCCGCTAAAGAGCTTATTCTGTCGCACCTGCGTTTTGTTATTCATGTTGCCCGTAATTATTCTGGCTACGGTCTGCCGCAGGCGGATCTGATTCAGGAAGGAAACATCGGTCTGATGAAAGCGGTGCGCCGCTTTAATCCTGAAGTGGGCGTTCGTCTGGTCTCCTTCGCGGTGCACTGGATTAAAGCTGAAATTCACGAATACGTTCTGCGTAACTGGCGTATCGTGAAAGTGGCGACCACCAAAGCGCAACGTAAGTTATTCTTTAACCTGAGAAAATCTAAAAAACGTCTTGGCTGGTTTAATCAGGACGAAGTTGAACTGGTGGCGCGTGAACTGGGCGTCACCAGCAAAGATGTGCGTGAGATGGAATCCCGCATGGCCGCACAGGATATGACGTTCGATCCCACGCCGGACGAAGAGACGCATGACGGCAAAGCGATGTCGCCAATGCTTTATCTACAGGATAAATCCTCTGATTTTGCCGATGGCATCGAGGAAGATAACTGGGACAATCATGCGGCGGATAAACTGACCTACGCGCTGGAAAGCCTGGATGAGCGCAGCCAGCATATCATTCGTGCGCGCTGGCTGGATGATGATAACAAGTCAACATTGCAGGAGTTGGCTGACCAATATGGCGTATCCGCAGAGCGGGTACGGCAGTTGGAAAAGAATGCGATGAAAAAGCTACGGGCGGCGATTGAAGCCTGATAGCGTAATCTCAGCACTCACGACCGGGCCGGTTGCCCGGTCGTTTTTTTTGATGACATCAATCTTGCCTTTGCCTACTTCAGTTTCTGATAAAACGCCAGCCGCCAGACACCGGCGAAAAACCGCAACTAATCATAAATTTCCCCAGCACCGACTCATCAACCGCAGCGTGATCGGCAGTAGCCAGCCAGCACTCTTTGATGTCGGGTAATTGCCGGAGTACCTCCTCTATGAGATACAGACCTACCCCATGTCGTCGGGTTTCTATACGTACCACAAGATCGCTCAGTTGGGCGTATTCCCCTTTGATTTCCACCATCACCCCCGCTAACAACCGATCATTAAAACGGGCGACAAATAAGCGGCGATCCAGTGCCAGCCCAGCTTGCAGAAGATCGAGATTCTGATGCGGCCAGATTTTAGCCAGATCAATTTTATCCTGGTGACTGAATTCAGTAAGACACTCAACGGTCAGTTTCATTTACGAGCACTCCATTAAATGAGTGAAGAATAATATATCTTATTTGTAGTCAAATAGTTACATGATAAATTTTAACAGGGAGAATTATTTTTTGATTCTCCAATTTTTCGAGTAAACCGTCATCGGTTCACGTGCAACGTAACACAGGCAAGCATAAATAAATTAAATGCTGGGTTTTAAAGCTAGCATTTTATGCTGTGAAGACAGCTCGCCTTTGATAGAATTCGTTAATTCACAGCATAAAAATCCTGCTTAATAATATGAAAAATAAAAACTTATTATAAATTATCACTACTAACAGGCTTAACCTATTTTTGTATATCAGGAAAAAGGTTATCTTATGACACTGAACCGTCAATTTTTCGACAGTATCCATAATAACGATACATAGGGTAAACGGATGAAATTTAGTAAAGGTAAAACACTGCTGATGGGATGCATGGCAATCGCATTGAGTCAGGCTGCAAACGCCGCAGATATTAAGGTGGCGGTTGTCGGTGCAATGTCTGGCCCGGTAGCGCAGTATGGCGATATGGAGTTCATTGGCGCACGTCAGGCCATTGCCGATATCAATGCCAAAGGCGGCGTGAACGGCAATAAACTGGTTGGCGTTGAATATGATGATGCCTGTGACCCGAAACAGGCGGTCGCCGTAGCAAACAAGGTTATTAATGACGGTATTCGCTATGTGATTGGTCATCTGTGTTCTTCCTCCACCCAGCCTGCGTCTGATATTTACGAAGAAGAAGGCGTGATTATGATTACGCCAGCCGCGACCAACGCCGACCTGACCACCCGTGGTTATGAACTGATACTGCGCACCACCGGCCTCGATTCTGATCAGGGCCCGACCGCCGCGAAATACATTGTCGAGACGATTAAACCTCAGCGTATCGCCATTGTGCATGATAAACAGCAATACGGCGAAGGATTGGCTCGTTCTGTTCAGGATAACCTGAAAAAAACCGGGGCGAACGTTGTGCTGTTTGAAGGTGTGACAGCGGGCGACAAAGACTTCTCCACGCTGGTTGCGCGTTTGAAGAAAGAAAACGTGGACTTCGTTTATTTTGGCGGATACTACCCGGAAATGGGGCAAATTCTGCGCCAGGCCCGCCAGGCGGGCATGACGACCAAATTTATGGGGCCAGAGGGCGTGGGCAACTCATCACTGTCTAATATCGCGGGTGAAGCCTCTGAAGGTATGCTGGTCACCTTGCCTAAGCGTTACGATCAGGTGCCGGCAAACCAACCGATCGTCGACGCGCTGAAAGCGAAAAAGCTCGACCCGACAGGCCCATTCGTCTGGACGACCTATGCCGCATTGCAGTCCCTGACTACTGCCATGCAGCGTAGCGGCAGCATGGAACCAGACTCGCTGGCAAGCGATCTGAAAGCAAAATCAGTTGATACCGTGATGGGCCCATTAAGTTGGGACGCAAAAGGTGACCTGAAAGGGTTCGAGTTTGGTGTATTTGAGTGGCACGCAGACGGTACTTCCAGCGTTGTGAAATAATCAACCGATTCTGTATTAATCCCTCAATACCGATGCCCCCGTGCTCGTAAGACGCGGGGGCTGAGTTTAAGGTTAAGGTATGTCCGAGCAGTTCCTCTATTTTCTTCAGCAGATGTTCAACGGCCTGACGTTGGGCAGCACTTATGCGCTGATCGCCATTGGCTACACCATGGTTTACGGCATTATCGGCATGATTAACTTTGCCCACGGCGAAGTCTATATGATCGGTAGCTATGTCTCTTTTATCGTTATCGCTGCCCTGATGATGATGGGCATTGATGCAGGCTGGTTATTAATCGGCGTGGCCTTTATCGCCGCCGTGGTGATTTCCAGCGCCTATGGCTGGAGCATCGAACGCGTCGCCTATCGTCCGGTACGCACGTCCAAGCGTTTGATCGCCCTTATCTCCGCCATCGGCATGTCAATTTTTCTGCAAAACTACGTCAGCCTGACGCAAGGCTCCCGTGATGTCGCGCTGCCTAGTCTGATAACCGGGCAATGGACGCTGGGCGAGAGCAACGGCTTTGCCGCGACGATCAGTACCATGCAGTTGACCATCTGGATTGTGACGTTCCTGGCGATGCTGGCGCTGACGCTGTTTATTCGCTATTCACGCATGGGACGGGCCTGCCGCGCCTGTGCGGAAGACCTGAAAATGGCCAGTCTGCTCGGTATCAGCACTGACCGGGTGATCTCCCTGACCTTTGTGATTGGCGCGCTGATGGCAGCGGTGGCGGGTGTGCTGCTGGGGCAATTCTATGGGGTGATTAACCCTTACATCGGCTTTATGGCGGGGATGAAAGCCTTTACCGCCGCCGTACTTGGCGGTATTGGCAGTATTCCCGGCGCAATGATCGGCGGGTTGATTCTGGGCGTGGCGGAAGCGCTGACATCGGCTTATCTAAGCACCGAGTACAAAGATGCGGTGTCGTTCGCGTTGTTGATCGTGGTGCTGCTGGTAATGCCCACCGGTATTCTTGGGCGTCCGGAGGTTGAGAAGGTATGAAACAGCTCAGTCTTTTCAATGCATTCGTCTCGGCGTTTATGCTGCTGGTGCTGGCTGCCTTTATCATGGGTATGCAACTGGAGCTTGATGGCACCAGACTGGTTGTCCGGGGAGCCGATCAAGTTCGCTGGTACTGGATCGGAGCAGGCTGCGTGGTGGTTTTTTTCTTCCAGCTAATCCGCCCTTTCCTTCAACAGAGCATGAAGAAATTTTCTGGCCCGTCGCTGGTATTACCGAGCTTTGACGGCAGTACGCCGCGGCAGAAAGTGCTGGCGATCCTGCTGATTATCGCCGCCGTCGCCTGGCCGTTTCTGGTGTCACGCGGAACGGTGGATATTGCCACCCTCACGCTGATTTACGTGATGCTGGGACTGGGACTTAACGTCGTGGTTGGGCTGTCTGGTCTGTTGGTATTAGGCTATGGCGGTTTTTATGCCATCGGCGCCTATACCTACGCCTTGCTGAACCACTACTACGGTTTGGGCTTTTGGGAAAGTCTGCCGCTGGCAGGCATGATGGCCGCGTTGTCAGGTTTCCTGCTCGGCTTCCCGGTATTGCGTCTGCGGGGCGACTATCTGGCGATCGTCACATTGGGATTCGGTGAGATTGTTCGTATCCTGCTGCTGAACAACACCGAAATCACCGGCGGCCCGAACGGCATCAGCCAGATCCCGAAACCGACCTTCTTTGGCCTGGAGTTCAGCCGCAGCGTCCGCGACGGCTGGGATACCTTCCATAACTTTTTCGGCCTGAAGTACGACCCCAGTGATCGCATTATCTTCCTTTATCTGGTGGCGTTGCTGCTGGTGGTGCTGACCCTGTTTGTGATCAACCGCCTGTTGCGTATGCCGCTGGGCCGCGCCTGGGAAGCGTTGCGTGATGATGAAATTGCCTGCCGCTCGCTGGGGTTAAGCCCGACCAGGATCAAGCTGACGGCATTTACCATCAGCGCCGCGTTCGCGGGTTTTGCCGGTACGCTGTTTGCAGCCCGTCAGGGGTTTGTCAGCCCGGAATCCTTTACGTTCGCCGAGTCTGCATTTGTGCTGGCGATTGTGGTACTGGGCGGCATGGGTTCGCAATTTGCGGTGATCCTCGCAGCCGTACTGCTGGTGGTTTCGCGTGAACTGATGCGCGATCTGAACGAATACAGCATGTTGCTGCTGGGTGCGCTGATGGTATTGATGATGATTTGGCGCCCGCAAGGTTTGCTGCCGATGAAGCGCCCGCAAATGAAGCTGAAAGTAGGTAAGAAGGAAGAGCAGGCATGAGTACGCAGCCATTATTATCGGTCAGAGGTCTGATGATGCGCTTCGGCGGTCTGCTGGCGGTCAACAATGTTGAGCTGGATATTCACGCGGGGGAAATTGTCTCGCTGATCGGCCCGAACGGCGCGGGTAAAACCACGGTATTTAACTGCCTGACCGGCTTTTATCGCCCCACCGGCGGCACGATTATGCTGCGCGATCGACATCTTGAAGGGTTGCCAGGACAGAAAATCGCCCGGATGGGCGTAGTGCGCACCTTCCAGCACGTACGTTTATTCCGTGAAATGACCGTGATTGAAAACCTGCTGGTGGCGCAACATCAGCACCTCAAAAGCGGCGTGTTCGCCGGGTTGCTGAAAACGCCGGGCTTCCGTCGTGCGGAATCAGACGCCCAGGATCGCGCCGCGGTGTGGCTGGAACGCATCGGTTTGCTGGAGCTGGCCAACCGCCAGGCGGGCAATCTGGCCTACGGTCAACAGCGCCGGCTGGAAATCGCCCGCTGTATGGTGACACGCCCGGAGCTGTTAATGCTTGATGAGCCTGCCGCCGGACTTAACCCGAAAGAAACCGACGAGCTGGATCAGCTGATCGCTGAGTTGCGCGATCGCCATCAGGTTTCTGTACTGCTGATTGAACATGACATGAAGCTGGTCATGGGGATTTCCGACAGGATTTATGTCGTCAATCAGGGGACGCCGCTGGCCCACGGCACCCCGGCTGAAATTCGCAATAACCCGGATGTCATCCGTGCTTATCTGGGTGAAGGATAACGTTTATGCTGTCATTAAATCAGGTTTCGGCCCATTACGGTAAAATCCAGGCGCTGCATCAGGTGAGCCTGCATATTGAGCAGGGCGAAATCGTTACGCTCATCGGCGCCAACGGCGCCGGTAAAACCACATTACTGGGTACGCTGTGTGGCGACCCGCGAGCAACGGAAGGCGCCATCACCTTTGATGGTAAAGACATCACCCACTGGCAAACCGCGCAGATTATGCGTGAGGCGATCGCCATTGTCCCCGAAGGTCGTCGCGTATTTTCTCGCATGACGGTAGAAGAGAATCTGGCGATGGGTGGGTTCTTTGCCGATAGGGACCAGTATCAGCAGCGGATCGAGCGAGTATACGGCCTGTTTCCACGTCTGTATGAGCGACGCGCCCAGCGTGCCGGCACCATGTCCGGCGGCGAACAGCAAATGCTGGCCATTGGCCGGGCATTGATGAGCCAGCCGCGTTTATTGCTGCTGGACGAACCCTCTCTGGGGCTGGCGCCGATTATCATCCTGCAAATTTTTGATACCATCGCGCAACTGCGTGAAGAAGGCATGACCATTTTCCTGGTGGAACAAAACGCCAATCAGGCTCTGCGTCTGGCCGACCGTGGTTATGTGTTGGAAAACGGTCATGTGGTGCTGGAAGATACCGGTGCGGCATTACTGGCAAATGAAGCGGTACGTTCAGCCTATCTGGGTGGTTAATCGAATTCAGGTCAGCTTGCCGACCTGTTCTGCAATAAGGTATGGGAAGAAAAATGTCTGAAGGGTTACTGGCGCACCGTATCGCGCAGTTGAAAAGTTCCGCCATTCGTGAACTGCTTAAACAGAGCAAGATGGATAATATTATCTCGCTGGCCGGAGGAATACCGTCGGATGCACTGTTTGATTTTGACGGTCTGAAGCAGGCAACGCAGTTAGCCATCACCGAGCAGTCGACCAGCGCTTTCCAATATGGGTTAACAGAAGGCAGCCCGATTTTACGCGAGCGCATTGCCGCTCTTTGCGCGGCGCGTGGCGTGAAAACGCAGGCTGAAGACATCGTAGTGACAGCGGGTTCACAGCAGGCGCTGGATTTGATTATGCGTGCGATGGTTGATCCGGGCGACATATTTGTGGTTGAACGCCCGACCTACCTTGCTGCGTTGCAAACGCTTGAACTGGCGCAGGCGCAGGTGATGTCCGTTGCCTCCGACCAACATGGCATGGTGGTGGATGAGCTGGAAACTTTGTTGCAAAAACGGCGCATTAAAGGCGTGTACATCGTGCCGAACTTCGGTAATCCCAGCGGCGTTACCCTGAGTTATGAGCGTCGCAAGCAGTTGATCACCCTGGCGGAGCGTTATGGTTTTGTCATTATCGAAGACGATCCTTACGGGGAATTGCGTTTTACCGAAGAACGTCACCCAACACTGTTCCAACTGGCTCAGGATGAACTGGGCAATACGGAACAGGTGCTCTATACCTCCACGTTTTCAAAGATCCTCGCGCCGGGCTTACGTCTTGGCTGGGCGATCCTGCCGGATTGGCTGTTGCATAAAGTCGCCATTATTAAACAGGCTGCCGATTTACATGCCAGCGCACTGTCGCAAAGCATCGTGGAATGTTATCTGGGGTTGGGTCGTTTGGAGGCGCAGATTGAAAAAATCCGGTATTCCTACAAGGAAAAAAGCGAGCAGTTGTCTGGCTTGATCGACAAAGAGCTGGGCGAGGTCATCACTTTTAACCAGCCGAAAGGCGGTATGTTTCTGTGGGCTACATTCCGTCAGCCGTTTAATACCACCGACTGGCTGAAAAAAACGCTGCATCAGGGGGTGGTGTTCGTGCCGGGTGAATTCTTTTTCCCTGATACGCCGGACTATTCAACGCTGCGCTTCTCCTTTGCAACCGCGACGGGAGCGCAGATGCATGAAGCGGTGGCAAGGCTGCGCAGGGCGCTGTAATCCATACAAAAAACTCAGGCCACCAATGCGGCATGAGTTTGGTAACACGCCCTCTGATTTTTATTTACCTTTCCTTGTCATTGAGGAGAAAGTACTTCAGGCACGTTTTAGCGGTTAGCGCTGCTGTTTATAAAATATTCAGGGTCGTCATTTAGAACTGTTCCCAGTCGCTGCTGGAGGAGAGCGCAAGTTTAGGCTGGGCCGGCTTGTTTAATGTCGGCGCAGCCGCAGGTGTTCTACGCGCCTGAGCAACAGTGAATACGCTCATCAGCTCCACCAGCTTGGCGGCCTGATCGCTCAGACTGTCGGCGGCGCTGGCGGATTCTTCCACCAGCGCGGCGTTCTGCTGGGTCACCTGATCCAGTTGGTTGATGGCATCGTTAATCTGGCTGATGCCATGCTCCTGTTCTTCAGTCGTGACGCCAATCTCGGTAATCATCGAGGCGACGTTGCGCACCTGTCTTACCAGTTCATTGATAGTGTCGCCCGCATCGCCAACTAATGCCGCGCCTTTATCCACTGTGGCGACGCTTTCGCCGATCAGATCTTTGATCTCTTTAGCGGCGGAAGCGGAGCGTTGAGCAAGAGAGCGAACTTCCCCCGCGACCACGGCAAAGCCCCTCCCCTGTTCGCCAGCACGGGCGGCTTCGACCGCCGCGTTCAGAGCCAGAATGTTGGTCTGGAAAGCGATGCCGTCAATCACGCTGATAATGTCGCCGATTTTCCGCGAACTGCCGCTGATTTCCTGCATGGTCTGCACGATATTGCCAACTGCATCGCCGCCTTTGGCCGCAGTATCGCTGGCAGAATTCGCCAAATGGGTGGCAGAACGAACCGTTTCTCCATTCTGACGAATAGCCTGGCTCATTTGCTCCATTGATGCAGCCGTTTGTTGCAGGCTGGCAGCCTGCTCTTCCGTTCGCTGGCTGAGATCCGTACTGCCTGCCGCGATTTCACTGGCGCCGATGGAGATGGATTCGCTGCTCTCACGCACCTGTTGCACGATACCTTGCAGGTGTTCACGCATACCGTTCATGGCTGCCAGCAGGCTGCTGCTATCGCCACGACGCAGATCGACCGGCATGGATAGCTTGCCTTCCGCCACCTGCCGGGCGATATGTACCGCATAGGCCGGCTCGCCACCCAACTGCCCCCTTACCGTACGGGTGATCCCCCAGGCAATCAGCGCGCCGAGCAAGGCGCTGATGGCGGTGAGGATTAACATCAGAGTACCGGCGGAATTGGCATCCGACATAAACCGTTGAGACATGGAAACCGTATCGTTCCTATGCGTATTAATCATGGTTGTCAGGGTGGACAGCGCCTTTTCCTGCGTACCTATCACTTCGTTCAGAATGACATTACGGGCACTATCCTGTTGACCTGAGCGGATAAAGTCGATCGCCTTTTTGACGGAATTTCTATATTCAAGGCGTACTGCATTAAAGTTTTCAAACAGCTCACGCGTTTTTTGCAGCTTTATGACTCCATCAAGCTGTTTTAATAACTCGCTGTTAGCTTTCATCATCTCTTCAACATGACGGATTTTCTCCTCCACACGCCGGGGATCGCTGTACAACGAGCTATCGCGGATGTCCTGTGCGATGATATTCATATTATCTTTGATTTCTTGCATCAACAGCAGATTGATTAGCCGGGTATTGGACAGATAGTTCAGATTGCTGCCAACAGACACCAGCTCGATGCGGCCAAACAGTGCGACAAGAAAGCCAATAACAATCACCAGCGCGAAACCGCTTCCAAGCATAGTGCTAAGTTTCATTTTTTTTAACTTATTCATAAAAGACCTCAGATTTTCCTTTAATAGTGGATCCAAACCGCACTCTGGTGGTTAACGATGACTTAAAGGGGATGTATGTAAGCATGAGCATATGTTGCATTTTTTTTAAAAATTCAACGCATGTTTTATCGACTGGTTAATTTTGTAATTTATTATTAATAAGTTAATAAACTAAAAAATGTGATATTTTATTTATTTTATCTTTATATATCAAAAGGTTATCAGCATAAACTCTCTGGCAAGAGGGAACCCGGGAGGGGTCATTCACGTTTGGGGCACATCAACGGACAAAAGGCCGCGAATGCGGCCTTTTGTAATTACTGTTACGCGAACGGCAGGGTTAGAACGATTCCCAGTCTTGCGTCCCAGACGTTGTTTTCCCTGCCAGTTTCAACGTCTGCGCCGGGCGGGAAGGAGTCTGCGGACTGGCTTTGCTCACGTTGGCATCGCTTAAGCGGAAAGTGCTCATCAACTCGACAAGACGCTTGGCCTGATCGCTCAGACTGTCGGCGGCGGTAGCAGATTCTTCTACCAATGCGGCGTTCTGCTGCGTAACTTCATCCAACTGATTAACTGCGTCATTCACCTGAGAAATACCCTGAGCCTGTTCACGGGTAGTAACACCGATTTCACTGAGCAACCCCGCTACACGGCGCACTTGTTCCACGATTTCACCCATCGTGGTTCCCGCTTCGTTTACCTGGTGTGACCCGGTTTCCACTTTCTGCACACTCTCGCTAATCAGATCTTTGATCTCTTTAGCAGCGGAAGCAGAACGTTGCGCCAGCGACCGTACCTCACCGGCAACCACGGCAAAGCCACGCCCCTGTTCACCTGCGCGGGCAGCTTCCACGGCGGCATTCAGCGCCAGGATATTGGTCTGGAAAGCGATACCATCAATGACGCCGATAATGTCGCCAATTTTGCGTGAGCTGGCGGAGATGTCTTCCATGGTGGAGACGACATTATTCACCACCTCTCCCCCTTTGGCCGCCGTAGCGCTGGCGGAGTTGGCCAACTCCGATGCCATATGGACGGTATCGGTATTCTGTTTGATGGTGGTGTTCATCTGCTCCATGGAGGCCGCAGTCTGTTGCAGGTTAGACGCCTGCTCTTCCGTCCTCTGGCTCAGATCGGTGTTACCTATCGCAATCTGGCCAGCCCCGGTAGCGATAGACTCACTGCTCTCACGCACCTGATTAACCGTGTTGCTCAAGCCATCACGCATGGCTGCCATCGCCGCCAGAACGCTATGGGTATCACCCGGGCGCAGTTGGACGTGCAGCGCCAGATTGCCCTGGGCCACCTGTTGTGCAATTTCAACCGCATAAGTAGGTTCGCCACCCAGTTGTTTCTTAATCCGGTAGGTAATGCCCCAGGCGACCAGCGCTCCCAACAGGGCCGCCAATGCCGCGATAATCAACATGAGCAAACCCGCGGAAATGGCCTGTTGTTGTGATTCGTTTGCGGTATCAACAGTCAACTTTGCCTGAAATGAAATCATCGCATCCAGTGCATTAAAAACACCGCTTTGCGCATCACGCAACTCACCGAACAGCACCGCACGGGCTTCTTCTGGCTGCCCTGACATCCCAACACTGATCGCCTTACTCACTGTCGCACGGTAGGACGGTATCAGAGCCTCCAGAGCTTGTGTACGTGCCCTGGCTTCCGGCGAGACGGTGCGCTCCTTAATCTGACTAAATAATTCGCTGTTACGCGCCAGCAGCTTGACAATGCGTTTCTCTTCTTCTTCCATTTCTTGCCGGTCGTCCATCAATGCAATATTTCTGATAATACGAGACATAGTATTGATGTTGTCTTTAACCTCCTGCATCAGCAACAGATTATTAATCCTCACCTGCGACAGCTGGATATTACCCCCCAATTCGGTCAGTTGCACACGGCCAAATAAAGCGACAAGACAGCCAATCAGGATGATGAGGGCAAAGCCTGAGCCCAGCATGGTTCCCAGCTTCATATTTTTTAACATATTCATAATATTCCTTGGTGTTGAATATCTACCGACAAACCTTCTTGCCGCGATATCTCTGTTTGATTTTTTTTCACGAAAGCGTTCAACACGCTATTGTTAATGGTTTGTTATTTTTATACTCATTCTCACGCCTGATTGCACTCAAGTGCTACAATAGTAAGTGATTGAATACACAGTATACGGGAGTGGCAATAAATCTATTGACGGATAAATAAGCTAAAATGGGCTTGATTGTCGCCATACAATAGTAAAAAACTGTGCAAGATATAATATTGATCGTTAATAGCTATTGCTTTAAGCGATTTCACTAATTAAAAAACCCTTCTCCATCATAGAAGCGACTCAGGTTGCTATCATACTGCTGTCATTTATCAGTTATTTTTTTGTCATACAGGCGTGTCATGTTACCTCCCGAATAAAGAGTGCTTTTCGTTCAAGCCAGGTCAAAAACTTCAGGAGACAGGCATGTTCAACCCAATAATTCGTAAAGCGCAGGTTGTTGGTAAAACGGCAGCGTGTATGGCATTGGCGCTGGCTTGCAGCGCCAATGCGCAGGCAGCCACCGAGATCCCCTTTTGGCACTCAATGGAGGGAGAATTGGGGAAAGAGGTTAATTCTCTGACCGATCGTTTTAATCAAGCGCACAGCGATGTCAAAATTATCCCGGTCTATAAAGGCAACTACGAACAAAATCTGGCCGCCGGGATTGCCGCTTATCGAGCCGGGAATGCCCCCGCGATTTTACAGGTTTATGAAGTTGGCACCGCGACAATGATGGCCAGCAAAGCCATCAAGCCTGTTTATGAAGTTTTCAAACAGGCGGGCATTGATTTCGATGAGTCGATTTTTGTTCCCACCGTTTCCGGCTATTACACCGATGCAAAAAGCGGTCATCTGTTGTCACAACCATTTAACAGCTCTACCCCGGTGCTGTACTACAACAAAGACGCCTTCAAAAAAGCCGGGCTGGATCCAGAGCAACCGCCAAAAACCTGGCAACAAATGGCCGAGTACACAGCGAAACTGCGTTCAGCCGGGATGAAATGTGGTTATGCCAGCGGTTGGCAAGGTTGGATTCAAATTGAAAACTTCAGTGCCTGGCATGGTTTGCCAGTGGCGTCTGAAAATAACGGTTTCGACGGTACGAATGCAGTACTGGAATTCAACAAGCCAACTCAGGTTAAACATATCCGATTGCTGGAAGAGATGAACAAGAAAGGCGACTTCACCTACTTCGGGCGTAAAGATGAGCCAACGGAGAAGTTTTACAATGGCGATTGCGCCATCACCACCGCGTCTTCCGGTTCGCTGGCGGATATCCGTCAACATGCCAAATTCAATTATGGCGTCGGTATGATTCCCTATGACGCCGATGTGCAGGGCGCACCGCAGAACGCCATCATCGGCGGCGCCAGCCTGTGGGTGATGAATGGCAAAGATGCCGCGACCTACAAAGGCGTAGCCGAATTTATGCAGTTCCTGGCACAGCCTGAAATTGCGGCGGAATGGCACCAGAAAACAGGCTATCTGCCTATCACCACAGCGGCGTATGAATTGACGCAGCAGCAGGGTTTCTACGAGAAAAACCCAGGGGCGGATATTGCGACGCGTCAGATGTTGAACAAGCCGCCGCTGGCTTTCACCAAAGGGCTGCGTTTAGGCAATATGCCGCAGATTCGTACCGTGGTGGATGAAGAGCTGGAAAGCGTCTGGACCGGCAAGAAAACCCCACAACAGGCGTTGGACAGTGCCGTTGAACGTGGTAATGCGCTGCTACGCCGTTTTGAGCAGTCCACCAAGTAGCACAACCCGGAAAAATGTTGGCCGAAAGGAATCGGCCCCCCTTATAGTAATGAGTTACCGCATGACATCATCCCGTCCCGTTTTTGGTCGTAGTTGGTTACCCTATGCGCTGGTTTTCCCCCAGCTACTGATTACCGTCATTTTCTTTATCTGGCCTGCCGGTCAGACGCTGTGGTATTCGGTGCAAAATCTGGATCCATTCGGGATTTCCAGTGAATTCGTCGGTATGGAAAACTTCAGACAGTTGTTTAGTGACGGCTATTATCTGGCGTCTTTTTACACCACGCTGGTATTCAGTTTTCTGGTGGCCGGTTTCGGCCTGCTGATCTCGCTGTTTCTGGCCGCGCTGGTGGATTATGTTCTGCGATGCAGCCGCCTGTACCAAACGCTGATCATCCTGCCTTATGCGGTAGCGCCCGCTGTGGCTGCGGTACTGTGGATGTTTCTGTTTAATCCGGGGCTGGGGTTGATTACCCATTTTCTGAGTCAGTTTGGTTATTCATGGAATCACGCTCAAAACAGCGGACAAGCGATGTTTCTGGTGGTGCTGGCCTCAGTATGGAAACAGATTAGCTATAACTTCCTGTTTTTCCTGGCGGCGTTGCAATCAATTCCCCGCTCATTGATTGAAGCGGCGGCGATTGACGGCGCAGGCCCGGTACGCCGGTTCTTCAATCTGGCGCTGCCGCTGATCTCCCCGGTGAGCTTTTTCCTGCTGGTGGTCAATCTGGTGTACGCCTTCTTCGATACCTTCCCCATCATTGACGCCGCCACTGCCGGCGGCCCCGTGCAGTCCACCACCACATTGATCTACAAGATTTACCGTGAAGGTTTTTCCGGCCTGGATCTGTCCAGTTCTGCGGCCCAGTCCGTGGTGCTGATGCTGTTGGTTATCGGGTTGACGGTGATCCAGTTCCGCTTTGTCGAACGGAAGGTGAACTACCAATGATTGAGAACCGCCGGGGATTGGACATCTTCAGCCACCTGATGCTGGCAGTCGGGATTGCTGCGGTACTGTTTCCGCTCTACGTCGCTATTGTTGCCGCAACACTGGATAACCAACAGGTTTTCCAGGCCCCTATGACGCTGATACCCGGTACGCACCTGTGGGAAAATCTGCATAACATTTGGCAGCACGGCACCGGTAACAGCACCACGCCTTTTGGTCTGATGCTGTTTAACAGTTTTGTGATGGCGCTGGCGATCACGCTGGGCAAGATTAGCGTGTCCATCTTATCCGCCTACGCCATTGTCTATTTTCGTTTTCCGTTGCGCAGCCTGTTTTTCTGGATGATTTTTCTGACGCTGATGTTACCGGTAGAGGTACGTATCTTTCCAACGGTAGAAGTGATCGCCAGGCTGAACATGATGGACAGTTACTCCGGGCTGACGCTGCCGTTAATGGCATCCGCCACGGCAACATTCCTATTCCGGCAGTTTTTTATGACGCTGCCGGATGAACTGCTGGAAGCGGCACGCATTGACGGCGCCAGCCCGATGCGTTTCTTTTTCGATATCGTTCTGCCGCTGTCGAAAACCAATCTGGCGGCGTTATTCGTCATCACCTTTATCTACGGCTGGAACCAGTACCTGTGGCCGTTGCTGATTATCTCGGATACGGATCTGGGAACGGCGGTAGCCGGGATCAAAAGCATGATTGCTTCCGGCGATGGGGCGACACAGTGGAATCAGGTCATGGCGGCGATGCTGCTGACGATGTTGCCTCCCTTGTTAGTGGTGCTGTTGATGCAGCGCTGGTTCGTGCGCGGTTTGGTTGATAGTGAAAAATAATCCGCCCCTCATCCACAGAAATGCCGCTGCGCGGCGTTAAAAACACACGGGGTGTTTTTTTATGGCATGTTTAAAACTTCAGGCCGTTACCAAGTCATACGACGGCAAAACTCAGATTATTCATCCCATCGATCTCGATGTTGCCAACGGCGAGTTTGTGGTGATGGTCGGGCCATCCGGCTGCGGTAAATCCACGCTGCTGAGAATGGTTGCCGGACTGGAACAAACCACCAGCGGCGATATTTATATTGATAACCAGCGGGTGACTGATCTGGAACCCAAAGATCGCGGCATTGCGATGGTGTTCCAGAATTATGCGCTTTATCCCCATATGAGTGTTTATGACAACATGGCTTACGGGCTGAAAATCCGCAAGTTTGGTAAAGTGCATATCCGCCAGAGGGTGGAAGAAGCGGCACGAATTCTGGAACTGCTGCCATTGTTACAGCGTAAACCAAGAGAGTTATCTGGCGGGCAACGCCAACGCGTGGCGATGGGGCGGGCTATTGTTCGTGAACCCGCCGTCTTTTTATTTGATGAGCCGCTGTCAAACCTGGATGCCAAGTTGCGGGTACAGATGAGATTGGAATTACAGCAGTTACATCAGCGCCTGAAGACCACCAG
This sequence comes from Brenneria alni, assembly GCF_003666245.1. Classification (GTDB taxonomy): domain Bacteria; phylum Pseudomonadota; class Gammaproteobacteria; order Enterobacterales; family Enterobacteriaceae; genus Brenneria; species Brenneria alni. The sequence goes on from NZ_MJLZ01000007.1 coordinate 64,459, forward strand.
CCTCTACGTCACCCACGATCAGATTGAAGCGATGACGCTGGCGCAGCGCGTGATCGTGATGAATAAAGGCGTTGCCGAGCAGATTGGCGCGCCATCGGACATTTATCGTCGTCCGGCATCACTGTTTGTCGCCAGTTTTATCGGGTCGCCCGCCATGAATCTTTGGTCAGGCAGGATCAGTGATGACGGCTGTCGGTTTGAGGTGAGCGGCGGTTTGGCCCTCCCCTTGCCTGCGGCAAAACCACAATGGCGCGGGCGTGAATTGACGTTGGGGGTCAGACCGGAGCATATTCAACTGGCAACACGCGAGACGGGCGGCGTTCCGTTGCAAGTATCAACGCTGGAACTGCTGGGTGCGGATAATCTGGCGCACGGGCAATGGGGCGGGCAGAATGTGATTACCCGCCTGTCCTACGAGCATTGTCCGGCGGTAGGTTCAACACTCTGGCTGCATCTGCCTGAGTCATCATGGCATTTGTTTGATTCGCAAAGCGGATTACGGATGGAATAATGGTTAATCCCTGGCCTTACCCGGCGATTGTCGCCCACCGCGGCGGCGGCTCACTGGCGCCGGAAAATACACTGGCCGCAATTGACGTGGGCGCCAACCTGGGTCACAAGATGATTGAGTTTGATGCCAAGCTGTCGCAGGACGGTCAGATCTTTTTGCTGCATGACGACACGCTTGAGCGAACCAGCAACGGCTGTGGGGTTGCAGGCGATCTGCCGTGGGACAAGCTGGTCGGGCTGGATGCCGGAGGCTGGTACGGTAAAACGTTTGCCGGCGAGCGGCTACCGCTGCTATCGGAAGTGGCAAAACGCTGTGAGCAGCATGGCATGGCGGCCAATATTGAAATTAAGCCAACCACCGGCCACGATCGGCAAACCGGGCACCTTATCGCTCTTGCTGCGCGCCAGCTCTGGCAGGGTCACGCTATCGCGCCGCTGCTATCGTCATTCTCGGTTCAGGCATTGGAAGCGGCACAACAGGCCGTACCTGAACTACCACGCGGCCTGCTGCTGGATGAATGGGACGACGACTGGCAACCCCTGACGCAACGTTTGGGCTGTGTATCTATCCATCTTAACCACCAATTACTGACGGCGGAACGGGTGGCGTTATTGAAAGCCGCCGGGCTGCGGATACTGGTGTACACCGTAAACCGACCTGAGCGGGCGCAAACTTTGCTTGATTGGGGCGTTGACTGCATCTGCACTGACCGGATAGATTTAATCGGGGCGTGTTTTGCTACCGGCTAAAGCCTGCCTGTTTTTATACCCAATAGACTTTCCGTAATCAGTGCCGGTTCATTAAGGAAGTGGCGTGATGCCCGCATTCATTGTTTCCCTCTGGCACCAGATTTTTCTGTCTTTACCGCTATTTGTTCTGATCGCACTGGGTTACGGTCTGATCCGTTATGGAAAGTGGCCGACAACCATTACCGATGGCATGAGCCGATTTGTCTTCTCGGTAGCAATGCCTGCCATGTTATTCCGTCTGATGTGTGATTTTTCCAAACGCCCCGTGGTCGATGCCAGACTACTGATTGCTTTTTTTGGCAGTTGTCTGATCGTTTTTATACTGGGCCGGATTGTGGCGCGCAAAATTTTTCATCTGGATGGCGTTTCCGGTTCTATTTTTGCGCTGAGTGGCATCTTTTCCAACAATGTCATGCTTGGTTTGCCGATTGCCACCCTGATGCTGGGTGAAGAGGCGGTACCCTCCGTCGCGCTGGTACTGGTGTTTAACGGCCTGATCCTCTGGACGCTGGTGACGGTATCGGTGGAGTGGGCGCGCAACGGGGCGCTTTCGCTGCGAGGCTTTACCAAAACCGCGCTGGGGGTACTGAAAAATCCACTGATTATCGGCATTCTTTCTGGCGCCGCATTCAGCCTGACCGGGTTGTCCCTGCCGTCTTATGTCGATCAGCCGTTGGGGATGCTGGGGCAGATTGCAGTGCCGTTATCGCTGATTGCCTTAGGGATGGGGCTGGCGGAATACCAGGTTCGCGATGGCTGGCAGATAAGCGCCGTCATTTGCACTATCAAGCTGTTGGTACAGCCGTTGGTAATCTGGGGCCTGGCAGTGGCGCTCGGTCTGCCTGAAATGGAAAGCCGGGTGGTGGTACTGCTGGGTTCGATGGCGGTAGGCGTCAACGTTTATCTGATGTCGCGCCAGTTCAATGTACTGGGTGGCCCGGTGGCGTCCAGCCTGCTGATGTCAACGGCGCTGGCCGCCTTGACTACCCCGCTGCTTCTGACCTTGATGGGCGTACGTCTTTAAGCGTTACTCAATTAAGGCGTTTGCCGGGGTTGAACTGGCAGCATCCTTTGCGGGGTGCTGCGCTGCCGCTCCTGCTCTAATTGCTGTTGTCGTTGCTGCTGCAACTGCGTATTACGTTGCTGTAGCTGTTGGTTCAACTGCTGTTTCTGCCCCTGCTGGTTCTGTTGCATACGTTGCTGTAGCTGTTTCTGGCTGTTGATGCCATTTTCATACTGCTGCTGCGCCGATGGCGTCTGCGGGTTGGCAGACCAGCCTGCCAGCGGCAAAAAAAGCAGAGCGGCCAGCGGCATGGATATCAGTCTGGTTTTCATCATCACCTCATGTGAGCGATCCCCGCCTGCGCGGGAATGGCGGATAACGGGATTGCTTGTCAGTCTTTCAAGTGTAATCGCGATCGGTGCAAACGTCGCAGTGAGTTGTCCGAATTCTGATATATGCAGACAGTGGGGCTGCCCGATGGAATGTTATATACTGCGGCGGAATTTTTCCTGGCGATTGAAGTTACCCTATGTTTCATATTGCACTCTATGAGCCACAAATAGCCCCGAACACCGGCAATATTATCCGTTTGGCCGCCAACAACGGCAGCACCCTTCACCTGATTGAACCGCTGGGCTTTGATTTTGAAGAGAAGAAGCTGCGCCGGGCCGGGCTGGATTACCATGATTTAGCCAACGTCAGCCGCCATAAAAACTATCAGGACTTTCTGGCGGCAGTCGCCGGGCAGCGCATTTTTGCCTGTACCACCAAAGGCAGCCGCCCCTACGATCAACCGGATTATCAACCCGGGGATGTACTGCTGTTTGGATCGGAAACCGCAGGCCTGCCTGATGATATCCGCAATGGCTTTTTGGCGGATTTTCGCATCCGCATCCCCATGCAGCCACAGAGCCGTAGCCTTAACCTGTCTAATGCGGTTGCCATCATCAGTTATGAAGCCTGGCGACAGAATAGCTTTGGCGGTCGCCGTTAACAGGTCTGATCCATTTATCTCTGATGTAATGGCAGCCAGATAATCAACCGTAAACCGCCCAGCGGGCTATCTTCCGCTTTCACCCAACCTTTATGCTGCGTGATCGCCGTTTCTACAATCGCCAGCCCAAGCCCTGTACCACCCGACTCCCGATCACGGGCTTCATCCGTCCGGTAAAATGGCCGGAAAATTTGTTCCCGATCTTCCGGGCTGACGCCGGGGCCGTCGTCATCCACTTTAATGGTGATACCCTGATTATCGACGGAGAACGCCACAGCAATATGATGGTGAGAATAACGCAGTGCGTTGCGAACGATGTTTTCCAACGCGCTGTCGAGCGCGGAAGGGTTACCATACAGCGTCCACGGGCCGGGGGGATAAGTCACTTCCAGCGTTTTACCCATTTGCTCCGCTTCAAAACTGGCGTCATCCAAGACATCGCCCCACAGTTCATCGGCCCGGAGAAATTCGCGGGTAAGTTCGTTCTTATGCTGGTTACGCGACAACACCAGCAGATCATTAATCATGCTATCCATCCGCTGTGTTTCGGTTTCAATGCGATTGAGTTCATGGCCTTCTCCCTGACGCCTGCGCAGTAATGCGGTAGCCAGTTGCAAGCGGGTGAGAGGGGTACGCAGTTCGTGCGAAATATCTGACAGCAAGCGGTGCTGTGCGGTGACCATCCGCTCCAGCGCACTGACCATCTGGTTAAAACTGACCCCCGTTGCCAGAAATTCCTGCGGCCCGGCCTCCAGCTCAGGATGTTGGCGCAAGTTGCCCCGTGCGACTTCATCCGCCGCATTTTTCAGTTTACGGGCCGGTTTGGCCAGGCTCCAGGCAAGCCATAACAATAAAGGCGAGCTGATCAGCATGGTGAAAATCAACAGTAACAACGGCTTATCAAACAACAGGTTAATAAAGTCTGACTGCGGGCTGCTTGCCGGGCGAATCAGGTAAAGCTGATAGTTATCTTCACCATCCCGAATAGAGAATGGCCCCAGCAATTCAACACGGCCATATTTTTTCTTTTGCGGGTGGTCGGCATTATCGGACAGGCCGATAAAATTACGCACAATTTGTGTTTCGCTTTTCTGCGCGCCCAGTACTCTTCCTTCACTGGTCACCAACAAAAGGCGTTGTCCCGGCGGGGCCCATTTTTCAATGACCCAGAATAACCTCACCCACCAGCGTAAATCGTTGGCGGGGGTATTAGCCAGATCGGCCTGAATATGTTGCTCCAGCATAATCCCTTGCCGCTGCTCACTTTCCAGCAACGCCGTTAGCTGGCGTGAATCAAGCTTGGGCACCATCAGTACCAGCATGAGCACCAGCGCCAGCGTCAGCCAGAAAATAGCGAAAATACGTGCGGTCAGGCTATTAATCATGCAACGGACACCATCAGATAACCTCGCCCGCGCAACGTTTTAAACCACGGCAAGCCATCTTTTCGTTCTGGTAATTTGCGACGCAGATTAGAGATATGCATATCAATGGCGCGGTCAAAGGGCGTAAGCCTTTTTCCCAGCACTTCCTGACTCAAATGCTCACGCGAAACAACCTGGCCCAATCGCTGCGCCAACAAATACAAGAGCGTGAACTCGGTTCCGGTCAAATCCAACACAGTTTCATCAAAGCTGGCTTCCTGACGGCCAGGATTGAGCCGCAGACCGTCAACTTCCAGCGTGGGTGCGCTGGTTTCGCCGGACTGTTGCTGATCCGTCCAGTTAGAGCGCCGCAAAATGGCGCGGATTCGAGCCACCAGTTCGCGGTCGTTAAAGGGCTTCGGCAGATAGTCATCCGCGCCTAACTCCAGGCCGAGTACCCGATCAAGCTCGCTGCCGCGGGCAGTTAACATGATTACCGGCGTCTGGTGCTGCTGGCGCAGTTCTTTTAATGTATCGATACCGTTTTTCTTCGGCATCATGACATCCAGCAACAACAGGTCAACCGTGTTATCCAATATGTTTAACGCCTGTTCGCCGTCGTAAGCGACAACGACGTTAAAACCTTCCATTTCGAGCAATTCTTTCAATAAAGACGTTAGCTCTCTATCGTCATCAACCAGCAGGATTTTGTTCATATTTTATCTACCTCCAGGGGCAAAATACGTCATAGATTAACGCTATTCCATGACTTTACGTAGTTTTACATCCTCTGACGCATGTTTGCAGCAAGACGATTAGACTGGTGCTCATTGATTCACAGAACAGCATGCCAAACCGGGGAGTTATTGATGCAACACGCCGCAACGTTATCTCTTGCTTCACTGCTGATGCTGAGTTCTTTCACCGCATTTGCAGCGGGTACTGAAGGGGCGTCTGTGAGTGGCTGGCATCATGATGACTCTGTCATGAAAAAAATTCCTGGTCAGCAAGGGATGTTTGATGGTGTGAAATTAACCGGGCAGCAACGGCAACAAATGCGCGATTTAATGCATCAGGGCCGTCAGGACGCTCCAGCGTTTAATACTGAAGATATTGAAGCCATGCATAAGCTGGTTATCGCCGACAGATTTGATGAAGCAGCGGTTCGCACTCAGATAACCAAGATGATGCAAGTGCAGATTGAGCGTCAGGTTCTAATGACCCGCGTGCGCAACCAGATGTATAACCTGCTGACAACCGAACAGAAGACTATTTTAGACCAGAAACACCAACAACGTATGAAAGAGATGCAGCAGCAGATCTCAATGTTTAACCAGATGCCCGCGCCATAACCGGGCATAACCGAGCAACCCTGAGTAGGGTGTGTAGTTCGAGTAATTACCTGTAGCAGATATACCCTGTTTTCCTTGCCATAGACACCATCCCTGTCTTTTGCCCTCCATGATGGAGGGCTTTTTTTTGGCATTTTCCGGGGAAAGCGTTTTAAAACAACCACCTATTAAGCAACTACAAGCAACTGTAAACGGTTAGAACGTGGTCAAAAACCGGTCATTTTTGGCAAGTGTGGACAACATGTGGACGATCTTAAACGGCTATCTGACGATGAGCATCTGCTAAAGGCTGCGTTATTCCTGTACCGGGCAATGTCGTCAGCGGAACGGCTGGCGGTGATGAGCGAGCTAAATAAAATAGATAGCACACTTTGACTTCACAACTTGACTTCACATAAAGAATATCCATAATGACTCCAAAAGGTGACTTCATAGAACAGGCAATGCAGGAAAAAATAGCCAGTCTGAGAAAAAAACAGCGGGAAACGCTGAATCAGGTTTTCAAAACGCCGGTACTCTCTGGTGTTAAATAGTCGAATATTGAGTCACTTATCATTGCGTTAGGTGGTGAGATTAAGGAAGGAAGCGGCTCAAGAGTACGATTTTTACTGAACGGGAGCATTGCCCGATTCCATCGTCCTCATCCGTCACCGGACACTGATAAAGGCGCGTTGGTAAGCCTGCGTGAATGGTTGGAAAATATAGGGGTAAAACCATGACTAAAGCACTTAATACACCAAATACGATGGTTGTTGCCGGGCAACCGGCCATCATTAGTTATGTGCCTGAAATTGGCATGTTTCGTGGTAAGTTTATTGGTTTATCAGGCTATTGTGACTTTGTAGCCGATAGCATTGATGGGCTAAGGAGTGAGGGAGAAATCTCACTACGTGAATATCTGGCAGATTGTCAGGAAAGCGGAATCGATCCCTATGAGCGTGAAGAGAAAGTGAAAACGTTCACCCTCCGCTACCCTGAATCGTTCGGAGAACGGCTGACCATTGCCGCCGCTGAACGCCAGGTTTCAGTGAATGCGTTTATCGTCGAAACGCTTAACGAACGAATGAAGCTCGCTTAACGATCTCCCGCTCCGGGCGGGTCTTCTTCTGCCTGAAAATCACTGCAAGATCCCGCACGGCAATGCTCAGTCCTACTAATCGACTGATTCTCATATATTGAATGTAACGCCCATCAGAATTTGGGCTTTTTTGTCTCAAATCGTGCAAGATCTCAGTATCTGCCTTATGGATGGCAACTCAAAGAGGGACAATAAGATCGTTAGTTGAGAAGCCCAGCTCTTTGGAAATTGCCTCGGCCGTCGCTTTTAACGGTTTAAGCAGCGTCTCCTCGCCAATTTGTTGCAATTTTACCGTAGAAAGGGAAATGGAAATGGCATAGCCGACACGCTGATGAATATCAAACACCGGAACCGCGATACAGGACACGCCCAGCTCATTCTCTTCCCGGTCCATCGCCATGCCTGCCGCACGGATCTGCTCAAGCTCCTGATACATCGCCTGAAGATCGGTAATCGTGTTGCGCGTCAGCGGCTTGATTTCATCCTGATGACTCCGCCAATAGTCGGCAATGTAATCAGCCTGACCATAAGCCATATAAATTTTCCCCATTGCCGAACAGTACAACGACATATGCTGACCAATATAGGCACGGGTGCGCAGCATACCGGTGGTTGGCTCCAGTTTGTAAATCATGATGGCGTGATCGTTTTCCCGGCTGGAAAAGTTAACGGTTTCACCCGTGGCAAGATTCAATGCCTCCAGATGCGGCGCGGCGACATGAATAATGTTGAGCGATGAAAGCGCCTTTTGGCCGACGGCAACAAATTTGGTGGTTAAACGGTAACTGCCCGCCGCAGGTGCTGGCGTCACATAGCCGCAGGATTGCAGCCCCTGCAATAGCCGATGCACGGTGCTTTTATTTAACTGCGCCAGTTCTGAAAGATGGGCCAGTGGGCAACCATTCGGGTAATTACTAAGAATTTCAATGAGCTGGAGTCCACGAAAAAGGCTTTGGCTTCCAGCGGGTTTCTCTTTGGCAAGTTCCGTATCTTTCATTATTTTATCCCCCCGTTATTTAACGGTAATCGCAAAAGATTAACCTAAAGTGAGGTTCAGCGATAAGCAATACTCACACGAACGTGATGCCTTGATTTTTTCTCTGCCATCTCTTTTACTCCGTATCCGTGAACCTCTCAAACCTGAGAAAAAATATGGCAAAGACAGATATATCCCACCCTTACCCCGCTGTCATTCCCCTTTAAAACGACTATCGCTGTACGTGCATGGAATTGTGTCACTCATCACACTAATGAAAATATTTTAATAACATATTGATATTATTGGTTTTTAAAAAACGCCAGCTCTTTGACTTGTAAAAAAATGGCCTGTATTATTTTTTGAAATTAGATATCACATAATGAAATTTAAAGAACAAAAAAAATACAGCACAGAAATCGTGCTTTAGGAGAATCCGATGAAAGTCACCTTTGAACAACTAAGACAAGAATTCGAACGCGTACTGATAGCACGTGGTGTGGCAGCAGAGACGGCATTCGCCTGTGCAACCATGTTTGCCCAGACGACGGAGTCCGGGGTTTATTCCCACGGCGTGAACCGCTTCCCACGGTTTATCCAGCAGTTGGAAAATGGCGACATTATCCCGGACGCCAAAGCGACAAAGGTGCAGGCGTTGGGGGCGATAGAACAGTGGGACGCCCACCGTTCCATCGGCAACCTGACGGCAAAACAGATGATGGACCGCGCCATTGAGCTGGCAAACCAACACGGCATCGGTTTGATTGCGCTGCGTAATGCCAACCACTGGATGCGCGGCGGCAGCTACGGCTGGCAGGCGGCGGAAAAGGGCTACATCGGCATCTGCTGGACAAACTCCATTGCGGTGATGCCGCCGTGGGGAGCCAAAGAGTGCCGCATCGGCACCAACCCGTTAATCGTGGCGATTCCGGGCAGCCCCATCACCATGGTGGACATGTCCATGTCGATGTTTTCTTACGGTATGCTGGAAGTGAACCGTCTTGCCGGGAGAGCGTTACCCGTCGACGGGGGTTTTGATGACGACGGCAACCTGACCAGGGAACCGGGCATCATAGAAAAAAACCGCCGCATCTTACCTATGGGTTACTGGAAAGGTTCCGGCTTATCCATTGTGCTGGACATGATCGCCACTCTGCTGTCTGACGGCGCGTCAGTGGCCGAAGTCACTGAAGACAATACGGATGAATACGGTATATCTCAAATCTTCATTGCCATTGAAGTGGATAAGCTGATTGATGGCGACAGCCGGGATGCCAAGTTGCAGCGTATTGTCGATTATGTGAAAAGCGCCGAACGCGCCGATCCCGATATCGCCATCCGGCTGCCCGGCCATGAATTCACTAAACTGCTGGCAGAGAACCGTCGCAATGGCATCACGGTTGACGACAGCGTTTGGCAAAGAATCCGCTCACTTTAACAGAGAGGGACAATCTGATGATCAGCGGACACATTGCTCATGACAATCCATGTGCGCTACCGCAGGCGATTCAGCGCGGCCTTGAATTCCTGCGCACCACCGATTTTAGCCAGCTACCGACCGGCGTAGTAGAAATTGATGGTCGAAAGATTTACGCGCAAATTCTGGATCTGGCAACGCAGGCGAAAGAAAATAATCATCCTGAGGTTCATCGTCGTTATATTGATATTCAGTTTCTGGCCAGTGGTGAAGAGATTATTGGTTTTGCTGCCGATACAGGTAACAATATCATTGCGGAATCATTATTAGAGGAGCGGGATATTATTTTCTATCATGACATGGAAAATGAATCACCGTTAATTATGACGCCCGGTAGCTATGCAATATTTTTCCCACAGGATGTACATCGACCGGCTTGTATTTATCATCAGCCCTCAATGATAAGAAAAATTGTAGTAAAGGTTGCATTGACGGAAATCAATTAATTTATCTGATGCCTTTTCCTGCCGTCAGGGTTAACCCGGGCGGTTTAAATAAAGGGAACAGGCTATGAATTCCATATCGGTGAATGATATTGCCGAAAATAAAATGGAGTAAAACATGTCTGACAAAGAAATCGCCTTTATTGTCGGCGCCTATCCGTGTGCGCCCAGTTTCCACCAGAAAGATGAAACGATGGAAATAGAGTTCTGGCGTAAATTATCCGATATGCCGCATATTCGCGGCATTGAACAACCCTGTCTGACCGACCTGCACCCGTATGGTGATGACTTTCTATTTAAACATTTGCCGCAAAAATGGGAGATTGTCGTCACCGGGGTGATGGAAACGATGCGTCGCCGTGGTCAGAACCCTGCATTTGGTCTGGCATCGGAAGATGAAGAACAGCGCCAGGCCAGCCTGGATTACTATCGCCATGTACTCAATAAAATCAATCGCACCAACGATCGCTTTGGCGCAAAAAAAGTGATCGCCCTTGAGCTACAGGCCGCGCCATTAGCCAAATCAACCGATGTCGCCGCCGCCGCTGCCTGTTTCCAGCGTTCGCTACAGGAGTTGCTAAGCTGGGACTGGCCCTGCGAAATCATCATTGAGCACTGCGATGCCATGAATGGCATCCAGCCGCGCAAAGGTTTTCTGCCGCTGAACGAGGAACTACAGGTTTTAACCACCGTTAATCCGCAGGCTAAAACACGCGTGGGAATCGCCATCAACTGGGCGCGTTCGGTGATAGAAACGCAGAGCACTGCTACGCCGTTCGAACATGTACAACAAAGTCAGCAAGCGGGTTTGCTCAAAGCGCTGATGTTCTCTGGCATCACGCGCAGCGGCCCTTATGGCGAATGGCAGGATTTACACGCGCCTTTTGCGCCATTCCCGAATGCCAAAGCCGGCTGTCAGGCGTCTTTAATGACCGTTGAGGCCGCCGGGGAGTTATTCCGACAGGCGCCGTTATCCAGCTTAAGTTTCGCCGGCATAAAACTGCTGGAGATCGATCCGTCCGCCGATGTACAACACCGTATCGCCATTATTGAAGACGGAATTAATGCATTATTAAAAGCCCAGCCTGACTCATAAAATTTTAATGTAATAAAAAGATAAAAATAATTAACGAGCGATAATTTAATAAATTATTCATTCATCTGCCGACGGCCAGTTTCACAGAGTGCCCTTTCTGCATAGCAGAAAGAAAGATTCTTCACATTATTGTGAAAGATATTTTAATAATAATGATTAAGGCATGACGTAAAATGAACATAGACTCAAGTACCCTACAAACGAATATTCCCAAAGAACGTTGGCTGAGGATTATCCCGCCAATCCTGATCACATGTATTATCTCTTATATGGATCGCGTGAATATCGCGTTCGCCATGCCGGGCGGTATGGATGATGAATTGGGAATTACCGCATCGATGGCAGGTCTGGCGGGCGGTATTTTCTTCATTGGTTATTTATTCCTGCAGGTTCCCGGCGGAAAAATCGCCGTACACGGCAGCGGCAAAAAATTTATCGGCTGGTCGCTGGTAGCCTGGGCGATTATTTCCATCCTGACTGGCCTGGTAACCAACCAATACCAGTTATTGGCATTACGCTTCGCGCTTGGCGTTGCCGAAGGCGGGATGTTGCCCGTGGTTCTGACCATGATCAGCAACTGGTTTCCCGATGAAGAACGGGGACGGGCCAATGCCATCGTCATTATGTTCGTTCCGATCGCCGGGATGATAACCGCCCCGCTGTCCGGCTGGATCATCTCCACTATGGACTGGCGCTGGCTGTTTATTATCGAAGGATTGTTATCGGCATTTGTGCTGATTTTATGGATGTTCACCATCAGCGATCGCCCTCAGGAAGCGCGTTGGATATCCGACGCGGAAAAAAACTGGTTGATTGCCGCTCTGGAGAGAGAACAACGCGCCATCGCCGGAAAAGCCGTGAAAAACGCATCGCTTTCCGCAGTGTTGTCCGATCGCACCATGTGGCAGCTCATTGCGCTCAACTTTTTCTATCAAACCGGCATTTATGGCTACACCCTGTGGCTGCCCACCATTCTGAAAGAACTCACCAACACCGGCATGGGAGAGGTAGGGATGCTGGCCATCCTGCCTTTCGTCGGCGCCATGCTGGGCATGTACATCGTTTCGCTGCTGTCTGACCGAACAGGCAAGCGCAAGCTGTTCGTTTTCCTGCCGTTATCCGGCTTTGCGCTTTGCATGTTCCTGTCCGTCACGTTGAAGCAGCATATTTGGTGGTCTTATGCCGCTCTGGTGGGTTGCGGCGTCTTCCTGCAAGCCGCCGCCGGAGTGTTCTGGACGATCCCCGCCAAACTGTTCAGCGCTGAAATGGCAGGGGGCGCCCGCGGCGTGATCAATGCGCTCGGTAATCTGGGCGGATTCTGCGGCCCTTACGCCGTCGGCCTGCTGATCACCTATTACAACAAAGATGCGGGCGTCTATTGCCTGTCAATTTCGCTGGCTATCGCCGCCATTCTGGCGCTGCTTCTGCCGGGGAAATGCGACCAGCAGCCGGTATCCCGTCCTCAATTACAAACGAAACGAACCACATTTTAAGTAATTAATACCGTGGTCGCAGCGTGTTGCGGCCACCAGCGAAGGTGACGAAAATGGAATATTGGTTAGGTATCGACTGCGGGGGCACTTACCTAAAAGCCGGGCTATATGATAGCCAGGGGCGGGAACAGGGCATTAGCCGCCAGCCGTTGCCGGTTATCAGCGATCATCCCGGCTGGGCCGAACGCGATATGGGCCAGTTATGGGCCGCCTGCGCGGAAACAATCGCCGCCGTTTTACAGCGGTGTCGGGTCAAAGGTCATCAGATCAAGGGGATCGGCATTTCCGCTCAGGGTAAGGGATTATTCCTGCTGGATAAACAGCACCGGCCTTTGGGCCGGGGTATCCTGTCCTCTGACCGCCGGGCGATGGATATCGTCCATCACTGGCAGCAACACCGCATGTCGCAGCAGCTTTATCCCCTCACGCGGCAAACCTTGTGGACCGGGCATCCCGTCACGCTACTTCGCTGGATCAAACAGCATCAGCCAGAACGCTACCGGCAGATTGGCTCCGTCATGATGGCGCATGATTATTTACGCTTTCGCCTGACCGGCCAGCGAGATTGTGAAGAAACCAATATTTCCGAATCCAATCTTTATCATATGGATAAAGGCGCCTATGCACCGGAGCTGGCCGCGCTGCTTGGCATCAGCGAAATCATATCCGCCCTGCCGCCTATCGTCGGCTCCGCACAGGTATGTGGTGAAGTTACTCCGCAGGCGGCAACGCTCACCGGTCTGATGGCGGGAACGCCGGTCGTCGGCGGGTTGTTTGATGTGGTATCCACCGCGCTATGCGCCGGTTTACATGATGAATCAACGTTAAACGCCGTGATGGGCACCTGGGCGGTGACCAGCGGCATTGCCACCGAAATACGGTCGCATGAACCCCATCCTTATGTTTATGGACGCTATGCCGATGCCGGGCGCTATATCGTTCATGAAGCCAGCCCGACCTCATCCGCCAATCTGGAATGGCTAACCGGTCAGTGGGGAGCGCCGGATTTCAACGAGATTAACCATGCCGTCGCCAGCCTCCCCAAAGCGGGTAGCGAGGTGATGTTTTTGCCGTTTCTCTATGGCAGCAACGCCGGGCTGGAGATGACCGCCGGGTTTTATGGCTTGCAGTCTCTCCACCGCCGGGAGCATTTGCTACAGGCTGTTTATGAAGGCGTTATTTTCAGTCATATGACGCACCTGAAGCGAATGCGGGAACGTTTCCACCAGGTTAATACGTTGCGCGTCACGGGCGGCCCCGCCCATTCACGGGTATGGATGCAAATCCTGGCGGACGTCAGCGGGCTACCGGTTGAACTGCCCCAGGTAGAGGAAACCGGTTGTCTGGGCGCGGCGCTGGCGGCCCTGGTCGGCAGCGGAGTTTACGCCAGCTTCACCGAGGCACAGCGCCAGCTGCAACCCGCGGCGCAAACCATTGAACCCGATCCCGCCGCGCAAGCCGCTTACCAAAAGAAGTTATTGCATTATCAGTATCTTATTGAAGCGTTACAGGGTTATCACACCCGTTGCGCCTCCCTTACCCCCGCAAGGAGTGATCAAGCATGAGCCGACCATTGCTGCAACTGGCACTGGATCATACGGATCTGGACGCCGCATTATTGACCGTCGCAAAGCTCAAAAAGCATGTCGATATTATTGAAGCAGGCACCATTCTCTGCATCTCGGAGGGGCTGACTGCCGTTCGGAAGCTACGTGAACAGTGTCCAGAGCATATTATCGTGGCCGACTTAAAAGTCGCCGATGCGGGTGAAACGCTGGCAAAACAGGCGTTTTCCGCCGGAGCGAACTGGATGACGGTGATATGCGCCGCCCCTCTCGCCACCGTCGCCAGAGCGCAGGAGGTCGCCTCACAATACGGCGGCGAGATCCAGATCGAGCTGTTCGGACGCTGGACGCTGGATGATGCGCAAGCATGGCGCAAGCTGGGCGTAAAACAGGCGATTTATCACCGGGGACGCGATGCGCAGGCAAGCGGCCAGAACTGGAGTCAGGATGATCTGAAAACGATGGCCGCCCTGACGGAACTGGGGATTGAGCTGTCCATTACCGGCGGGATCACGCCCGCCGACCTGCCGTTATTTAGCGATATTTCCGTACAAGCGTTTATTGCCGGGCGTGCGCTGGCCGATGCCGAAAATCCGTCCGCTATCGCCACCGCATTCCACCAGCAAATCAATGCTATCTGGGGTAAACGCGCATGAGACATCACCCGCTGGGTATTTATGAAAAGGCCCTGCCTAAATCACTAAGCTGGCCGGAACGACTGGCGCTGGCCAAAAGCTGTGGTTTCGACTTTATTGAAATGTCTGTTGATGAAACAGATGAACGCCTCGCCCGATTGGCCTGGAGCACGGCGCAGCGGGCATCGTTAGTAACGGCGATTCTGGAAAGCGGCGTCACGATCCCCTCCATGTGCCTGTCGGCTCATCGCCGGTTCCCCTTCGGCAGCCATGACCAGGCCACCCGTGAGCGTGCTCAGGAGATTATGCTACAGGCGATTCAGTTGGCCCGCGATCTCGGTATCCGCACCATTCAACTGGCCGGTTACGACGTCTACTATGAAGAGCAGGACAGCGGTACACGACAGCGCTTTACCGACGGGCTGGCGTGGGCGGTCGACAAAGCCGCCGCTGCACAGGTTATGCTGGCGGTCGAAATTATGGATACGGAATTCATGAATTCCATCACCAAATGGAAAGAATGGGATCGCCAGCTTTCCTCCCCCTGGTTTAGCGTCTATCCGGATATCGGCAATCTGAGCGCCTGGGGTAATAACATTCCGCAGGAACTAGCGCTGGGGATCGATCGTATTGCCGCCATCCATTTAAAAGACACTTATCCGGTAACCGCCACATCCAAAGGCCAGTTTCGTGACGTTCCCTTTGGGCAAGGCTGCGTTGACTTCGTCGGCCTCTTCCAGAATTTAAAAAAGCTGAATTACCGCGGCGCATTCCTGATTGAAATGTGGACAGAGAAAGCCAGCGAGCCGGTGCTGGAAATCATCAACGCCCGTAAATGGATTGAAGACCGGATGCGGGAAGGAGGGTTCCTATGTTAGAACAACTGAAACAGCAGGTATTAGACGCCAATCTGGCATTACCCAAACACCGTCTGGTGACCTTTACCTGGGGCAATGTCAGCGCGATTGACCGTCAGCAGGGGCTGGTGGTGATCAAACCCTCCGGCGTCGAATACGATGAAATGGACATTGACGACATGGTCATTGTCGAACTGACCAGCGGCGAGGTGGTCGAAGGAAATAAAAAGCCCTCATCCGATACCGCGACTCATTTAGCGCTTTATCAACGTTTTGACGGCATCGGCGGTATTGTGCATACCCACTCACGACACGCCACCATCTGGTCGCAGGCCGGGCTGGATCTTCCCGCCTGGGGAACGACGCACGCCGACTATTTTTACGGTTCGATTCCCTGCACGCGCCTGATGACGGAGCGGGAGATTGCCGGACAATATGAACGGGCCACAGGTGATGTCATTATCGAAACCTTCGTCAATCGCGGTATCGATCCTCTCCAGGTGC
The DNA here is from genome assembly GCF_003666245.1 of Brenneria alni. Lineage (GTDB taxonomy): Bacteria > Pseudomonadota > Gammaproteobacteria > Enterobacterales > Enterobacteriaceae > Brenneria > Brenneria alni. The sequence continues at coordinate 80,556 of NZ_MJLZ01000007.1, forward strand.
CGGCGGTGCTGGTCAATTCCCACGGGCCTTTTGCCTGGGGAAAAAGCGCCGCTGACGCCGTACACAATGCGGTGGTGCTGGAAGAGTGCGCCTATATGGGGATTTTCGCACGCCAGCTTATGCCGGGACTCCGTGACATGCAACCCTCGCTGCTGGATAAACACTACTTACGCAAACACGGCGCTAACGCCTATTACGGGCAGAATTAATTAATCCGGCGGTTTCCCCGTTCCCCACCAAATGCCAGTAACGGCCACCGTCAGGTGGCCGTGTGTTTTTCGTATTCAGGCAGTAAGCGCAGCGTTTTTCCCGGCGATACGGCCAAAGACAATGCAGTCGGTCATGGCGACGCTGCCGAGCCTGACCGCGCCATGCACGCCGCCAATCGTTTCGCCTGCGGCATACAGACCGGGAATCGGCTTCAGGTCAAAACCTATTACCTGGGCGTCTTTGTTAATCGCCAGCCCGCCCATAGTATGATGTACCCGCGGCCACAGACGCGCCGCATAGAACGGCGGCGTCACATTAGGCGCCGCATCCTTGAAAATCATACAGCCGAGATCGGGGTCGCTTTGCTGGCTGACGAATCCGTTCCAACGATTGACCTGTTCGACAAACGCGCCGACCGGCATCTGATAAGCCTGCGCCACCTCCTCCAGCGTGTTGAACATTTTTAACGACCCATTTTTCAGCGCACCCTCCCGTTGCCCTGGATCCACCATGTTCATGGTATTGGTTTTATCAGCGATAATCACCGCCGGATGACCCAGTTGGATAATGGCGTCGGCACGCTCTTTACGATTACCCGTCTCTTTAAAGAAACGCTTCCCGCTGACCGGATCAACCATCAGGCCATAGCCGACGATGCGTTCAACAAACTGCGGTATATAACCGAATCCCTTTTCGTCGGGGCTGGTCCACGGCCCCAGTTGGATCCAGTCCATCTGGGTATCCAGCGCGCCGACCATGCAAGCCGCCATGATCGCCTCACCGGTGGCCCCCGGATGGTTGGTGGAGGTAAATTCCTCGGTCAGCCTGGGATCATACATCTGGCGTAACGCCACCCCTTGAGAAAAACCGCCGGATGCCAGCACCACGCCTTTGGTGGCGCGAATATAGGCGATATTGCCGGAGTCCTCATCCGGGAATTTATAGCGCCGCCGGACTTCAGCACCGACAACCGAGCCATCCTGATCGACGATCAAGCGCAAAAGTTTGGTTCTCTGTTCGATAACCGCCCCCAGTTCTTTGGCTTTTTGCTGCTGTTTCATAATCAGGCCTGAACCGGAACGTTGCACAAGCTGGTGTGCGCGCTTCACCGAATGACCACCGTGGTAGTTGACGACATTAAACTCCGCGCCGATACTCTGCGCCCATTCAAGCGCCTCCACCGAATGTTCGGCCACGGTTTTGGCCAGTTCCGGGTAATTGAGCCAGTTACCCGCTTTCATCATGTCCTGATACATCAGGTCAGGCGAATCGTTGATCCCCTGTTCCTTTTGCATTTTCGACCCCGCAGCGGCCAGATCCCCGCCGTTGAGCACGGAGTTGCCGCCCAGCAGGGGCATTTTGTCAATGATCAGTACGTTCGCCTTCGCGTTACGCGCTTCAATCGCCGCCGCCAGCCCGGCAAACCCGGTGCCGACAACCAGCACATCTACCGTGGTATCCCATTTTTGCGGTACGGGCGCCGGGGCAGGCACGGCTTGCGCAGGGCGGGATAACGCCATGCCCCCCAGCGCCCCGATAACGACGCCGGTTGATTTCAGAAAGTGACGACGGCTGTATGGATCATATGTTGGCTTTTTACTCATTGAATTATCTCCATGTCCAGGACAGTAAATCACAATAAAAAAGGAAAATTCTCAGAATAATGAGAAACATAAGGCAGGTGATGATTGACAGGCTAAACACCTTATTGCATTTCAACACAAAGTACGGGGATTTAAACGTGAGTCCACTCTCACTGTCGTCATTGACTCAGCGCAACAGAGTTATAGACAGCCATAGTGAGGAACCGCAGCTTTGTAAACGGAAGGGAAAGACAATCGTAACGGTCGCCATTATTAGTCTACGCTATTAACGAAGAGGGGGTTATTCGGCCATAACCGCAACATTCTCATATTGTTGGTTATAATCAAGCTCACAGCAACGCTGCCATAAACCTGACCGCAGGAGAAGATCAATGCCAGTACCGGCAGACCCGGAGCGTCATTCTCAGCCGTCCCCCGCCGCCAAAACCCAGGGTGAAGCATCATCACAGCCCCGGACCTTGCTGACCCGGGCCAAAGGTTGGCTGCAACGTGTACAAGCCGTTCCCAGCGTGGCGCATATGATCCGTGCAGGCGAGCGCTTTAATGACCGGATGGGGAATCAGTTTGGCGCGGCGATCACCTATTTTTCCTTTTTGTCGCTGATACCGATACTAATGGTCTCCTTTGCTGCGGTGGGTTTCGTGCTGGCCTCAAATCCAGACCTTCTTACTGAGTTGATTAACAAAATCGTCAACAGCATCAGCGATCCCAGCCTGGCCAATACGCTGAAAAATACGGTGAATACCGCCATTCAGCAGCGTACCACTGTCGGGATCACCGGGTTGCTCATCGCCCTTTATTCCGGCGTCAGTTGGATAGGCAATTTACGCGAGGCGATCCGTGCACAGTCACGCGATGTCTGGGAGCGCAACCCGCAGGATGAAGAGAAGATCTACTTTCAATATACCCGCGATTTTCTGTCGCTGACCGGGCTGATGGTGGCACTGGCTATTACGCTGTTTCTGACTTCCGTCGCCGGGACGGCGCAGAACATTATCGTCAACGCACTGGGTTTGGGGGGCGTTGAGTGGCTGCGCCCGGCGCTGACCCTGATCGCACTTTCGATTTCAATTTTTGCCAACTATTTGTTATTTTTATGGATATTCTTTGTTTTACCGCGGCATAAACCTAAACGTAAGGCGCTGTTCCGGGGTACGTTAATTGCCGCCATTGGTTTTGAAGCGATTAAATTTGCCATGACCGTCGCATTGCCTAAACTGGCGAGTTCTCCCTCCGGCGCCGCGTTTGGTTCCGTTATCGGGTTGATGGCATTTTTCTATTTGTTCGCCCGGCTCACGCTATTTTGTGCAGCCTGGATCGCCACCGCAAATTATAAAGGCGATATCTCGACAGACCGTAATGAACAGCAAGATGACGCGCAGCAAAAAGATCAGTCGACATAACCCATTCATTCTCGATTATTAACCCCAAACAGGAGCGTTTATGCCGTATGTCAATATTAAGATCACCCGTGAAGGCGCCACCGCCGAGCAAAAGAAAACCCTTATCGCCGGCGTGACGCAACTTCTTGTCGATACATTGGGGAAAAACCCCGCTACTACGGTAGTGGTAATCGATGAAGTGGATACCGACAACTGGGGTATTGGCGGGGAAAGCGTCACCCATCTTCGCGGTAAATAGCCCTTCCCGTCCCCGGATCACCGCTGGCAGAATGGATCGGAAAGCCCCGGTTTTTCGATCTATATCATGAAAAAAATAAAACATCGTTTTAATGCTATTGACTCAATGTCCCGTTACGTTAAGACTGAAAGTTATTCCGCATTTACTGACTTCTTATTTTTTCAAACAGGCCAGCGTTGATGACAACTAACAACATTGCCGTAATCGGCGAATGCATGATTGAATTGTCGCAAAAAGGCACGGATCTTAACCGTGGATTTGGCGGCGATACTCTGAATACCGCCGTGTATATCGCACGCCAGGTCAAGCCTGAGGCATTGGGCGTTCACTACGTTACCGCGCTCGGCACCGATAGTTTCAGTGAAGAGATGATTGCCGCATGGCAAAAAGAAGGGGTAAAAACCGATCTGATCCAGCGTCTGGAGAATAAATTACCCGGTTTATATTTTATCGAAACCGACGATCGCGGGGAGCGCACATTCTATTACTGGCGCAACGATGCCGCCGCCCGCTATTGGCTGGATAGCACCGATGCGGAAAAAATTTGCCAACATCTGGCGCAGTTTGATTACCTGTATCTGAGCGGCATCAGCCTGGCGATCCTCAACGTCGACAGCCGTCACCGCCTTTTAGACTTATTGCGCGCCTGCCGCGCCAACGGCGCTAAAGTTATTTTTGATAACAACTATCGCCCACGCCTGTGGCAAAGCAGGGAAGAAACACAGAAAGCCTATAGCGATATATTGTCCTGCACAGATATCGCCTTCCTGACGTTAGATGATGAAGATATGTTGTGGGGAAGCAAACCGGTTGCCGATGTGCTTGAGCGAACACACGGTTTAGGCGTGGCAGAGATTGTGATTAAGCGCGGCGCGGACGCCTGCCTGGTTTCAGAACAGGGGCAAACCGTGATCAACGTCCCCGCCGTAAAGCTGCCAAAAGAGAAAGTGGTCGATACCACCGCAGCAGGGGATTCTTTCAGCGCAGGTTATCTGGCTGTTCGTCTGAATGGCGGCAGCGCACAGGACGCGGCGCGTCGCGGCCATCTGACCGCCAGCACGGTGATTCAATATCGCGGCGCCATTATCCCGCACGACGCCATGCCCTCTTAGAGCAGGACAAGCCGCTTACGCGGCTTTTACAGGTTATGGTGCGGCGGACGCGGGCGCTCCATCTTGCGTTTTGGGATCTTCCACGGCGGCATCCGCCGTCGGGGTCATAATCCGGCTATATGCGGCCTGAAGCTCTTTCATATTGGCTTCCGGCTCACCCTGCTGTTGTATCAGCATCAGGGTAGCTTCCTGTGAAAGCTGCTGGTGCAACGCCTGATTCAACACATCCCGAGTCAACCAGGACAGGTAAGCCTGCCGCAGTTGCTGGTACTGTTCCGGCGCAATATCCACCACGCCATTCTGCTGTGAGCGTAAGCGCTGCTCCATCAGAATATCGGTGCTGGTGCGGGCATAAGTGGCGAACAGTTTGCTCAACTCATCCTTTTTACCTGCGATCAAAGAGTCAAACTCCTGCTGCGTCAGCCCGTTATCTCTCAGATCCACTAACTCCTGAGCCATCAACGTCATACCCGGCATCACGCTGTCGATACCGGGAATATCCATATGAATGGCGCACTGTGCGCGGGTATACACCACATTGCAGTCGAAACGGAGGTTAGTGTCTTTCTGCTGACTTTTTTTCAACGCCTGCTGCACATGCCAGAACAAGGCTTCCCGCGCTAAATCACTTCGCCAGTAACGGACTAGCGTCTCGGCATCCCGAATCGGGTGCCACGGCGTATCCCATACCAATGACAATGTATCCTGCTGAACGTTTTTATTTATCAGGCTGATAGCCTGAGGCGGCAATGGGCTTAACGTGGGTACAGGCGCCGGGGCTTCGCGTTTACCTTGCAGAGAGGAGAACGCTTTGCCGATTTGCTCAATAATGGCGCGGTTGTCGACATGGCCGACAATGTAGAGCGTCATGGCGTCTGGCGTGTACCAGGTTTTATAAAATTGCTCAAGTTGCTCACGGTTTAACGGCGTGGTGACGGCCTGTCCCGGATCGTGAGCCAACAGCGCAGATCCTTTCAATCGATAACGCCAACTGGGATCTTGTGGATTAATCGGGAAGGTTGCCACCTGGTCGGGCGTATTGAGTGCCGTGTCGATACGTTGATCGCTGATAACCAGTTGTCCGGCTGTTTCTGACAGCCAGCTTAAGGCTTCTTTCAGCAGCTCCGGTCGGTTATTCGGCAAACTCAGATTGTAAAGGGTGGAATCATATGACGTGATAACCGGCGGCAGCGAACGCGTGCCGTTATCTTTTTGTTGCCACAGAGAGGCCAACTGCGCTGCCGAAAAATTATCACCAGGCGTTAATGCTAACCGGGTAATAAAATGTGCGAACCCTGATTGTTGAGCATTTTCCACCAGCGAACCGGTATTAACCATCAGCCGTAATTCGACCCAGTCGCCCGGACGCTGCGGTGTAGTCAGTAATTGCCAGGTAAAACCATTATCAAGTTTACCCTGCTGCCAGGCAGGATCGGGTTGTAGTGCTTCAGCCTGCACGTTGCTGCCGACAAGTGCCAGCAACATTCCACCAACTAAAAATCCAATTTTGGTGCCCTGCATGTGAACCCCTACTTAAATAACTATCCAATTGTTGATAACAATAGTGGCCTTGCGTTTGCCGCCAAACGCTCCCGTGGATGTACTTCGGAAAATGGGAAAAGCGAAGTGTACCATCCCCTTCGACCACACGCTTTTATCTATGTCGCTTTAAGAGGTGAAATATATCCAAAAAAAAAGGAAAAAAATTGCGGTTGCCGACAAAGTCGCCTGCAAGCCTGAGATACACGGGTCTATCGTACCGAGGGGCACTCCGGCGTATAGTTTCGCACCACTTACCTGCGGTCTATAAATACCGGCGGGCCAACACAGCCCGACATTTTACGACGATAATTTACACTTTCTCCTTAATTTTTCCACGATTCCCCAAAGGTTGCCGGATAAAGTAATACCACTGGCGCGCTCTGCGACAGTGATTATATTTGCCTGTTCATCGCGTATAACACACTGCCGAGGAGCTGCATTTCGATGGCGAATTTTTTTATCGATCGCCCTATTTTTGCCTGGGTGTTGGCAATTTTGCTCAGTTTGTGCGGTACGCTGGCGGTTATTTCGCTGCCCATCGAGCAATACCCCGATCTCGCGCCGCCCAGCGTGCGGATTAACGCCAACTACCCCGGCGCGTCCGCGCAAACTATTGAGAATACCGTCACACAGGTTATCGAGCAGAGTATGACCGGGCTTGATAATTTGATGTATATGGCTTCAGACAGCAGTAACACCGGACAGGCCAGGATTACGCTCACCTTTGAAGCGGGAACCAACCCGAATGAAGCCCGCCAGCAGGTGCAGAACCAGTTGCAGTCCGCTTTGCGAAAACTCCCGCAGGCCGTACAGCAGCAAGGGGTGACGGTCAGCAAAACCGGGGATGCCAATATCCTGATGATTGCCTTTGTTTCCACCGACGGCAGCATGGATAAACAGGATATTGCAGACTATGTCGCCAGTAACATTCAGGAGCCGCTCAGTCGCGTCAACGGCGTCGGCGAGGTAGACGCCTATGGCTCGCAGTATGCGATGCGTATCTGGCTTGATCCTTTGAAGCTGGCGGATTACACGCTTACCACCGAAGATGTGGTGTCGGCCATTGAGACACAAAATAGCCAGGTTTCCGCCGGTCAGGTGGGCGGCACGCCGTCGGTGGATAATCAGACGCTGAATGCCGCCATTAATGCCCAGTCATTGTTGCAAACCCCGCAGCAGTTTCGTGATATTACCCTGCGTGTAAATCAGGACGGTTCAGCGGTGACGCTGGCTGATGTCGCCGAGGTAGAGCTTGGTGCGGAAAGGTATGACTTCCTCAGCCGGTATAACGGCCAGGCGGCTTCAGGTCTGGGGGTCAAACTGGCCTCTGGCGCCAATGAACTGGAGACGGACAAGCTGGTTCGTGCGCGTATCGAGGCGCTGTCGCACTATTTCCCTCAGGGATTAGAGGCCAAAATCGCCTATGAAACGTCGCCTTTTGTTAAGGCTTCTATCACCGATGTAGTGAAAACCCTGTTTGAAGCGGTGCTGTTGGTTTTTCTGGTGATGTATCTGTTTTTACAGAATTTCCGCGCCACCCTGATCCCCACTATCGCCGTGCCGGTTGTGCTGCTGGGCACATTGGCGGTGCTTTACGCCTGCGGATTCAGTCTCAATACCCTGACCATGTTCGCGATGGTGCTGGCGATCGGTCTGCTGGTGGATGACGCCATTGTGGTGGTGGAGAACGTTGAGCGCGTTATGAGTGAGGAAGGCCTTCCCCCGCGAGAAGCGACACGCAAGTCGATGCAGCAGATCCAGGGCGCGCTGGTGGGGATTACGCTGGTGCTGTCGGCGGTTTTTGTCCCTATGGCCTTTTTCGGCGGTACGACCGGCGCCATCTACCGCCAGTTTTCCATTACCATCGTTTCCTCCATGAGCCTGTCGGTGCTGGTGGCGATGATCCTCACCCCGGCGCTGTGCGCCACCCTGCTCAAGCCCCTCGTCAAAGGGCAGCATCATGGCCGTAAGGGGTTTTTCGCCTGGTTTAACCGCAATTTCAACCGTAGTGCGTCGCGCTATGAACAAGGCGTCGCGAAGATCCTGGCCCGTAGCGGCCGCTGGATGCTGCTTTATCTTGGCATTATCGGCGTCATGGCGTTTCTGTTTATCAGGCTGCCTACGTCATTTCTGCCGCAGGAAGATCGGGGCGTATTCACGACACAGGTACAACTGCCGCCCGGCTCGACACAGCAACAAACATTGAAAGTGGTACAGAAAATTGAGGACTATTATCTCACCAGAGAACAAAACAATGTCGTCTCGGTATTCTCCACCGTGGGTTCCGGCCCTGGCGGGAACGGACAAAACGTGGCGCGTCTGTTTGTACGGTTGAAAGACTGGGATGAGCGGACGGGCGCGGAAAATAGCTCCTTTGCCATTATCGAACGCGCCACCAGGGCTTTTCGTGACATCAACGAGGCGCGGGTGATCGCCAACAGCCCGCCGGTTATTAACGGCCTGGGCAATGCGGCTGGTTTTACCATGCAATTGCAGGATCACGCCGGATTAGGCCACGATGCGCTGATGCAGATACGCGACCAGCTATTAACGATGACTGACGACAACCCTAATCTGACGCGGGTGCGGCATAACGGTCTGGATGACAACGCGCAGCTACAGATTGACACTGACCAACGCAAAGCTCAGGCGCTGGGCGTGTCTATCGACGACATCAACAACATGCTGCAAACCGGCTGGGGCTCCACTTATGTTAATGATTTCATGGATCGTGGGCGGGTGAAAAAAGTGTATGTTCAGGCGGCGGCAAAATATCGCATGTTGCCGGACGATATCAGCAGATGGTATGTCCGCAACCATAATGGCGGGATCGTGCCGTTTACCGCTTTTGCGCAAACCTCATGGGAGAGCCGTTCACCGCGCCTGGAGCGTTATAATGGCTATTCCTCGCTGGAGATCGTCGGAGAAGCCGCGTCAGGCGTCAGCTCCGGCACTGCCATGAACATCATGGAAACGCTGGTGAAAAAATTACCGGAAGGTGTTGGCCTGGAATGGACGGGAATGTCCTATCAGGAAAGGCTGACGGGCGCACAGGCGCCGGCACTGTACGCCATTTCGCTGCTGGTGGTGTTCTTGTGTCTGGCGGCACTGTATGAAAGCTGGACCGTCCCTTTCTCCGTCATGCTGGTGGTGCCGCTCGGCGTGCTGGGAGCATTGATGGCCACCTGGGGACGAGGATTGGAAAACGATGTTTATTTTCAGGTAGGGCTGCTGACCGTGATCGGCCTTGCGGCGAAGAATGCCATCCTGATTGTCGAGTTTGCCAATGAGATGAATCAGCGTGGGCGGGATCTGGTTGAAGCGACGCTGGAGGCGTCACGCCAACGGTTGCGGCCAATACTGATGACGTCGATGGCATTTGTTTTCGGCGTACTGCCGATGGCCACCAGCAACGGCGCAGGCTCCGCCAGCCAGCACGCCGTGGGCACCGGCGTCATCGGCGGCATGGTCTCCGCGACGATTCTGGCCATCTTTTTCATCCCGCTGTTTTTCGTTGTGGTGCGCAGGCGTTTCCCGCTGAAAGAGAAAACGGAGTAAGCCGTTAAAAAAATTCGCAGCCTATATATAAGCAACAAATATAACTAATAAGAAGTCATCATAGAACACAAAAAGCCGTCACGATTAAAGTAACCGATTACTGTCAGGGGAAACAGACTTAAGGTATCGGGTGACGGCATTACTGGATATACAGGGGTTAAGCGTTCACTTCCCCGCGCATGTAGCGGTGGATAATCTCGATCTGCGTATCGCAAAGGAAGAAATGCTGGCGCAGGTGGGAAAATCGGGTTGCGGCAAGTCCACTACGGCGTTGAGTATTATGAGGCTACTGCCGATGCAGACGAAAGTCAGCGGCGCCATTACCCTCGGTGGAAAAGACCTGTTGCGTTTGGGAGAACGGCAACTGGCCAGCGTGCGCGGCAACGGCATCTCAATGATTTTTCAGGAGCCGGTGACCTCACTGAACCCGCTGCTGACAATAGGACGGCCATCCCAGGCATGGCCATTATGCTGACGGTGATGGCGCTGAATTTATTGAGCGATGCGCTGAACCCGCGCCTGCGCCGCAAGCGTTCGGCGTTTTCCGTGCTGTGATTCATCGTCAGGGGCTGAAAAAACCTTCCCCACGGCACAACCGTGCAGTGGGGAAAGGTCAGGACAAGAGGAAAAAGCGCGGATTATGGCAACGTCGTCGGTTCCGCTGCTTTATCGTCCTTATTCTTATCGCCGGACAGTACCGCATCCATCTGTTTCTCATCCAGCTCATGGCAATATTTCGCGACGACGATGGTGGCTACGCCATTGCCAATCAGGTTGGTCAGCGCACGGGCTTCCGACATAAAGCGGTCAATACCCAGAATTAACGCCAGGCCTGCTACGGGCAGGTGGCCAACCGCAGAAAGGGTTGCCGCCAGCACGATAAACCCGCTGCCCGTTACCCCCGCCGCCCCTTTGGAAGAGAGCAGCAACACCACCAGCAGCGTAATTTGATGCCAGATATCCATATGGCTGTTGGTTGCCTGCGCAATAAATACCGCCGCCATCGTCAGATAGATCGAGGTGCCGTCCAGATTGAATGAATAACCGGTAGGAATAACCAGCCCGACGACCGATTTCTTACACCCGACTTTCTCCATCTTTTCCAGCATCCGCGGCAGCACGGATTCAGAAGAGGAGGTTCCCAACACGATCAGCAGTTCTTCTTTGATATAACGGATAAATTTGAAGATGCTGAAGCCCGTTGCTTTGGCGATACTGCCCAGCACCAGGAAGACGAACAGCAGGCAGGTGACATAGAAGCAGATGATCAGTTGGCCTAACTGCACCAACGTCCCCACCCCATATTTACCGATGGTGAACGCCATAGCGCCGAACGCGCCCAAAGGAGCCAGCCGCATGATCATATTGATAATACCGAAAATGACTTTGGAGAAACTTTCGATCACATCAAAAATCATTTTGCCCTTTGGGCCAAGCCGATGCAGGGCAAAACCGAACATCACCGCAAACAGCAATACCTGCAAAATATTGCCACTGGCGAACGCGCCAACCGCACTTGAAGGGATCACATCCATCAGGAACGGAATCAGCCCCTGCTGAGAGGCCTGCTGGGTATAAACCGCAACGGCGGAGGCATCCAGAGCGGCAGGGTCAACATTCATCCCCGCGCCAGGTTTCACCACATTGACAACGATCAGACCGATGATCAAGGCAATGGTGCTGACCACTTCAAAATACAGCAGGGCGGCCGCACCGGTTTTACCCACGGACTTCATGCTTTCCATACCGGCAATACCGGTCACCACCGTACAAAAAATAACTGGCGCGATGATCATTTTAATTAATTTAACAAACCCATCACCCAGAGGTTTCATCTGCTCGCCCAGTTCCGGATAGAAATGGCCTAACAGTATCCCTACCGTGATGGCAGTAAGCACCTGAAAATAAAGACTTTTGAAAATAGATGTTTTCATACGCACGTCCTATGATGGGGGACACAGGTGGACGATAAAGTAAGTATAGTAAACACCACCTGTGATTGCGCCGGAAAATAACACCGCACTAACAGCCTGGAAATGTTTTATAACTTTAGTTTGTGAACACAAAGTTAAAAACAAGAGCGGAAACGCTTCAGTTGAAGTAAATATTCAACAACAACGCAATTTATTTGTAACAAGAAGCCGAATTACGCAATGATTAACACTGAAGAAAAGGGTTATTGATGGAAAACGTGAATGCCATTCTTGCTGTCATGACGAGCCAGTTGCATAGCCAAACGCGCTTGTGACAGCAAGAGCGCGGCATTCTTCGTCTCTTCGGCACGGGGGGCGTCAATGTGGAGAATACCCACACAGGCGGTATGCGGAGATGGTTGACAGTTTGTTAACATAAACGGGGCATTTATTTGCATAATGACGTTCTGCGCCCAGGCTTGCGCCTGCTCCACACTCACCCACTGTTTTCCCAGCACCGCGAACTCATCGTTATCCAATCGGGCCAATAAAACACGTCGTCCTTCCTGCTGCTCATTAACCGCAGCCTTTAGCTGATTAATCAGGGGATGGGGAATTTTGCTATCGCTATCCGCCGGTAACGGTTCAAGGCCGATCACCATAAGGCTAAACCGTGTATTTTCTGCCAGCCACTGCTTCAGATGCATAACAAAATCAGCCTTATCAAAAAAATCATGCTGCGCGGCGGCGGCAAAAAGTGACTGCTCCAGCAATTGCTGGTTGCGGTTATAACTGCGAACCAGCACCCCGAACTCATCATCCTGATGCCATTGCGGCAGCGTCAATTGATGGCGGGGGATCTCCTGCGCTGACAGATTCTGCAATTCGGCAATGATTGCACGCAACGGATACACCATCAGCCGGTTCATACACCAGGTAATGGCGATGGACAAAATAAGCGCCAATAGCAGGTAAGTCGCCAGCATGGTCGAGAAGGTACTCACAATAAACTGGAACATGCGATAAGAGTCAGCCTGCAACACCAAATGCGCCAGTGGCGTCGAATATTGTGTCTGTGGCGGAGAATACAATGGCACGGAAATGCGTATCGGCAGCTCAAAAATCCTGGCTATCCAATTCGGCACCGCTCGTTCCGTCGGGAAATTGGCATGTAGCGTCTGGAAATCATCTGGCAAGAGCACATCCGCGCGGCTCAGAAAGCCGACCGGCAATAAATTGTTCAGAATATCTTCGGCCCGTTGCACTTCTCCCTGCAACATGGCTTCCGTCAAGGGCTGGCGCACAGAATAAGCGATAACCTCCAGTTGCCTGGCATAGTCTTCACGACGTTGATTCACGAAGTGAAAAAGCTGTATCACTATAAAAAGACTGATGGTCACCAGTGCCACAGCGGACACGGCTGTCATCTGCTTAATAGTTAATGAACGTCTGAGCCGCAAGCACTTTCTCCGTCAATCCCGTATTGCTGCCATATTTAGGTTAAAAGACCAAATAGGTGGCCAATTTACCTGATTCTGAGCTTAAAATGCTTATTGACGAGGTGTCCACTCCATCATGTAAGCCTGATGAAACCCCGGTAGTATAAGACAGCTTATCGTTGCCTCAATGCGGTTTTGTTATTGCCCCCAGCGGATTTCATCTTAATCCTAAGCCCCCGCCGGTACTGGCTCCCTATCGACGAATAAGCGGCCTCAGCATAGGGGATATGCCCCCCACAAGCCAGAAAATGAGACTTAAGTTGTCGCGCATGTAAAATACTACGATGAATTTGTGTATACGGGAATGTGGCGGCGGGGATGGGTAAAGGGGCGGAAAAATCGACGCTCCCCCCTGACGTGAGAATTATTGCGGGTATGCCACCCAGTCTCCGCCATTAAGACGAATATAAGGTTTACCCTGATACTGAATCAAAATAACGTTCTCATTTTCCGAAATCGCTTCCGTTTGCGGTAAATCTTTTATCAGCGTCTGCCAGTCAACAGATGATGCAGAAAATATTTTTCCATCCAACATCCGCACAACCAATTCTGAAATAGCCAGATAGCTGCTCTGCGATTTAATTTCCAACGGTCTGTCCTGGCGCGGCGTTGGTAAGCCGAATAACTTCACGCCGACTGGGACATGCGTAATGCTTGGGCTGGGAATATCACGCAACCCTGACATCTGCATTTTATCTCCCGCCAGTGCCGCGCCATGCTCCGGCACGACAATAACCATGACCTTTCGCCCTGATTTTTCCAACGCATTAAAGAACGTATCCAGTTGATCAAATAACGTTTTTGCTCGCGCTGTATAATCAGCGGATTTAAGGTCGCCGACAAAGCGGTTACCGTCATGCAGCGCAATAAGGTTGAAGAAAGTCGCATTGCGTTCTGCTCCCGCCGTCTGGCGATTACCCAACCAGCGGTTAAGCAGTTCCAGATCGTTATAAATAGGTTCTCCATCAAACGAAGCCAGTTGATTGCTGATGCCCGCCTGCGACATCACCGGTATCTGCATATCGCCTTCTTTTTGCACTTCTTGCAGATAAGAGCCGAACACGCCGGAATGATCGAGCATAAGTTGCTTTTCAAAACCCAGATTAGCCAGATTATTAAACAGATAGCACTGCTGATTAGCGGGTTGATACAAATCGATATGAGACTCCTGACCACAGCTTGCCCGTAATAAACGTATTGATGCCGGGCCGCTGTAAGAGGTGGCTGAATTGAAATTACTAAAAAGTATGTCGAAATTGCTCCACAGCGGATGATTCTCCAACTGGGTTTCTTCCAAATCTGACCATGAAAGCGAGCAAATATTAATAATCAATATATCAAAAGGTTGTGCATCTACTGGCAGCGAAGCGGGAAAGACGGTACTCCTGCTTTTTTCCCGCTCAAAAAACTGATTCAGGTAAGCGGTCAGATTCTCATCGGTCGGGGGTAGATTGGCGACGAGTAACGGTGATACACCGCCGGTAACGTCTGACGATCCGCTGGCAACCGTTGTCGTCGGCGTTAGCGAAATCATCGGCCCGGTAAGATTAATCATGTTTAACCACGCCAGAATGGCAACGGTAAATACCGTAATACGAATCCATTGAGATAAAAACAGATACGCCACCACAATGACCAGCGCAGCACCGATCATTTGCCAGTTAATAAAGCGGTTGAATAACTCCAGCAGATACGCCCCGCTGAAGCTGGCGACCTGTGTTCCCTGGCCGAAAATAGTGCTGACTCCCGGCAGCCAGGTATCGTGATAGAACAACCCGAGCCCGACAGGAATAGCCATGATATGCCGCCAACGATGCAACCGTTCCGCAGGGATCGGCATCAGCAGAAACGCCAGAAATATCAGGTTGAGCAACGGATGAAAATTAAGATAACCAAACCACAGCAGGAAGAATTTCAGCAAAAAATAGACATTCCAGCCGCCAAGCCCGCGCCAATGGCGCCATGCCTTTTGCTGTTGTTGCGTGCGTTTTTTCTCGTCCATTCTATTTCTTAATCTTTGATGAGGAGCCGTCACGCATCCAAACGCCTGCGGGTTTCAGATAGCCAGGTGATAACAACCGATACTTCAAATTCTGAAACCACCGGAGAATAAAGCGATGGCCAATATAGCCAAGAGAGAGAAATACCACTGCACTCAACAGCACCAGTTGTACTATATCGCTTAAATTCATCATGCTTTTTCTCTCTGATCGCCATTGAGTAGCGTAATAGTAGTGGGCTGATGTCGTACTGCCTGACTTTTCTGTTCCGGTTCACTCTGGCGTAAATGAAGGTAATCATTCGCCAACGGCGGCGGCTCATTTTTATTACTTTCTGATAACATATTGATTTCAGAAACAATTTGTAAATCCTGCGACCATACCAGACGGTTACTGAATATCTCATCCACCGGTAACCGAAAAATTGATTTCAGCGCAGTATCCAATTCATTCATTCGGCAGGAAGAAAGAAACAGAAACAAACGCCCCCGCGCTATGGTAACAATGTCACCTAAACGCCTTATATTACAAAGTGTTAATGATTGATGGATACGTAATCCAGGCACCGGGCGTAACGCGATCAAAATACCTTTACCGCCTTCCGGTATCGCTATGTTGTCGATAAGCATCTGAACAGACAGTCTGAACGTATTGGGCGGCAGATAGCCTTTAATCTGTAAAGGCCGCATCATGGTCAGCAACGTCTCGATATCCAGCGGAACATGCCTGGTAAAACGCTGCCCCTGCACACTTTCAAGGCGGGAAAGAAAACGGGAAAGCGGCTCGGTATGCACCACAATCACATTGGCGCCGCACGCCAGCAACAGACGTTCATCGCTGGCTCGCAGACAAGGCTTCATTTCCCGCACCACAATCTTCAGCATGTTGCCACGCTGGCGGCGCAGGCTATGAACCTGTCTGGCAAGGGTGTTGACCTGGCTGGTGTGGTTAAGGGCAAAGATCAGGGTGGCGGCATGCGTCAGCATTCCCCTCTGAGTAAGAATTTCACTATTATCAAAAACTTGCCAACTTTCCGATAAAGCTGGCGCCCCTTCCAGTACGCTTTTCTCCGCCAAATATAACCCGTCATCACCCAGAAAAGGCGTAGACACCGACTCATCCTCTACCACCATCCGCCAACCGTCCGTTTCAGGTTGCAACATCTGCACCTGATTGGCGTTCATGCCACGCTCCATGCTCCACCAGGACACCAGATACTGTGCGCGATCCTGCTGCCATTGCAGGCTGGATAAGCCATACAAGGCGCGGTGCTGCGAAATAAGCATATTTTTCAGCCTACCGACGCCGCTGCCGTGGCTGAGAACAATCAGCGTACATTGCCGCTGATGCAACCAGTCACCGGTTTCCGTCACCCAGCGCGTTATATTTTCCGGCGTAAAATCCTGCCAAAGACTGGCAGGCGCATAAAGAATGAATAACCGTTTTCTTGGCTTTAATGTTCGCATCAAATCGTCAGTGAAACTAATCAGCGCGGCCTTTTCTTGCGGTAGGATATAGCAAGGCAATTGCTTTAAACGCGTTACCGATAAAGGGCTAAACAGGGGCTGGATATTTTCGCCACAACCTATTAACGCCACTCGGGCATCTGGTTGTTGAACGCTGATTAATTGTTGGCAGAATAAGGAGGCATCTTCCTGACGGTCAATATTAACCCAATAGAAACCCGGCAACTGCAATGATGATAATTCACCCCAAAGCTGGCGGACACCTAGTGAAAAGGATTGCATCATATGCTGATTTTTCCGTTATTAGCACTCGGATCCATTGCCAATAAAATATATCTTTAAACTTTAGCACCGCTATCGGGGATCACAACTTTCCCGTTTAAACTCGTCATACTCTAAGTCAATCACTCCGTGGCTATTTCCCCCTCCGCCGTTGCTATCATTAATTTATTGCTATAGTTAGCTAATATAGCCTGTTTTTTCAGAGGCGCGGAATGAACGATGAATTTGCACACTTGCATACGCCAGTCAGTTCAGAAATGCGCGACGACCTGCATGTATTGAGTCTGGCTTTTTCCTTGCCCGAAATAAACTATATTGATATTTCCCGTCAAACGCGCTTAACACAAATGATGACTCGCTGGCCTCTGTTGGCTGAACTGAAAGAACCGACCGGGAGCCGCTGACTATGCCAGTCATTGTCTTGCAGGGTATTCGAGGCGGGGTAGGAACCACATCGGTCACCGCCGGACTGGCATGGGCATTACAGCAATTGGGGGAAACGGTGCTTGCCATTGATTTTTCGCCAGATAATTTATTACGCCTCCATTTTAATATGTCTTTTGCGCAACCACGCGGCTGGGGACGCGCAGAATCTGATGGCGAGAGCTGGCAGCAAGGCGCCATGCAATATGTGCCCGGACTCGATTTTCTGCCATTCGGCCAACTTAATCCGATAGAAATCGCCGCGCTGCAACAACGCCATCAGCATATTCCCTCCTGGCGGGACAATCTGGCGCAAATCGATACTGACGGGCAACACCGTTGGATACTGATTGACGCACCGGCGGATAGCAGCCCGCTGATCCGACAGGCGCTGGCCGCCGCTGATGCGGTCTTGCTGGTTATTACCCCCGACGCCAACTGCCATACGCGGCTACACCAGCAGGCACTGCCGAATCAGTGCCATTTTCTGATAAATCAGTTTTCTGCGATCAGTGCGTTGCAACAGGATTTACATCAGCTATGGCTGCATACGCTTCATCGTCTGTTGCCCCTGGTTATTCACCGCGATGAAGCACTGGCCGAGTCTTTGGCCATAAAACAACCGCTGGGGGAGTCTCGACCGGAAAGCGTCGCGGCGGAGGAAATCATTACGCTGGCGAACTGGTGTCTGATTAATCTGGCGCAAGAGACGCTATGAGCCAGATAATACGTTTCCTCCTCACGCCACCAGCCAGTCAGGCGGTACAGCAACGCTATGATAGCTATCGCCGACAGGGATCTTCCGCTTTTACCGCTGGCATTACGACTTTTCTGGTGATACTCAGTTGGATTTTCCTGCGGCTGGAATCCGATAGCTGGCGGCAGGTTCGACAGCATCACAGCTATTGGTTTCCACATCTATCGCCCCAGCGCCCCCGTCCGGCCGATCTCCTTCGCTATCTTATGCAGGGATTATGGCTGCTAATCATCAGGAACGGGCCGATCCCCGCCGTGCGCAGAAATTATTTTTCAGCGCTGTCACGCTGGCGGCAACGCGGTATGAATCGGTTGCAAAACCTTTTTCTGCGTTTCGGGGATGTCAGTACCGGCATCAATACCGAAAGCCACCAGGCAAATGGCTTGCGCACGCTGCTGTTTACTGCGCTCAGTCTGTCATGCGCCGCACTGGCCCTGTTGTGCATCACCCAACCGTTTGATCTTTTATCCCAGTTTATTTTTATGCTGCTGCTGTGGTGCATTGCGATGATTGTGCGGCATATGCCGGGTCGAATGCCGACCCTGATGATGATCGTACTGTCTTTCACCATTTCCTGCCGCTACCTGTGGTGGCGCTACACCACAACACTCAACTGGGACGACCCGCTGAGTCTGATCTGCGGCCTGCTGCTGCTGACGGCGGAAACCTATGCCTGGGTAGTACTGGTGCTGGGCTATTTTCAGACCATCTGGCCGCTTAACCGTTATCCGGTTTCCTTACCGGCAACAAGTAAAGACTGGCCGACGGTGGATCTGCTGGTGCCGACCTATAACGAACCACTGAGTATAGTAAAACCAACGCTCTATGCCGCGCTGGGCATAGACTGGCCAAAGGATAAGCTCCATATATACCTGCTTGACGACGGCGGACGCCCTGAGTTCAAAGCCTTCGCGGAAGAGATCGGCATACATTACATTGCCCGCGCCACTCATGAACATGCGAAAGCCGGGAACATCAACCATGCGCTAAAACAGGCTTATGGGGAATTTGTGGCTATTTTCGACTGCGACCATGTCCCTACCCGCTCATTCCTGCAACTTACCATGGGGTGGTTCTTTAAAGACAAAAAGCTGGCGATGTTACAAACCCCCCACCACTTTTTTTCACCCGATCCGTTCGAACGAAATCTTGGCCGTTTTCGCCGTACCCCCAATGAAGGCACGCTGTTCTACGGACTGGTACAGGATGGTAACGACATGTGGGACGCCACTTTTTTCTGTGGCTCGTGCGCCATTCTGCGCCGCACGGCACTGGATGAAATTGGCGGTATTGCGGTTGAAACCGTCACTGAAGACGCCCATACGTCATTGCGCCTTCATCGCTGCGGCTATTCTTCCGCCTATATCCGCATCCCACAGGCCGCCGGGCTGGCAACAGAAAGTTTGTCGGCGCATATCGGGCAACGCATCCGCTGGGCCAGAGGGATGGTACAGATTTTCCGGCTGGATAATCCCCTGTTGGGTAAAGGGCTGAAGCTGGGACAACGACTATGCTATGCCAACGCCATGCTGCATTTTCTGTCGGGCGTTCCCCGTTTAATTTTCCTTACCGCCCCTTTAGCCTTTCTGTTACTCCATGCCTACATTATTTTCGCCCCGGCACTGGCAATCGCCCTCTATGTTTTACCGCATATGGTTCACGCCAGCCTGACTAACTCACGTATTCAGGGGCGTTATCGTCACTCTTTCTGGAGTGAAGTCTATGAAACCGTGCTGGCGTGGTACATCGCCAGACCCACCACCGTCGCACTGTTTAACCCGCACAAAGGAAACTTTAACGTCACCGCCAAAGGGGGACAGGTTGAAGAGCAGCATCTTGACTGGTTCATCACCCGACCTTACCTGGTGCTGGTGCTGTTGAATATCGCCGGGCTGGCCGCAGGCGCATGGCGTCTGAGTTATGGCCCGCCCGAAGAGGTCATGACCGTTATCATCAGCCTGCTGTGGGTTGCCTATAACATGACCATTCTCGGCGGCGCGGTGGCCGTGGCCGTGGAGACGAAACAGGTACGTCAGGCGCACCGGGTTGAAATGTCCATGCCGGCAGCCATTATGCGTGCGGACGGCCACCTTTTCCCTTGTATGCTGAGTGATTATTCCGACGGCGGCATAGGCGTGGAAATGCGTGAAACCGGGCGGTTGCAGGAAGGAGATAACGTCTCTTTGCTGTTAAACCGCGGCCAGCAGGAATACGCCTTTCCTTTTAAGGTCACCCGGGCTTTCGGCAATAAAATCGGCTTACGCATGGCGAACCTGACGACCCGCCAGCATATTGATTTTATTCAGTGCACCTTTGCCAGAGCCGATACCTGGGCGCTATGGCAAGACAGCTTTCCTGAAGATAAACCGATCGAAAGCCTGCGAGATGTACTGGCGCTCGGTTTCCGTGGGTACTTACGTATGGCGGATTATGCCCCGCCGATTATTCGCAACATCATTATCGCTTTTACCACCCTGATTGCGTGGCTGACGTCATTGACTCCGCGCTATGTAGGGAGACGCCCGGAATTAATCAGCCCGGAAAAGACACTGGCTTAAGCCGCTGTTCGCAGGCCGGGACTAACGCCTCTCTCCCACCGGTGAGACAGGCCCTTAACATTGATGATGATATGATGACGAGAAAAATAACCTGGTTTACCGCCCTTGCTTTAGGCATCAGTTCATTTTCTGCGGCAGCCATAACGCCGGCCCCAGAGACAGCGCTGGCTGTAGCGCAGGACACCAACGCGCCAATACGGGATGTGACGCTTCTGTTTGCAAAAATCGCCCCCGCGCCGGGCGCCTTTTCCCTGCGCGGCACCCGCCCCGACGGGCAAATTGAATTCGGCGTACGCAGTGATGAAGTAGTCACCCAGGCAACGCTCGATCTGGAATTCACCCCCTCCCCGGCGCTGACCCCCATAGAATCTCACCTCAAGGTTTACCTTAACGATGAATTGATGGGCGTCACCCCCATTACCAATGAACAGCCAGGTAAGCCCAGCCGCCTCCAGATGCCCATCGACCCACGCTATATCAGCGACTTTAACCGCCTGCGCCTGGAATTTATCGGCCATTATCCCGGCACTTGCGCAAACCCGGCCAACAGCAGCCTGTGGCTGGAGGTGAGTAAATCAAGTGCGCTTAATTTGCAATTTCAGAAATTGCCCCTGAAAAATGCGTTGTCCCCTTTCCCGGTGCCTTTTTTTGACCGTCGGGATAACCGGCCACTGACCTTGCCGATGGTGTTTACCCGCCCGCCGATGCTGGCCCAACAGCGTGCGGCGGCGATCCTGGCATCCTGGTTCGGTAGCCAGGCACAATGGCGCGGGCAATCATTCCCGGTGCTGTTTAACCAACTGCCGGACAGCCATGCCATCGTTTTTGTCACCAACACGCAGCGCCCGGATTTTCTGCGCGATACGCCCCCGGTCGAGGGGCCGACCGTCTCGATAATCGACCATCCAGACAATCCTTATATCAAACTGCTGCTGGTGCAGGGCCGGGATGACAACGATCTGATCACCGCCGTGCAAGGGATCACGCAAGGGAACATCCTGTTTCGCGGGCAGAGCGTCGTCATTGATAAGGTTGAGCAACTGGCGCCACGCCAGCCTTACGATGCCCCGAACTGGGTTCGAACCAACCACCCGATGACCTTTGCCGAACTCCAGCAATATGAAGGACAGCTACAAACCAGCGGCATCGCACCCTATCCTATTTCGCTGAACCTGAACCTACCGCCTGACCTTTTTCTGATCCGCAGTCAGGGCATCGATATACGTCTGAAATATCGTTATACCGCACCGCAAATCAAAGACGGCTCGCGCCTGAGCGTGAATTTAAATAACCAGTTTGTGCAGGCGTTTTCCCTGATGCCGGAACACGATCAGAATTCATTGTTGCTGCGCCTGCCATTAACCCAGGGATTATGGGATTCGGATAAAAACCTGACTATCCCGGCGTTAAAACTGGGAGCAAACAATCAACTGCGCTTTGATTTCAACTACACCACACTACTTGCCAGCGGAACCGCAGAGCGTTGCGAAACCTATACTCCCACCGTTAACTATGCGGTGATTGACGGCAACTCAACGATCAATTTTTCCGGCTATCGTCACTTTATCGCCATGCCGGATCTGCGCGCATTTGTTAATGCGGGCTACCCCTTCAGCCGTCTGGCGGATTTGTCGCAAACGCTGGTGCTCGTCAACAAACAGCCTACGCCCGCACAGGTGAGTGCGCTGCTGAATGCGCTAGGGAATATCGGTGCGCAAACCGGTTACCCGGCCTTGTCCGTACAACTGAGCGATGACTGGACACAAGCCGGGCAGCGGGATACCGATATCCTGATGATCGGTTCCATTCCACCGGAACTGCGCGACGATGACAAAATCAATCTGCTGGTGGATGCAACCCAAAGCTGGGTAAAACAGCCGATCCGCCAGAGCGCGATACCAGACGCGGGTTTACCAGAAGAAGATGCCAGGGCGGACAGTAAAACGAGCATCCGCTCTGAAAGCCCGATGTCCGCTATCATCGGTATTCAGTCTCCCTTTCATGCTCAACGCAGTATCGTGGCGCTGCTGGCAGATAGCCCACAGGGCTATGCGTTATTGAATAACGCCCTGATCGATACGGGAAAACGCGCCGCCCTGTTCGGTTCGGTCGCGGTTATCCGTGAGTCTGGCGTTAACAGTTTACGCGTTGGCGATATTTATTATGTTGGCCACCTGCCGTGGTGGGAGAGAATCTGGCATATGCTGGCGCCCCACCCGGTAGCGCTGGCGATCATTTCCATTCTAACCGTCATCATCGTCGCCTGGTTATTGTGGCGGGTACTGAAACTGTTCAGCCGTCGCCGCCTGTCGCCTGATGAAAGGGATTAAAACCCATGCTGAGATACCCGATGCTCGGCCTGTTCCCTTTATATCTGGCCGTCATCCCGCTGGCGCAAAGCGCTGAAGCCGTTTCACCCGAACAGTTTCTGATGGAGCAGGTACGTTTAGGGGAAGCCCTCTATAAAGACGATCTGGTCGATCAGTCACTTTACCGTCTGGCGCTGATCGATCCGAACAACCCGGAGGTTTTGGCCGCACGGCTACGTCTGGCGCTGCGTCAGGACGATCAGCCGCTGGCTCGTCAACAGTTGGAAAAACTGAGAGCGGTCGCGCCGGATTCAGCGATTTATCGTCAGGCTGAAATGAGTCTGGCGCTGACGCAGGGAGATGCCCGGCAGCAGTTACAGCAGGCCCGTTTGTTATTCACCGCTGGCCGTTATACCGAAGCCAAAGCGCAGTACGATGCGCTGTTTCACGGCGAGCCGCCCACTCTCGATCTCAGCGTGGAATACTGGCGTCTGGTTGCGCGTTTGCCCGATCAGGAAATGGCGGCGACTAAACAACTGGAAACGTTGGATCAGCGTTATCCCGGCAACGTGCCGTTACGCCTCGCGCTGGCACGCCTGTTATTCAGCCAGAACCGCGACCAACAGGCTTACGAGATACTGCAACAACTCGCGTCTGATCCCGGCGGGAGCGACCCCGCCGCCGCCCTGTGGCTGGAAATTATCGGCAGAAGGGACGTCACGCCGCAAAGTGTTGCGTCATTAAACCGCTTTCTGGCGGTATTTGGGGAAAGTGAGCGGGCCGAAGCTGCGCGCACGAAGCTAAACCAACAGCAAACTATGCTGGCCGATCCGGCTTATCAGGCCAGGCTGCGTGGTCTGGCGCAAATAGAAAGCGGCGGCGGAGACATTGCCACTATCAGCGATCTCAACAAGGCGTTAGCCGCATCACCAAACGACCCTGAACTGATCGGCGCAATCGGCATCGTTTACCTGCGAGCCGGCAATCGGGCGAAAGCGTTAACCCAATTCCAGCAGGCGCTACAGGCCAACACCGAACAGCGTAACGCTGAAAAATGGCAAGCGCTGATAAAAAGTACGCGTTACTGGATGACTATTGAAGACGGCAACAACGCGCTGGAAGCAGGCAGTCTCACGCTTGCTCAACAAAAATTTCTACAGGCCCGGCAACTGGACAACACCAATGCTTATGCCCTTATCGGTCTGGGTGATGTCGCGCTCGCCCATAAAAACCACCCCGCCGCGCAACAGTACTATCAGCAGGCCCTAAGTCTTGACCCCGGCAACGGCGGCGCACTACGCGGGCTGGTGAACATCCGCCTGCGGCAATCGCCGGAAAACGCACTCGCCTATATCAACAGCCTGCCACGCAGCCAGCAAAATACGCTGCGTGATACGCTCAACAGCCTGCAACTCGACATTCAGAAACAGCAGGCCGATCAGCTTTTTGAACAGCAGCAATGGACGCAGGCCGCCGACAAATACCGTCAGGCACAGCAGCAGGCTCCCAACGATGTCTGGCTGGCTTACCGCTATGCCCAGACCTTGCGCCGTCTCGGGCAATTTCAGCAGGCGGATAACATGTTGCGGCACATTGCCTCTCAACCCCCCGTCAACGCTGAGAAAAATTATGTGTACGCGCTTTATCTCTCTTCCACCGAACGGGACGCCCAGGCGCTGGCACAGTTAAATACGCTGCCCACCGCACAGTGGAGCAGTGATATGCATGAATTGTCGCAACGCCTGACGCTGCAAACCACCCTGTCCCGCGCACAGACCATGCGTGACGCCGGTAATGAACCCGGTGCGATAGCCTACCTGCGCCAGCAACCGGCCAATCCGCGTATTGATCTTGAACTGGCGGACTGGGCGTTGGCGCGTGGCGAATACAGCGAAGCGCTGGCGGGTTATCAACAGGTCATCGCGCACGAACCACAAAACCCCGATGCGCGGCTGGGCGAGATTGAAGCCTTTATCGCACAAGGGCGGTTAGATCAGGCACGGCTGCGCTTACAGCAGCCCGCCGATCAAACCGATAGCACACTCAACAGCCGGCGGCGGATCGCCAACGCCTGGCAGGCTGTCGGTAATATTCCGCAGGCGGCAACACTTTTTCAGCAGCTTAAAATCGACGCGCAGAACGAAGCGCCCGGTCAGGACAAGGCATTGATTTACCGCGATACCGCCCGGTTTGAACAACAGCAGTCGCGGCCACAACAGGCGCAACAGGATTACCGACAGGCGATGGTTGCCAGCGGCATCACACCGGTTTTGCCACAGGATAACGACGCTTACACCCGGTTGACGCGCAATAATCCTGCGGATGACTGGCTAAAACGGGGGATCCGCGCCGACGCCGCCGACTTATACCGCCAGCAGGATGTTAACGTCACCCTTGACCACGACTACTGGCGTTCCAGCGGCACTGGCGGCATTTCCAACCTGAAAGCCCATGACACCATGTTGCAGGCGGACATGCCCTGGAATGACGGACGGGCATTTCTCCGCGCTGATACCATCCAACTAAACGCGGGTTCGTTCTCAACCGCCAACGGAACCTATCGTGAAACATTCGGCACCTGTGCAGCACGTGACTGCTCCGGCGGTAAAACGCAGAAAACCAGTGGCACCAGCATTGCCGCAGGCTGGAAAAATGATCGCTGGGCCGTGGATATCGGCACCACGCCGATCGGTTTTGAGGTGGTTGATGTAGTGGGCGGCGCCAGTTACAGCAGTGACTGGGGGGCGGTTGGCTGGACTGCCAGCGCCTCGCGGCGGCCAATTTCCAGTTCCCTGCTGGCTTTCGGCGGCGCCAAAGATCCGGGGACTGGCATCACCTGGGGTGGCGTTCGCGCAAGCGGCGCCGCACTGGGGCTAAACTACGATCGGGGTGAAGCGCACGGCGTCTGGAGCGACTTCAGCGCTCATCAAATCACCGGCAAAAATGTGGCCGATAATTACCGTATCCGAGCAATGGCGGGCTATTACTACAAAATCGTTAATCAGGATAACCGCCGCCTTACCGTCGGACTCAACAACATGTGGTGGCATTATCAAAAGGATTTAAGTAACTATTCGCTCGGCCAGGGCGGTTACTACAGCCCGCAACACTATTTCTCCGTGGGCGTGCCGGTTAACTACCGCCAGCGCACCGCAAACTGGTCATGGGAAGTGGGCGGTTCCCTCTCCTGGTCACGCTCATCCTCCAAAGACCAGCGGCGTTACCCGTTATCCGGCCTGGTCAACAGCAGCATCAGCGACAGAAACGATATTGAAGCGGGCAGTAGCGGCAGCAGTGGATTTGGCTACACCGTGCGAGCGGTGGTCGAACGCCGACTCGGATCACACTGGACACTGGGGGCCGGCGTCGATATTCAGGAAGCCAAAGACTACACCCCCAGCCACGGCATGATTTACCTGCGCTACTCCGCCGCAGGCTGGCAGGGCAATCTGGACAGTCCGCCCCAACCGCTGACCCCGTATGCCGATTTCAAATAACGATGTGAAACATATCTGGCCCGCCGAAATTATCGACCACCGCCCCTCTTCAATGCGCGGAGATCAACAGCCCGTTATGTCATTTCCGTCACACCTGATTAACCTCGATAATTGCATTTTATTAACCAGTCCATTGCAATTCACCCAACGATGAATTGCAAAACAACTAACTAATAAATATAACTATTTGATAAAAAATACCATAAATCCTTTACCCACATATTTCTCCCGGCTTTTCGACTTTAAGCAACGGCATGTAGGGCTGCTATCCAAAAAGTCTGTCCTTTTCAGTTAACTCTGCTGAATTTACCTTACCCCTTATTTATCAATAGCAAAGCCTCAGGCCATTTGTAATATAGTCACAGATGTAAGTTAACGTAAGGATGCGTTCATTTTGTGTAAATCCATCTGCTCTTTATGCCTTTTTTTGCTGACTATCACCTTCTCAGCCCTTGCCGCCAGCCCCATCAACCCGACAGACCGTGATTCACTGGAACAACAGCAAAAAGCGCTGCTCGACCAGGCCAGACAGCAGCGTTTATCACTGGAAAACGCCACCGATCTGCATATCCCGGCGATCGCGCCACCACCAACCACACAAGGCCCCTGTTTTCCTATCCAGAATGTCGCCTTTCGCGGCGCCGAGCACCTTTCCGCCAAAGACAGGTCTGTCATTCAGCAACGTTATCAGCACCGCTGCCTCGATCTGACCGCCATCAATAACGCGGTGCGAGAAACCACCAACCGCTACCTTACCCACGGCTATATTACCAGTCAGGCCTATTTGCAGGAGCAGGATCTCTCCGGCGGTACGCTAACCATCAGCGTTAGCGAAGGCACACTGGAGGCGATTGAACTTGATGGTGAAACGCCGCAGGCGATAAACATGGCCTTTCCCGATCTGACGGGCCGTATTCTCAATCTGCGGGATCTTGAGCAGGGCATGGAGCAGCTAAACCGCCTGCCGTCACAGCAAATTACCGTTGATATTCGGCCCGGCAAACAGGCGGGCGGTTCAGTTGCCATCCTGCAACGTGCCGCGCATAAGACACCGGTTGAGTTCACCGTAGGTGTGGACAACAGCGGACAAAAAAGCACTGGCCGTGAGCAACTCTTCGCCAATATCGCCTTAGACAACCCATTGCGGCTGGCCGATCGCTGGTGGCTCTCCGCCAGCCGCGACAGCGCATTCAGCCACCGCTACGGCAGCCGCGCACTGTCCGGCGGCGTATCGCTGCCCTACGGCTACTGGACGCTGGCTTATCAGTACGTCTGGAATGACTTCTTTCAGCCAGTTGCCGCAGGCCGCCAGCATTATCGCTATGAAGGTCAAAGCAACACCCATCGGCTACAGATCAGCAGAACGCTGTACCGGGACGGCAAACAAAAGCTGGCGCTGGAAAGCGCATTAAGCCGCCGCCGCACCGAAAACACGCTGGCGGATGAGCGTCTCAGTATCAGCAGCCCCTCACTAAGCAGCATCAGCACCGGCTTCAGCTATAGCGCCACGCTGGCAGGCGGCTATTTCACTCTGAACCCGACATTCAGTCACGGCTTGAGAGCCTGGGGCGCTACCGACGATACCCGCGGTATGCCACGCAGTGAATTCCGTAAATTCGCACTGAGCAGCAGCTATTTCTATCCGCTGACGCCCTCGCTGTATTTCCTGACTTCCGCCTACGGGCAAACCACGCCCGATAACCTGTATACCCACCAACGTATTTCACTCGGCGGCGACTATTCCGTGCGGGGCTTTAAAGAACAGACGCTGACCGGCAACCGCGGTTTTTACTGGCGCAACGAACTGAACTGGCAGTTCGCCACCCTGCCGCTGCTGGGCGACCTGTCGTTAACCACCGCGCTGGACAGCGGCTGGATTGCAGGTAAAACCGGCAAAGTGGATGGCGGCAATATGACCGGCGCGGCACTCGGTCTGGCCGCCGCCTCCCGCTCGGTCAATCAATCCCTTTCACTCGGCGTTCCGCTGCATTTCCCGCATGGTCTGCGCCCTGATAACGCCGTGCTTTACTGGCAGATCACCCTGCCCGTCAGTGCTTTTTTTCATTAAGTCACACACTTACCGCAAAAGGAAAACAAGGAAAGTCACATGGAAACCTTCAATAACCGCGCCACCCGCGGCCTCAGCTATCTGCTGATATATCTGACCGCTATCCAGCCGCTGCACCCGGCGTTTGGCGCGCTGACGCCGGATAGCCCCCGCACGCAGGTCAACCATACCGGCGACGTGCCGGTCGTCAATATCGCCACACCCAATCGCGCCGGTATTTCACACAACACCTATAAAGACTTCAGCGTCGACACGCCGGGGGCAGTGCTGAACAACAGCACGGCAGCCGGTAAATCAGCGTTGGCCGGGCAGCTTGACGCCAACGCCAACCTCAAAGGCAACGCCGCGGGTTTAATTATCAATGAAGTCACCGGAACCGCCCGTTCCAACCTGCAAGGCAAGGTGGAAGTGTTCGGCGATAAAGCCAACGTGCTGATCGCCAACCCCAACGGCATCACCTGTGACGGCTGCGGCTTTATCAATACGCCCGGCGTGACGCTCACCACCGGAGCGCCGCAGTTTGACAAACAAGGCGCGCTCGAGGCGCTGGAAGTGAAAAAAGGCAGCGTGGTCATTGGCAGCAACGGGCTGGACGCCAGTACGCAGGACTATGTCGATATCCTCAGCCGCGCCACCGAACTGAACGGGAAAATCAGCGCCAAAAACCTGTCGCTGACGCAGGGTGCCAACCGGGTGAGTTTCACCGAGGGTTCGATTACCCCCATTACCGGTGAAGACGCCAAACCACAACTGGCAGTGGACACTAAAGCGCTGGGCGGCATGTACGCCAATAAAATCCGGCTGGTCGCAGGTGAGGAAGGCGTCGGCGTCAACCTGGCCGACCTCACCTCAACCCAGCAGGGCATCACACTTAGCGCCAACGGCAAGATCCAGTTGGCTGACGTTAATGCCAAAACCGATCTGAATCTGAATGCGCCGCAAGCCGATATCAGCGCGGGCGCGACGGTAACAGCCGAACGCGATATCACCCTGACCGCAACGACGCTGGATAACAGAGGGACGCTTTACGCCGAGCGGGATATGCGCCTGTTCAGCGATAATCTGGCCAATATTCAGGGGACGATTACCGCCAGAAACAATTTATGGATCCAGAAAGACGCGCAGGGAAATAAAGGCCGGCAAGTCGAAAACCGCTCAGGAACCATAAAAACCCGCCGCGGGGATATGGTCATTCGTACCGAGCAGTTGAATAATGTTTTTAATCAGATAACGGATGAAAAGACCGAGGTTAACGCCCCGGAAGGGCTTGCTTTAGGTGAAATGCTGGGCTGGAAATTGACGCCTGATGATACCTATATCCGTGTTTATGGCGCACTTGACTTTGACGAACATAAGAACCAGAACTGGTTCGATTTGATAACCTTCGCAGCCTTAAACTACGTCAACTTCAAAAGATACCACTACAACACCCTGCTGGATGGCGACACGCCGCAAATAACCTCCGGCGGTAATCTCTATATCAACGCCACGGAACTCAACAATATCGTCGGCAACCTCTCCGCAGACCAGAGCCTTTTCCTGACCGGGGACCGGCTGAATATAGAAGGCAGAACATCGGGTTTTATTAATTTCTATAAAACCTATGAAAATACCCAACTGCCCCTTGTTGCCAGCTTAACAATGGAAAACATCTTTCAGGCTGACAGGCAGAATAATGAAACCTATTACTTTACCAGCACCGGTGATGCTATCGTCTGGGATATAAAAAAACACCGGGAAAGCAAAGTCACCGCCAGAGACAGCATCGTCGCCGATTTCAACGAGACGATTAATATTATTACGCCCGAGCCCGCAGAGCTGGATAACGCCGATGAGGTCATCGACCCGTTAATTCACTTCAATACGCTATCCGCCGACAATATTACCCTTACGGCAAAGAACATCACCAGTACGGATAATCTATACGGCAGAGAAAATATTTCACTGATTGCCGAGGAGAATATCAACCTTAAGAAAAGCGATATTTCTACCAGGCAGACCGCCTCTCTTCTGGCCGCCGGTCACATCACCGGCTGGCAAAGTAATATCAAGGCGGAACATCTCAATATCGCCGCACGCACCGGCGACGTAACCTTCCGCACCAGCGAAAGCCCGCGGTTTTATGGTACGTATGCCCATTACAGCAACGGCGGCGAGGAAAAGAGTTCATTGGCTGTCAGCGGCGATTTGTCCGTCACTGCGGGCAAAGACCTCTCCCTGAGCAACATCGTCTTCACGCCCGGACGCAATATCAGCCTGACGGCGGGCAAGGACCTTCTTATCGAAAACAACCCGGCGTCATTCTCCTACCGGCGCATCAAAACCGCCCTCAGCAATGAACCCCGGCAGGAAAAAGTTGACCTGCCGCCCGCCACTACCGGTCAACTCAATGCCAGCGATTCAGTTGCGCTCAACGCCAACGGCGCACTGACACTCCAGGGGGCTTCTATCGCCGCAGACCGGGATATTACCCTGAGCGCCACGCAGCACATTGACCTGACGCCCCGTAAACTCCCTGACAACCTGTCGCGCTATTTCTCCTCATCACGCACGCCCGAACTGCGCAGTACCCTGAACGCGGGCAACCACCTCAGCCTGTTCAGCGGCACGGACATTAACGGGCAGGCGCTGCACGCCACGGCGGGCAAGGATATCACCGTCTCTGCCGGACGCCGGGTGCTGATGCCGGCACTCGGCTATTCCGCTCTGGCGGCGGAAAACGACGAAGCGGAAGACAACGATAAAGATGAGCGCCATGTCGTCGCGGAATTACACGCCGACAACAAATTAACCGTTACCGCCCAGGATACGTTGCGTACCGATGGCGCGAATTTCTCATCGGGCAATGACATGACATTGAGCGCCAACGGCAGCATGGCGTTCAATGCCGTCGCCAACCGTCTCTACCAGGCAGGCGACCACGAGCATACTGAATCCATCACCCAGCAGAACACCACGCTGGACAGCGGCGGTGCGCTCACCCTGCTTTCCAACGGCAGCATACTTTTCCAGGCGACGCGGCTTATCGCCAAAGGCGCGCTCGATGCGGCGGCCAAAGGGGGATTTCTTTATGCCCAGGCAATGGAAGAGAGCAACCTGTACGAAAAAATCACGCACAAGCGTAAATGGTACGGCAAGAAAGTCACCGTTCGCCAAATCCGCCATGATGTCACCAACAAGGTGGCCGAATTTACCGCTGGCGGCGATATCAGCCTGTTAAGCCGTGACGACAGCACCTATGAAGCCAGCAAAATCAACGCGGGCGAGAATGCGCGGCTGACCAGCACCAATGGAAGCGTCAACTTTAAGGCGGTAAAAAACACCACGTTCGAACAGACCATTTCCACCGCCAAAGGGTTCTTTATTAAAAGCGCCGACAAGGGCTACACCCAGGATACCTGGCTGCTGCCCAGCATTCACCTCGGCGGCGAACTGACTATTGAGGCGGCAACCGGCATCACCGCCGATGTCAAAACCCAACAGGCCCAGTCGCTGCAAAATGCCTTGCTGGCGTTCGGCAATACGCCGGGCATGGAGTGGATGAAAGGATTGGATACCCGCGACGATGTGCAATGGCGTGCGGTGCAGGATGCCTACAGCAGTTGGGACCAGAAAAGCCAGAGCCTGAACCCGGTGGTGGGGGCGGTTATCGCCATTGCCGTCGCCGCAGTCACCGCCGGCTCCGGGCTTGCCATGATGGCCGCCAACGGGGCCGTCTCCGCCACCGGCGCCGCCGGTATGACCGCCACCGTGATTCATGGCGCCGCTTACTCCGGCATGACCGCCCTCACCTCTCAGGCCGCCGTCTCGCTGGTGGATAATCAGGGTAATCTGTCCAAAACCCTGCACGCGCTGGGCAGCAGCGATTCCGTCAAATCGCTGGTTAGCTCGATGGTGATTGGCGGGGCATTATCCGGTTTTGACTCCGTCATGGGCTTGGATAAAGCCGCCAACGGCGCCGCCACCCCCGACCCGGCCCAGGCTAAACTGCCGATACTCAGCAACGGCGACTGGAACAAGGTCGCCCAGCGCGTCGCCGGGCAGTCGGTTATCAGCTCCAGCCTGTATACCGCCGTCAACGGCGGCAGTTTTAAAGACAACTTCACCGATGCGTTACTGGCGAATGTCGGCGGGCAGCTTCATGCCGAAGGCGCTGGCCTGATAGGGGATAACGGCCAGATACTGGGCGTACCGGGCAAAGCGGTGAGCCATGCCGTGGTGGCCGGCGTCGCCGCCGAAATTGGCGGCGGCAACGCTAAAGGCGCGGCGGCGGGCGCGCTGGCGGCGGAACTCGCCGGGATTATCATCAATGATAATTTGGTAAAAACAGAAGGCTGGCAGGAACAACAGGCGCAAATCAGCCGTGTCGCCGGCGCCTTTGCTGGCGCATTGGCTACAGGGAAATCCAGTGGCGTAAACAGTGGCGCCAATGCCGGTGAAATTGTTGAGCGTTTCAATCGCCAGTTGCACCTTGATGAAATACAGGCAATCAGGGAACTGGCTGATGGCAACGAAGAAAAAGAAGAGCGCCTGTTAGCCGCGTCCTGTCGCCAGATTAACTGTGTGGCGCAGGAGTCCCTAAGTTCCGCCGAGCGCCTACGCTATGACGCGCTGATGGAAAAATACCCGGTCACCCGCGAAGAAGACGGTCTACTCGCCAACTACTGGGTGCAGAAAGAACGGCAACGTACCGGGAATTACCCTGTCTATGCCGGGTATGATATGGAGCAGTTATTCACCTATACTCAGGCAGATAAAATAGCCGACAACCAGCTATTTGCCCGCAACCAGTGGGTTGAAAGCGCTGCCAGTATCACCGGATGGTCACGCGAAACGATAGAAACGCTGGGGTATGCTGAGTCGGTAATCGTTTCCCTGGCAACTCTGGGCAAATCGGGCAAATCCGCCAGTCAGGGAACCCTGGCGGCAGGACAATACCCGTATCAGGCGTCGGATTACCTGCGCGACGTACAAAAATATCACACTGATGAACTCATTAAGCTGTTCGACAGAAATCAAAACCAGAGTAGCCTGACCCTATACGGGCGTAGTCTCACTCAGGTCACCGGTGAAGGCGGCAGCAACAAGTCCGGCACCACCAAAGTTTTTAACAGCGAAAGCCTCAGCGACCGGGAGATTCGTAACTATGCGCAATCGCTGACCGGCGGCGTGGCGTTTAAGGAAACCGCACCGGGTAAAGTCTGGACGGCGGAACTGGCTGACGGTTCCAAGATTAACCTACGTAGTATCTCTTCCAGTTCTGATAAGACCAAAGCTCGCTGGACGGTGGAAATACTGCAAGATCCTAACGTATCAAAGGTCGTTGGTGAAAACGTCAAACGTATTGAAATAAAATTCAGGTAATAACATGATGATAAGTAAAGAACTTTATCAAGAAAGGGCCAGAGCTTTAGAGGGTATGTCATTATCTGCTGTTTGGGATGTATGTTGCCCTAATACTGAGATCTGGAATGACAAATTTCCTTTTGAAAAACGAAAGGCATTTTTCTTTGAACTCCTCCAGCGCCTGATGGAAGATGGCAAAATCAAACTCGCCAAACACGACCAATTTCTGGAGGGTTCAACCGAAGAACAAATAGAACGCTACAAAAAGGCTTTCCCCAAAACGGAGGAAGAGTGGAAAGCCAAACACGAAGAGGTCTGGTTCTTCCTCGAAGAGTGCCCCGGCGGCGCTGTCTGGGTACTGGAAAGCGGCTATCTCGACTGGACATAATCTGACCAGCAGCACTTAGCCTGACTTCTCTGGATAATCTGATCGCATTGATACCTGAGTCCTTTAAATTCACAGGACTCAGGTTATTTTTCTGCCAATAAGACCATCAAAAGCGACACCAAAGATACCTGACTACCGGTATTCATGGTGCCGCCAACGGCTCCCCCTCGCCCTTGGGGAATCCCCACAAATTTGGGAAAGAATTTCTGTCGGTACAGTGAGGGTTTCGTGCGCACTAATCAATGCAGATTTCTGCAACCGTTGCCGCTCGCGCCCGACACGGGACGGCTCAATCGCCGCCGCCCCATGACCCCGGGCTTTTCGCGGGAATCGCGTCGCTGCGCGATGCCTTCGGCGTTCGTGACCGCTGGTCGGGCCGCCAGTGACGCGCTCCCGGCGCGGCACTGGCTTTCGCGGCGTCCTGCCGCTCACCCGGCGCTCCCGCCCACCTCAGCGCAATTCTTTACGCGAAGGGGAAACCCTAAAAAAACAATCTGCTGTTATTTAAGGTTATTTCTCAGATAATCCGTCATTATTTCCCTCTTCGCTGCACAGCTCCCGCGCCGTACCCGCCACGTCCGTCACGATATAGTGCAGCCGCGTCGCCTCTCCTTTCGCCTCCACCTGCGCCAGCGGCCGGTAGCTCCCCGGCTCATACACCCACTGCACTTCCCGCGCCGCCGTACCGTCCGCCAGACAGTGCCGCTGCACCGCCAGTTGGTCTCCGTCCCAGCGAAACTCAACCG